>JALOQR010000047.1 GCA_025459365.1 Fimbriiglobus sp.
CCGAGACGAACTTCGCCCCCCGCCCCTTCATGGCGGAAGTGGTTGGTGTTCCCGACCCAGGCCTCCGTTCGCTTCGCTCACTCCGACCTGGGTTGACAGAACCCGGCCCTTCAGGCCGGTTGCGGGCGCCAGTGTTATGGAGAAATCCCATGCGTGTCTTCACCGGCCCGTAGTTCACGTCTCTCCGCAGACTCCACTTCTCACCGGACGGGACTCATCTGGCAGCACACGGTATGACGGTGGAGGGCGATATCGCACTTGTGTGGACCGTGTGGGGCGATGGGGAACCGCTGTGCAAGTTAGGCTGCAAGGATCCCCAGAGTCAAAACCTGTTCGACATCATGTTCTCGGCGGACGGCCGTCGAGTACTTGTCTGCAACGAATGGGAATGGCGAGGGCAGGACCTCGATACCGGCCAAGAGGTCGTCGATCAGGAGTTGTCTGTCTTTCGCACCTCCATGGTCTCGCAAAATGGAAGGGTGGCAGTGCGTTCCTGGCAGCCTCTTGACGGCGAGGGTGGGGAGCGGCGGGTGGCGATCAACCGTTACGAGGCGGGCGACTGGGGTGGCGAACGAAATTGGGCAGTTCGATTTCCGCCGCCCTGGAATGAAAACGGTTTGGATTTTCAGTGGGCGGCTGGCCAGCTTCTTTCACCCGACGGAAACCGAATGGCCATCAGCCACTCGACTGAAAAACCTGGTATGGGGCAGAGTGATTTCCAAGTGCAGGTGATCGACACCGCCGGTGGAGGCTTGGTGGGCAGTTGGCGAGGCGAAGTGCCCGATTTCGTTTATCTGGCAGCGATCAGTCAGCGGAACCAGATCGCCCTCCTCGGCGACGATTATTCGAGCTTTCACGTCATCGACACGACCCGACCAGACTCGGAACTGGTGACAAAAGCCAACGCCTCCCGCAAGCACTTCACCGCCGCGGCGTTCTCGCCGGACGGCAAACTGCTTGCCACCACCAGCAACGACACCACCGTGACGATGTGGGACACGGCCACCTGGCAACCGATCCGGCAGTACGCCTGGGAGATCGGCAAGCTGCGGGCGGTGGCGTTCGCCCCGGACGGCCTCACCTGCGCCGCCGGCAGCGACACCGGCAAGGTGGTGCTGTTCGACGTGGACGGGTAACGCAGAAACGACTTTAGCCACCCACCTCCTCCCTTGAGGGGGAGGTCGATTGAGTGTGCGCAGCGAGCCAATCGGGTACGGGGTCTGCTGTACCAAACCCTCCCCACCTCCCGCCGTGTTCACTTCGTTCACCCGGCGACCTCCCCCACAAGGGGGGAGGTGGGGTGGTCAGTCTCGCCCGTGGGTCGGCGCGGGCTGCGCCCGCTGGACCCACCCTACGGGGCTACTGCTACCCGTCTCCCCACCCCCTCCGGGTACGGGTATTCCATGTACTTCGCGGTGGCCCGTGCGACCGTTTCGCCGTGTAACTTCGCAACCAGCATCAGGGCCAGGTCGATGCCCGCTGAAATGCCCGCGGACGTGAGCACGTTCCCCGCCTCCACCACCTGACGCTCGCGGTCCACGCTCACGTCGGGGAAGGCCGAGGCCATGCGGTCGAGGCTCTGCCAGTGGGTCGTCGCCGGTTTGCCGGTCAGCACCCCGGCCTGGGCCAGTACGAACGACCCGGTACACACCGACGTCACCCACCTCGCCCCGGCCGCTTGCCGTTTCACCCACTCGACCACCGCCGGGTTGCCCACCTGCTCCCGCGTGCCCCACCCGCCCGGCACCACTAGCACGTCGAGCGGCGGGCAGGTGGCGAAGTCGTGATCCGGCAGTACTCGCATGCCGCCCGTCGTCGTCACTGCGGCGAGCGTTTCGGCCACCAGATTCACTTCGAACGGGCCGGCGTCGGTGCGGTTCCGCGGTTCTGTCAGCCGGGTAACGCTGAACACCTCGAACGGCCCACAAAAGTCGAGGACCTCCACGTCCATGAAAATGAGGATTCCGACGCGGGTCATGGGTACGCTCCGGAGGATCGTCGACTTGTTCTACTGGAACCGAGAAGTTACTTCGGTTATCGTCGTTTCAACCCTCCCCGGTGTCTGGCATGTCGCGATCCTTCCCCCTCGTCGCGGTCCTGCTCACCGCCCTGCCCGCCCTCGCCGACGATCCGCCAAAACTCGGCCCGGAACACTGGGCCTACAAACCCGTCTCGGCGAATTTCGACCGCAAGGCCGAAGCTGACAAGACCCACCCGGTGGATGCGTTCGTGCAGGAACGCCTGAAGAAGGAAGGGATGACGCTGTCGCCGGTGGCCGACAAGACCACGCTCCTGCGGCGGGTGACGTTCGACCTGACCGGCCTGCCGCCGACCCCCGAGGAACTTGGCGCGTTCCTGAAGGACGACTCCGCCGAAGCCTTCGAGAAAGTGGTGGATCGATTGCTCAAGTCGCCCCACTTCGGCGAGCGTGCGGCGCTCTTCTGGCTCGACGTCGTGCGGTACGCGGAGAGCGACGGGTTCAAGGCCGACGACCCGCGGCCGAACGCCTGGCGATACCGCGACTACGTCATCCAGAGTTTCAATGCCGACAAGCCGTACGACCGGTTCGTGATGGAGCAGATCGCCGGCGACGAATTGTATCCGAATGACCCCGATGCGATCGTCGCCACCGGCTTCCTCCGGCACTACCCGGACGAGTACAACGCGGTCAACTGCGAGCAACGGCGGCAGGAGATCCTGAACGACATCACCGACACCGTCGGGGTGGCGTTCCTCGGCGTCACCCTCGGGTGTGCCCGCTGCCACGACCACAAGACCGATCCCATCCCGACCGAAGACTACTACCGCCTCCAGGCGGCGTTCGTCGGCTTCAAGCCGGTCGAGGTGGCGCTCGATGCCAACGCCCAGGTGGACTACGAACGGCGGCGGGCGGTGTGGGAGCAAAAGACAGCCGACGTCCGCAAGAAGATGGCCGACATCGAGAAGCCTTACCGGGAAAAGGCGGAGGCGAAGGAGCGGATGCGGTTCGACCCAGACTACGCCAAACTGCTCGACGTCCCCGAAGAGAAGTGTTCGCCGAAGGAGAAGCAGATCCGGGCGATGGTGGCGGCCCAGGTTTACTCCACCAAGCGTGTGCCGGCGGCGTCGCTGGCGAAAGGGCCAGACAAGGACAAGTGGGACGCACTCGCCAAGGAACTGGCCGCATTCGATGCCGACAAGCCGAAGCCGGTGCCGACTGCGATGGCGATGAGCGAGGTCGGTCCGGTGCCACCCGATCAGCGGTTGCTCAAGCGGGGGAACTGGCAGAAGCCCGGCGAGAAGTTGACCCCTGGGGCACTGAGCGTGTTCGCCCACGAACTGCCAGACGCCAAGCCGACCGATACGACCAGCGGGCGGCGGGCAGCTCTGGCGGGGTGGATCGCCAGCAAGAATAACCCGCTGACCGCCCGCGTGGCGGTGAACCGCGTGTGGCAGCAGCACTTCGGCCGCGGCATCGCTGCGGCGTCCGCCGACCTCGGGGCCACCGGCGACACCCCCACGCACCCGGAGTTGCTCGACTGGCTCGCCAGCGAGTTGATGGCGCGGGGGTGGAGCCTGAAGCACATCCACCGCCTGATCGTGACTTCGGCGACCTACCAGCAGACTAGCCGAGCGGAGGCGTTCGCCAGGATCGATCCAGATAACAAGTTGCTGTGGCGGCAGAACCGCAAGCGACTCGACGGTGAGGCCCTCCGCGACTCTCTGTTGGCCGTGAGCGGGCAACTGAACCGGAAATTCGGTGGGCCGAGCGTGTTCCCCGAACTGCCAACCGAGTTGCGGGAGGTAAACCAGAGTTGGAAGCCATCGGCCAACCTAGCCGAGAGGAACCGCCGTAGCATTTACGTGGCAGTCCGGCGAAATCTCCGCTTTCCGTTGTTCGCACTGTTCGACAGCCCAGAGCGGGTCGAGGCCTGTTCACGTCGGTTCGTGACCACCACCGCCCCGCAAGCCTTGGCTCTGATGAACGACTCCTCTACTCTGGAAGTGGCAAAGGCGCTTGGCGAGCGGGCGGAGAAAGCGGCCGGCGATCCGAAGAAGGTGCCGGAAACGGCCTTCACCCTTGCGGTCGGCCGTCCGCCCACGACCGAGGAACTGGCCGTGCTGGCCGACTTCATGGCCAGTCACAAGGGCACCCTGGCCGAGGCGGCCACCGACCTTTGCCACTCGCTGCTGAACCTGAACGAATTCTTGTACGTCGACTGATCCCCGGAGTGATCATGCCCCGGTTTGCATTCCTGCTCCTAGCCGTTGTCGGACTAAACGTGGTCGGGTGTGGTGGATCGAAATCCACCGCCCCGGCTCCAGAACAAAGCCAACCCGCCCTGCCAGCCTCGGAACCAACTCTCCCCACCCCTCAGCCTGAGGCCAAGCCGACTGGGTGCACCATCCGTGGGGCGGTGGACCACCCTGGGAAGAAAGGGCAAAGCCTTCGAGTGGGATACATCGAATTACTCGGCGAAGCCGAAATTGGCGACTCGGTGCCTTACGAGATCCCCGCACCCGATGAGGTGACGCAGGTCTCGTCGAACCCACCACCACCCCGCAAGTCGGTGCTGTCGTTCGACAAGGGGGCCACGTCGTTCGAGTTCACCGGCCTGCCGGCGGGCACGTACTTTGTCTTCGCCCGGTTGGACGGCGGGCCGGCGGCGTGGGCCAAGGTGGAGTTGAAGGTCAGCAGCACGGTGACTCAGGATTTCAAGCTGGTAGCCGGGAAGGGCGGGACGGTGGAGGTGACTACCCCGGCTGGGTTCGACGGCGAGGTACGGCTCTCGCCATCCGATGTGGCCGTGCCCGACGACGCCGCCTTCGCCGCCGGCCGCATGGGCACCCAACTCGACCTGGGCGGGAAGGCGAAGAGTGGAAAAGTGACCATCCCGGAAGTGCCACCAGGGAAGTACACCTTATTCGCCATCCCCGGCGTACTCGCTCCTCGTGGGTCGGTGGAGGCCACCGCCGGGAAGACAGCAACCACCGAGTTGGAGAAAGAGAAGAAGTGAATCACCCGGCGAGAGGCGTGAGGTGGAGCGGCTAAAGCGTTCGGGCATTTGCCGCCTCACTTCACGACGCTCACCCTCACGCCACCACTGGCTTGATCACCTCACCGTGGACGTCAGTTAACCGCATGTCTCGGCCACCGAAGCGGAATGTCAGTTTGGTGTGATCGACTCCGAGTAGGTGGAGCATGGTGGCGTGCAGGTCGTGCATCTCCGCCCGCCCGTCGGCCACCTTGTACCCGAACTCGTCAGTCGAACCATAGCTGACGCCCCCCTTCGCCCCGCCACCGGCCATCCAAACTGTGAACCCGAAGGGATTATGGTCGCGTCCATCCGACCCCTGGGCAAACGGTGTGCGGCCGAACTCCCCGCCCCACACCACGAGAGTACTGTCGAGCATGCCGAGTTTTTTCAAATCAGTCAAAAGCCCGGCGATCGGCTGATCCACGGCCCGGGCATTGTCCTCATGCCCCTTCTTCAGGCCGCTGTGCTGATCCCAGCGATCGTGCCCAAGGCTCGGGCATGTGAGTTCGACAAATCTCACCCCTTTCTCCACTAGTCGGCGGGCGATCAGGCACTGGGTGCCAAAGTTGACCGTGTGCGGGTACTTGCTGTCCAGCCCGTAGAGTTTCTTCGTCTCCTCGCTCTCCTTGCTCAGGTCGGCAATCTCGGGTACGACGGTCTGCATGCGGAAGGCGGTCTCGTAGTTGGCGATGGCCGAGTCGATGGCATCATCCTTGGGTGCGCCAAGCCGGTCCAACTTCCGCATCAGGTCGAGCTTGGCCTTCTGCCGGCCGGGTTCCTTCTCCAGCGGCAGAACGTAGGCGAGCGGGTTCTTGCCCGCCTTCAGCACGCTCCCCTGATGGGCGGCCGGCAGGAACCCACTGTTGAAGTTATCCAGCCCGCCGGGGGGGATCAGCCCACCGTTCAGGATGACGAACGTCGGGAGGTCTCGATTGCCGCTGCCGAGGCCGTAGCTCGCCCACGCCCCCCAGCTCGGCCGCCCCTGGATGCCGGCCCCGGTGTGCAAGAAGTAGTTGGCGCTCGTGTGCTCGGAAAACTTCGAGGTGAGCGACTTCACAAACGCGAGGTCGTCGACGCATTTCGCCACATGCGGGAAGAGATCGCTCACCCACGCCCCGCACTCACCATACCGCTGGAACTTCCACGGGCTTTGCATCACCTTTCCGACATTGGCGAACTGCGTTGGCTCCACCTTGGCGAGCACCTTGTGCGGATCCTTACCGTGGAATTTCTCCAGCGTCGGCTTGTAGTCGAAGGTATCGACCTGGCTCGGCCCGCCGTCCATGTACAGGAAGATGACCGCCTTGGCCTTCGGTGGATGGTGCGGTTTCGCCAGCACACCTTCAGATCGGGCCTGGTCCGCGAGCAGCGTGGCGAGGGCCACTCCGCCGAACCCGGCGGCCGAGCGGAACAGCCATTCACGACGCGAAAGCATTTCAGACCTCAAACAGTTGGAGGAGTCGGGGCACGGATGACGCGGGAAAACGCCGGGATGAAAAGGATCAGAACAATTCAAGCGGGCGGATCCGTGTGATCCCAGCCCCTCATCCTCTACCTCCGTGCTCCGCCTGATGGATCCCACCCGTCACTTCACGAACACGAATTCTTTCACGTTGAACAACGTGTGGGCCAACTCCGCCCACGCCTTCGTGTCCTGTTCCTTGCCGGCCACAAACTCGACGCACGTTTTCGCCTCGTCGGCGGTGGGACGACGGGAGAACGCGGCCAGATACATCCGCTCGATCCGTTCGGCGGTGCTTCCCTTCTCGGCGAGCACCTTCTTCGCCCAGCGTTCGGCCTGTTCGTGAACGAGCGGGTCGTTCAGCAAAATGAGCGACTGCCCCGGCACATTCGACACCTGCCGCCGGCCGACGGTGCTGAAGGGGATGGGCGTGTCGAAGGCGAGCATGAACGGCGACAGGAAGTTCCGCCGCACCGCTGCATAGATGCTGCGCCGGCCGTCGCCGTCCACGGGTCCGCTCCCCGCGGATGGCTTCGCCTTCGAGCCGCTTGAGGCGAAACTTGTGTAACAGGCTGTTGGTGGGGTCGATCGTGTCCGCCTCCGGCGAGCCGGCCGACGACTGGCGGTAGGTGTCGGTCAGCACCAGTTTGCGGATCAGCGTCTTCACACTCCAGCCATCGGCGACGAAGTCGTTCGACAGGGAGTCCAGCAACTCGGGGTGCGTTGGCGTTTCGCCGAGCACGCCGAAGTTGTCGGTACTCGCTACCAGCCCGCGGCCGAACAGGTGGTGCCACACGCGGTTCACTGCCACACGGGGCACGAAAGGGTTCGTCTTCGGGTCGGTCCAAAGTTCGGCCAGTACCAACCGCCCGCCGCCGGTCTTTTTCGTCAACCCGGCCGGGCCGTGGAGTGCCTCCAGCGAGCGGTGCGGCACCACCGTGCCGAGCGTCCGCGGGTTTCCCCGGACGAACACCGGCGAGTCCACCCCCGGCCCATCCCACATGCCGACGGCAAGCCGCGACTGCCAGAGAGCCTTTTTCGCCAGTTCTTTTTCCTTCGCGGCGAGTTCGGCGAGCAACTCGGCCGCTTCAGGCACGGCTTGCGGCTTCGGCTGGTCGAACGGCACCGGTGGAGCGCCCTCGTCGCTCTGAACCACCATCACCACCGCGAACGGCGTTTTCGGGTCGGCGGTCAACTCGACATGTAACCGCTGGCCAACGTACCCACTCAGGTCGTGAGACACCCAGCGGTATTTGTCGTCGTTGCCGAACACCGTGATGAGACCGCCATGCAATGGGCCGGCAATGACGGCTTGCTGCCCCACGGCCGCAAATCCCATCCCACCGCCGCGAACCAGGTAGTGAAGCTTTTTCTTTTCGAGCACGAAGCTCGGCGTGCGGATGCTGAATCCGGCTCGGGTGGTGCGGCCCAGCGCCCCGGCGTCGTTCGCTGTGCCAGGGGTGAGCTTGAGGTTCGCCCAGAAGGGGTCGAACGCGGCGGCGGAGGCCGGTTCGGTGGCCAGTTTGTCGCCGACGACCCGGAGGGCCCCCTTCTTCACCGGGCCGTTGCCGAAGGTCACATCGTCGGGCAGCCACTCGCCAGGCTTGATCGCGGTGTAATCGATTACGACCGAATGGCGGTGGGCGGCGGCGGGCGTGGGTGGGACAACCCGCGGCAAACCAGCCGCCCGTTCGAGCGGGCCGAGGTACTCCGCCCGCACCTTCGCGAGTTCCGCCGCCACCTCGCGGTTCTGCTTCCACCCGTCGATGCGGATTTGTCGGTAAGTGCTCCCTTCGAGCAGGCCGAACAGAGCGTAGTAGTCCTTCGTGCCGATGGCGTCGAACTTGTGGTCGTGGCAGCGGGCGCACGCCACCGTCAGCCCGAGGAAGGTTTTCGTCGCCACGTCGATGCGGTTGTCGAACCGGTCGGCCTGGTCGGCCCGGATGTCCACCGGTGAATGCACCTCCTCGCCGAGGTGCCAAAAGAAGCTACCGATGGCACTTTCGTTGGTGCCGGTCTTCGGGTCGATGCGAGGATCCGGTAGCACGTCGCCGGCGAGTTGCTCCATCACAAACCGGTTGTACGGCACGTCGGCGTTCAGCGCCCGGATGACGTAGTCGCGGTACTGGTAGGCGTTCGGGATTTCCGGCTCGAACTCGTGGCCCCGCGTCTCGGCGTAGCGGGCGAGGTCGAGCCAGTGGCGGCCCCACCGCTCGCCGAACGCCGGCGAGGCGAGCAATCGATCGACGGCCTGCTCGTAAGTCTCGGTGCCGTTCTCGCAGGCCAGCACCTCGGCGGGCGTGGGCGGCAGGCCCGTGAGGGCGAAGGTGACGCGACGGAGAAGGGTGAGTTTGTCGGCCGGGGGGGAGAGGGCAAGCCCTTTGGTTTTCAGGGCGTCGCGGATGAACTGGTCCGTGTTCGCCTTGGTCTCGCGGGTCACCGGAAGGGGCTTCCATGCCCAGTGTTCGGCCTTCCGCTTGGCCAGGTCAAAATCGTCCTTCTTCTCGGCGGTTGCCGTGTCGTTCGGCCAGGGCGCCCCCTCTTTCACCCACGCTTCCAGTGCCGCGATCGCGTCGGCCGGCAACTTCCCCTTCGGCGGCATGAGCAGATCGTTGTTGGTGTATCGCACCGCCTCGATGAGTTTACTCTTGGCCGGGTCGCCGGGCACGATCGCTGGCCCGCCGTCGCCGCCGTCGAGCAACGCCTTTCGCCCATCGACCCGCAATCCACCCTTACTCTTCTTCGCTTCGGTGGAATGGCACTTGTAGCAGTGCTCGACGAGCAGTGGGCGAATGGTCTTTTCGAATCGCTCGGCCTGTTCCGGCGTTGGATCCGCCGGGAGGGCGACCGCGGCACAAGCGGCGAGGACCACAAGGGAGCGTGCGAACAGCATTCGAAGTGACTCCGGCGGGGAGATTCAGTGTACCCGATGCAGGCGTGTCGAGCCACCGTTTGGCGACGGTCGAGTCCAGGTACCTACCATGCCGGTATGAACGCACTCCTCCTCATTGCCCACGGCAGCCGCCGCCCGGAGGCAAACGCCGACCTGGAACACGTCGCCGACCGCTTCCGCGAACGCGGCACCTACGAGTTCGTGCAGTGCTCGTACCTGGAGTTGGCCGAACCGGGCATTCACGCGGGCGGCGTACGGTGTGTCGAGGCAGGCGCCACCCAGGTCGTTCTGTTGCCGTACTTCCTCTCGCCCGGCGTCCACGTCCGCGAAGACCTGACCGAAGCCCGCGACAAACTGACCGCCGAGTTCCCGCAAGTCCGGTTCACGCTGGCCGCACCGATGGCGGGTCACCCGTTGCTGATCGACATCCTCGCCGAACGAGCCGCCGCCGCGATCTAGGCCTACAAATCAATAATTCGCCAGCTTGTCTGTCTGACGTAAACAGACAAGCTCTTGACATCTCAACGACTGGATGACGTGACCCCTTCCTCCGCGCATAATATCCACCGCCCCTCATCGGCCGTGCGGTCCTTCCCCTCTCCCGCCGTCCGCGTGTGGGCTGGTTCACCCGCCGGGTACCTCCGTCGGCAGGCCTCCTCTCGGAGTTCGCGTGTTCGCCACCTCCACCCTGAGTAAGCTCAAGATCTTTAGTGGGCGGGCCAATCGTCCGCTGGCCGAGGGCATCGCCCGGAGTCTTTCGTCGTCGCTCGGCGCCCCGGTCACACTCGGAAACATTAACCTGGGCAACTTCCCGGATGGGGAAAGCTCGGTGCGAATCGACGAGGACGTGCGAGGGCGAGACGTATTCATCGTTCAACCGACCAGCCCACCGGTGAACGAGAACCTGATGGAGTTGCTCATCATCCTCGACGCGTTCAAGAGGAGCAGCCCGGCCCGCATCACGGCTGTCATCCCGTACTTCGGATATGCCCGGCAAGACCGCAAGGACACCGGGCGGGTGCCGATCAGCGCCAAACTGGCGGCCGATCTGCTGACGACTGCCGGGGCCAACCGTGTGCTGTGTCTCGACCTACACGCGGCTCAGATTCAGGGGTTCTTCAACATCCCGGTCGATCACCTGTACGCGGTGAAAGAAATTACTCAGCACGTGCGGAGCCTGAACATCCCACCGAACGATCTGGTGGTACTCAGCACCGACGAAGGAAACGTGAAAAAAGCACTGAAGTACCAAACCCGCTTGGGTGGGCAAATCGCCGTGGTGGACAAGCAGCGTGTCAACGCCGAGGAGACGCGGGCGGCGCACCTCATTGGGGCGAGCATCGAGGGGAAGACCGTTGTGATCTTCGACGACATGATCAGCACTGGCAGCAGCATGGCGGGGGCCATCAAAGTCGCCAAGCAAAATGGAGCGAAGCGTATCTTCGTGTGTGCCACCCACGGCCTACTGGTGGGTAAGGCGATCGAGCACCTGAAGGACCCCGCCATCGAGAGCGTGGCCATCACCGACAGTATCCCCCTGAATAAAGACAAAGCGGAGAAACTGCCGAACGTGAAGGTGATCTCCGTCGCCCCGCTCCTCGCCAACGCCATCCGCCGCATCCACGAAGACCAGTCCATCTCCGACCTGTTCAAGGAGGAGTCGGCGGTCGGCTGACCCCGCACCCCATGCCGCTGATCGAAGTTCCCATCCCGGACGAACCGGCCGCCGTTCCGCCCGACTTCCGCCGGTTCCTCGCCGAGGCCGACAAGCGGGTGGAGGCGGCGTTGGCCGAGGCCCGCACCCCGGCGTTTGTGCCAAGCAGCTACGAGGCCCTCTTCCCGGTGCTCCGTACCCTGTACCACTCCACCCTCCTCCGTGGGCATACGTTCGCTGAGTGGGGGAGCGGGCTGGGGGTCGCGACACTCGTGGCCGCCTACGTCGGTTACGACGCCCACGGCATCGAGGCGGAGTGGTCGCTGGTCGAGGAAGCCCGCCGGCTGGCCGACGACTTCGACCTACCGGCCGAGTTCGTCTGCGGCAGTTTCATCCCGCCGGGCGGGGAGGAACACGTGCTGAAGGCGGGAGAGTATTCCTGGATGACAACCGAGGAGGACTCGGCCTACGACGACCTGGGAGTCGCGGTGGAAGACCTGGACATCGTGTACGCGTACTCATGGCCAGACGAGGAGCAGGTGGTCGCCGAGTTGTTCGAGATGCACGCCGGGCCAGGGGCGGTGCTGCTCAGTTGCATCGGCGGCGATAACTTCCGCCTGCGGCGCAAGATGCCACCGAAGAAGAAGGGGAGTAAGCTCGGCCGGCGGCGGTGAGTGAAGCGGAGGGAGTGGTCAATCGAAATGCTCGTCGGCGGGGTTGAAGGCGGGCATGGCCATCACCACCGTTGTCACCTCGTCGTCGGCGATCAGCCGGTGACGCGTGCCGGCATCGATCCGGACCACACTCCCCGGCCGCACCTCGTGCCACTCGCCGTTCAACTCCATCCGCCCCGTCCCCTCCAGCACGAAATACACCTCCGTCGTCTCCGCATGGTAGTGCCGCACCGAATCCCGTATCTTCGTGACGTGGACCGAGCACGGCCCGCCGTCGGCGGCCGTCAGGATGCGGGTGCTGAATCCGCACGGGCACGGTACCGTGGGGGCGTCCGAGCGATGGCGAACGACGAAACCGGACATGGCAGGCTCCGGGCAGGCGTGGGAGTGATTCTACTCCTCGTCGTCGCCGGCTGCCGCGAGTACGCCGACCACACCCCCCGCCCTGCCCCACCGACCACGACCTACCCCACCGACGTTCGGCCCCCGCACCCACACGGGGGCGGCATCCGTGGGCGAGTGATCTGGGACGGCGACCGCCCCGAGGTGCCGCCCATCGCCGGGTTGATCGTGACCCCCGACGGGGCGAGGTGGGGCGAGGTGCCAAACCCCTTCACCCCGATGATCGCCGACGACGGCGGGGTGGCCGGCGCGGTCGTGTGGCTCTCACCGATCCGCACACCGGATCGGGCGTGGCCCTACCCGCCACTGGTGCTCGAACACACCGGCGACGAACTCCGCTCGGTACAGCCCGGCGTGCCACCACGGGTCGGATTTGTGCGGGTCGGCGATGCGGTGGAACTGGTCGCCCGCGGGATGGGGCTTCGCCTGTTGCGTGCCCGCGGGGCGGCGTTCTTCACCTTCGCATTTCCCGAAGCGGACAAACCACGGCGGCATCCGCTTGACACCCTCGGTGTGGTCGAGTTCACCAGTGCGACCGGCGACTTCTGGAATACGGTGGATGTGGTGGTATGCGAGCATCCATACTACGCCGCGACCAACAAGGATGGGCAGTTTGAATGGACCAACCTGCCGCCGGGGGAGTACGACCTGACGGTGCGAGTGCGGAACTGGGCGATCACCGGCCGCGACCGCGACCCGGAGACGGGGCGAATCATGCGGCTGACGTTCGCCGAACCGAAGCGGTTCACCCGGCGGGTGACGATTGTGGGCGGTGAAGCGTTGGAAGTGGACATCCGGGTGAAGTGAACACGGCGTCGGCCGCGAGGTGGATGCCCCGCGACCGACCGGTGGCAGATCAACCCTGCAATTCCTTGACGCTCTCGCGGTCGTCGAGGACGTACATCGGCCGGCCGCTGCCGTTCGGGAACGTCTGGCCGGGATCGATGCCGATGGCCCGATACATGGTAGCGAGCAGTTGCGGCACCGTGATGGGGTTGTCTTTCGGCCGCTCGCCACGGGCGGTGCTGGCCCCGACCGCCTGGCCCATCTTCAGCCCGCCGCCGGCCACCAGTGCACTCATCACCGGGCTCCAGTGATCCCGCCCGGCGTTGTTGTTCACCTTCGGGGTGCGGCCGAACTCGCCGGCGACGAACAGCACCACGTCGTCGCCCAGGCCGCGATCGTGCAAGTCTTGCACCACGTTGGTGATGGCCTTGTCGAGCACTGGCAGTTGCCGCTTGAGCGTCTTGAAGTTGTCCCCGTGGGTGTCCCAGCCGCCGTAGCTCAGTGTCACGAACCCGACGCCCGCTTCCACCAGCCGCCGAGCGGTGAGGAAGTTTTCGATCCCCTTGTACCGCTCCCGCGTCTTTTCGTCTTCCTTCTTCAGGTCGAGGGCATTTCGCACGACCCCGCCGGTCACCATCTCGATGGCTTTGTCGGTGTAGCTGTCCATCCCACGCACGGTGCCGGTGGAGTCGAGATCCCGACGCATGTCGTCGAAGGCCCCGAGCAGCGCTTTGCGGTCGTCCAGGCGGTCGGCCGACACACCCTGGGCGAGTTTCAGGTTGGCGTTACCTGGCCCACCGGGGGTAAACGGGCGGTGAGCCACCCCGAGGAAGCCCGGCTCGGTGCCGCGGCTCATGCCCCGCAGGGAGACGAACGGCGGAACGGCCCCGCTCTGGTCGCCGCGAACCTTGCTGACCACCGCCCCGAAGCTGGGATGGCTGGCGATGGTGTTCACCCGATCCGGATAGCCGGTAGTGACGAGGCTGTCCGAGTGTTCATCTACGCTGATCAGGCTGCGCACCACCGCCAGTTTGTTCATCATTTTGGCTTGCAGCGGGAAGTGCTCGCTCAACTGCACACCGGGAACGGCGGTGTTGATGGCGGAGAACTCGCCGCGGTATTCGGCCGGGGCGTCGGGCTTGGGGTCGTACATGTCCATGTGGCTCGGCCCACCACCGAGATACACAAAGATGGCCGACTTCAGCTTGGTCGGTTTGTCGGCGGAGGCGTCTTTCTTGGCGGCTTGCGCCCTGAGTGCGCCGGCGAGGGTCAAGCCGGCGCCGAAAGCACCCACCTGAAGGAAGTTACGGCGGCTGACACCGTCGCATGTGCGATGGGCGGACCCGAGGAACTGGAACACGGGAGACCTCGCGGCGGGAACGTGGGGGCGTGGGGTGGGACGCAGCGGCCGACACCGACGCGTTCATCGAATGTGGCCACAACGGGGGTGGCTGTCAATCAGAAAAGAAGAGAATATCAGGACACAAGCGTTGCCGGTGCCTACGACGGACGGGCAGCGCTGCTTTCGCAGGTTTTGGACCATTCTCATCTGTCCGGGGTCGGTGGGAGACGTTTTCGACGCACCGACCACACCTGCACCCCGCAGTTGCCGCCGATCGAGCCGGGATTCCGGGGAACCATCCAACGGAACGGGTGGTCGTGACCGCGTGGCCGAGTGGCGAGAAAGGCTGAAATCGGCGAGTTTTCGGGTGTCGGTGGCAGGGGGGGGGTATGTGTGTGGCAGGTGGCAGTGTGGCAGAGAGGGGGGGTCTCGATACTTCTGGCGTGAACAATTCCGCGCGATTCTGCGAACGCACCGTCATTTCGGGCAACCGGCCCAGCCGGCATGATTCGTCATTAGGCTGACAACGGCGGACGCGAGTCATGCTTCTTGCGAGATGTTCGTTGTCAGCCGAGGCCAGCAACCTCATCACTCACCTCACGGGCGGGCCGGGTACAATAGCCCCGTTCGAATGCCCGCCCCCCCACCGGCGTCCACGTGAGTGGGAACGGAATTCACCCGATGACTCGACCCGAACCAAGCGACGAGGTGTTGGTTCGCCGCATCGCTCGCGGCGACCCAGACGCCCTCAATCTGCTGTTTCGTCGCCACCGTGGGGTAGCCTTCCGGGTTGCCTACCGCCTTCTCGGGAACGAGGCCGACGCCCTCGACGCCGTGCAGGACGGCTTCGTCAACGCCCTCACCCACCTCGATCGCTTCGGCGGACGGAGTTCGTTCAAGACCTGGCTGCTGAAGATCGTGTGCAACGCGGCACTCGACCTGGGGCGTAGCCGCCGCCGCCGCGACGTCCGATTCGGTGGGCCCTCGGCCGACGACCTGCCCACCGTGCCGGATTTCCGCGAAAACGAACCAGACCAGGGACTCTGGCGAGCTGACTTACGGGAGTTGCTCGTGGCTGCCCTTGCCGAACTTCCCGAGCCGCAACGACAGGCGTTCGTCTTGCATGTCGAGGGCGGGTTGACGTATCAAGAAGTGGCCGAGTCCCTGGGCATTGCGGTCGGTACCGTCATGAGCAGGCTGTTCTACGCCCGACAGCGGTTGCGAGAGTCTCTGGCCCCGCGTGTGACCCCATGACCCCGCCCGACCTCCCCGACTTCGACCCAGCCCGCCCGGAGTATTGGCCCGAGCCGCCCGAACCGACGGCGGAGCTCTGGGAGAAGGCTCGCACCCGAATCCAAGCTCGGCTCCCACGGCAGACACCACGCCGGCCACGGTGGGCAGCGGTGGGGTTGGTGATCGCTGGGGTGTTCGTGATCGCTGGTGCGGTGGGATGGGCAGTCTTCCCGCGGCCTCCACAACCCGTGGGTCTGGCGTTCGTCATCACTCCTACCGACCCGCTCGCCGACTTCGATGTGCTGCCGATCGCAAGCGAGTACGACGTCATGGTGTCGGCGGTGCGGGGTGGTGAAGTCGCATTCGGGTCGATCGACCACCCGGTGCCGGAGGCGTTGCCGCTGGCCACTGGGGTCGATGTGGCTGTGCGCCGTGGGCCGACTGCCGGAGAACTCCACGCAACGGAACCGGGTGGCATGGCGGTCTACGTCATGCCACCGGCGGACAAATAGACCGTTTGTTGCTGCCGGGGTCACAGACCCCGGCTCCAGAGATCCTCCCATGCCTCGGGTGTTTGCACTCCTGCTGTTCACATGCGGATTCACCCCGCTGATGCCCACCCGCGCCAACGATCCGAAA
Source organism: Fimbriiglobus sp. (assembly GCA_025459365.1). Taxonomy (GTDB): domain Bacteria; phylum Planctomycetota; class Planctomycetia; order Gemmatales; family Gemmataceae; genus JALHQU01. The sequence continues at coordinate 16,104 of JALOQR010000047.1, forward strand.
CAGGAGAACGACGCCCCCGTTCGCGTGACCGTCGTAGTGGTCCTTGCCACCACTGAGAACAACGTGGTGGACAAGAAACTGACCGACCTGGCCACCGAGGTGCAGAAGCGGTACCCGGAGTTGGTCGGCTTCAAGTTCGGCGACACAGTACAGAAGTCGATCGCTGTCGGTGGGTCGCACACCTTTAGCCTGCTGGAAGAGCAGAGTTTGAAGGTGACCATCGATGCGGCGAAGGACAAGAACGGCCGCGTCGGGTTAACGGTGGTACCGCCCGGCGGGAACGAGGTGAGCTACACTTGCGTTTGCGATAAATTCTTCCCGCTGATGACCGCCTACAAGACGAAGGACGGCCGCAAGCTGATCCTTGCCATCGGGGCAAAACCTTGCACTGGGAAGGGGCCGTAAGTGATCGACCGTGACCGGCAACCTACTTCCCAGTCGTGAACTTCACCCCGGTGCGGATGGCATCGACCTCGCCGGCGGCCCGCTCGGGCGGAGCGGTCCACCACAACCGACCCTTGCCGATCTTCACCCCCTCTTCGAACAGCTTGTTCATCTCGGTGCGATCGAAGTCGAGCCCGCTCACATTCGTCGGCGATTCGCCTGGCACTCCAGCCAGGTGAAAATTCACTCCGGCCAGCTTCGCCATGTGGTACAGGTTCGAAATTTCCCGCCGGTTGCCTGCTGCCTGGGCTGTGGCCAGGAATACCTGCAACACATCGATCACGCTCCGCCGCACTGATCCCACCTCCGGGTAGGCTTTCCCGGCCAGCACAACGTACAACTCGGCCGGCGGCTGGAGCTTGGCCGGACGGGTTGGGTCTGGGGCCACCGCGTCGAGCACCTGCGGCGGTACCCACACGCTCGAAATCACCCCGCCGTCGGCGTGCAGTTCGGTGTACCGCTTTCCGTCGACCTCCACCTCGATTTCGACCGGAGGGAACACCCCTGGTAGCGAGCACGAAGCGATGAGAATATCGACAATTAGCTTGCATGTGACTTTCAGGTCGGCCCGGTCGCTCGGCTCGGCCTTGCTGGCGATTGCGCCGAGGTCCCACACCACGAACCGGCGAGTGTCGAGGTTGGTCGTGCCGATGTACAGGCGGCGGCCCTTGCGGTGCTCGGCGGCCAGTTTCAGTACCAATTCATCGGTCATGCAGGCGGCCACGATCTCGCGGAGCGGGGCGGTGGTGGCGATGGCATCACGGAACGGGATGGTCACCCAGTTTCGGTAGGTAAAGATGTCGCGGCGGGTGACGCGGGTGTAGATGAGCTTCATCTGGTCGTCGTATTCCGGCCCGAGAAACGCCAATGGGGCAATCAATCCGCCGGTGCTCACCCCGGTCACAACGTCGAACTCGGGACGCGTTCCAGACTTCGTCCACCCGTTAATGACGCCAGCAGTGAACGATCCATAGCTTCCGCCGCCGGACAGGGCGAGAATGTGTTTCGGCTTCGGGTTCGGCGGCATCGGCTCGATGGCGGAGGCCGGGATGACCATGCCAAGATCGGATTTGTTGTGCCCGCGGTCGTTCAACTCGACTGCGGAGGCTTCGACCGGTGGATAGTGGCGAGAGCCCAGATCGGGTGGCGGAACGTGCCGAGAGCGAAGACACCCGGCCGAGAGCGAGCCAGCGCATACCGCGAGCAAGACAACAAGGGCGGGCCAGCGGTTCATGGCAGGCGGAATAGCCTCTCTAGGGTGAGGTGTCAATGCAAGGCGGTGGGGTTTAGGCGAGCCGCGACCCGTGCCTCGTGCGGGGCCGAGTTCCTTGCTCATCCGGCCCCGCACGAGGCACGGGTCGCCGAATTCGTTCACCACGTATCAAAGTCCATGTGGACACCGCCGAACTCGCCCTTCTTCAGGTCGGCATCGGGAATCATGAAATACCACGTCCCGCCGTCGGCCGCTGCGAGTCGTAACACCTCATCTGGGCCGAACTGGGTGAGCAGCGACCTTGTTTTTCGGCTGCCGAGCAAGGTGGGATAGCGCACGATCGGCTGGGCATGACCAAGAATGGCATGTGATCCCTTCGCCCTAGGGTATTTGAAGTGCTTTCCACAGTAGTTCGCGATGAGGGGCTTGGAAAGCACCTTCTGCAACACCGGCGAGCGGTAATCTGGGATGCTCAGCCACTCGCGGAACTCGACCCGGCAAGCGGGGAGGGAACTCTCTTCGTGCAGGTTTTCGGGCTCGCGTTCGTCCACCTCCATCACATCCCGCGTGAACATCAGTTCGTAGGAGCCATCCTCGGATTCGCCCCACACAGGCACAAGGTCGATGAAGAACGATAACAACCCTTGATTCGGCAGTTTCGCTGCGCAGGGGCTTACGGCCAACTCCGTGAGGTTCCATTGGGCGATGAACGCCGCTTGACCGTCCTGGTCGTCGTATGTGGCGAGCGGCCACTCGTCGTCTGGATGCAAGTCGGGCAGGCCGCCCATCTTGCTCCCGCCGGTAGGTACCGTCTCGCCGTCTTCGAGTGGGATCGCTCGCACCACCAGGCACGGCTCGGCGGTCGCCCGCACCGCTTCGGCCCAGGCTGGGTTGCCCTGTTTGACCAGCCAGTCGTCCAGGGTGAACCCCATCACGCTTAGCCAGCACTTGCTCAGTGTCTTGTATGGCTTCGGCAAGCTTTTCCCGGCATTCCGTGCTGCGAGCCACACACGCAGGAAGGTGCCGCGGGGGTCGCTGTGTTCGTCCAACCAGTCGGCGTAAACCAACTTGGGTAGGTCATCGAGCGGGGTCGCCAGCACCGCGGCCACAAAACCGTACTCGCCAGGCAGTTGACAGACAGGTTCGGGGAACAGCTTGGGCACGAGTAACTCCGATGAAATCGCGACCGACAGGGAGCGGGTGCCGATTATAGCTCCCGCTCCCTGCCGGTCGCGATTCCAGTTCACTCCAGGTCCCACAGGACAAGTTCGCCGCGCTGACAACCAGCAGCGGCGGTCAGGTCGTCCGGGGCTACAGCCAAGCTGCGGATCGGCTGGCAACGCCACCCCCACTCGCCGATCACCCCGCCGGTCGCGAGGTCGATCCGTCGCACCCGGTTCCGCAGGCCGAGGGTAAACATCGTGCGGCCGGCGTGGTCGAACGCCACCGGCGGCAGCCAATGCTCGGCCGTCTTGTCGGCGTGAGTGCCATGTTGCATCGGGTCGGGGCGGTCAAGGGTGAGAATCGGTTGAAACACGGTCCGCGCCCTGCTCGGGATCGGTGTCGTGTCGAGCGGTGCGAGATCGAACACCCTGAGTGATTCTCCATTGCCGAGGGCGAGTTGTCGGCCGTCGGCCGAATACGTCAAGGTGCCGAGGTCGGGGAACAGGTGCCGCCAGCGGAAAGCACTGTTCAGCCGAGCGGAGCGGTTGCCGCGGTTCACCACCGGTCGTTCATTCTCAGTCACTTCTAGTGAGACCAACTCGCCGCGGGTCGAATCACCCCACCACATCGAGAGGCGGTCGAGGGTGAACGATGCGAAGACGGTCCGGTACCCAGGCGCGGCGGTCGGCTCGTCTCGTCCCGTGATCGGGTCGAGTAAAGTTCGCCCGCCGTACCAGCAGACGCTGATGTCTCCAAACGAGGCGTGTACCTCCAGTCGTTGAATGGAGGAGGCCCGCGGCAGTTTGTACGTCCACCGCGCCGCTCCGGTCAGCCGGTCCCGCACTGCGATGCCGGCAAACGGCTGAGCGGTGACCACCTCGCGGCCGTCGGCAGTGAACGCCACCTTCGTGATCGGGTGCCGCGGATGAAAGGTGAAACGGATCATGACGCCACGTTCCCCACTTGAGCTATCTTCCCAACAACTCGCTATTTTTCCCGATTTCACCCCGCACGACCGCTCAAGTCTATCGTCGCGGATGCCGATGATACTAATCGACACGCCACCTCATCGCCGGTTCGGTCCGGGGGGAACCACCGACATGAGCGACACGAAATCGCTATTAACCCGCATCACCGCGTTCCGCGAGCGACTAGAAAAGACGCCACCACTGGTCGGCGGGCCGGGAATTGATCCCTCGGCTGTGGTCGAGCGAGCGGCCCGCCATGCGCTGGGGCCGTCGTGGGTGTCGTCGGCGTTGCGGCAGATCGCAGGAGTCAAGGCGGGAGACGTGGCGATTACTGGACCGGGCCAACTGATCGGCCGGGCCAAGCGATTGCTCGAGTCGGCCCGCGAACTGGTCGCCAAACAGCGGGAAATCACCGACGACGTATTTTTTGTGCGGTTGGCCAGCGCGCATACCCCCGCCGATCCCGATCCTCTCGTTGACTACCACCGTTTCACGGTCGCCGCTACCGAATCGACTCTGCGAGTCGCCATGGCTCTTCCGGAGTCGGCCGAGCAGCAACTCCGATCATGCGACGGACTGGAAGCCATGCTGGCAGCCATCCGCGACCGGCTGGCCATTAGCGCGCGGACGCTCGAACTCCGTCGCCGCGAATGGGGCCGGGTGGAACGGCTCGCTCGCCTTCTCTGCGACCTTCAGGCCCGCCGGCTAGTAGCAGCCGAGTCGTTCGTCACGATTGCCGAGGAGTTGGTGGCTGAGGCCCGACAGGGGGTGCCGCTGCGGTTCGTATCGGCTCCGGCCGAACCAGTCGCCCGGTTCGTGGCCGCGCACTCACTCACCGTGGCTCAGGTAGTCGCCCGAATGGCCCCACACGATTTCGAGTGGACGAGCCAGCAGGTACCTGCAGTAGCAGCCGCGCTGATGATGGACGTCGGCATGCTGAACGTGCCCGCGAAAGTGGTGGCCAAGCCGATGGCGTTCGACGACGCCGATCGGCGAGCAGTCGAGACCCACGCGACCGCCGGCGCCGCCTTGCTCCGCGAGGTGATGCCCGAGGCCATTCCGATCGCTACCGCCATCGCCGCACACCACGAGCGGCTCGACGGCACCGGTTACCCGGTCGGGCTGAAAGGAGACGAGATCCCGTCTCTAGCCCGTATGTTAGCGGTGGCCGATGTGTATGCCGGAATGGGATCGGATCGACCGCACCGCCCCGCCCACGACACCCGTGCTGCCCTTACCGATACCCTTCTTGAGGCCGAAACCGGCCGTCTCGACAGCGACATGGCCGAACTACTGGTGCGGCTGTCGTTCCACCCGGTCGGAACGGTGGTGGAACTGACCGACGGGCGGACGGCAGTGGTGGTGAGCACGCACACCGGGCGGGTAAACGTGCGGGCGACCACAAGGCCGGTCGTGGCCGTGCTGGCCGACGCCGCCGGGCAGTTACTGCCCAAGCCAGAGTTCATCGACCTGGCCGGGGCGGAGTACGGCGGTGTAGTGCGGGCGCTCACCACAGCCGAGCGGAAGCAGGTACTGGCGGCGGCGCATCCGGATTTGTGTTGAAGCGTTGTCAACGAGCCGCGACCGCAAGTGGGCGGGGTTGAAGCCCCGCTCACTCACGATCGCGGCTCGTGCCTGGTGCTGCTATGTTTGACTACTTGAAGTCTACCCGCCAGCCACTCACCGCAGCGCTGCTCGTGCTACCGTTGCTCGCCTTTTACGAGATCATGGTGGTGGTACTCGGAGGCGGTTTGGGTGGGTCGAACGAGTTGCGAAACGGGGCTGATGCCTGGGTGCGGAGCCAGTTGGTCGTAAACGATGTATCGGTAGCGTGGGCACTGCCAGTGGCGGTGGCAGTGGTGTTGATCCTCTGGACCATCTGGAAGTGGGGCGAGCGGCCAACCCGCCCATTCACTGCGGTGTTCGGCACCGTCATCGAGAGTCTGGTGTGTGCCGCCGCACTGTGGGCACTCAGCCGCAACTTCCTCCCGCTTCTAGACCGTGTCGGCCTACCAACGCAAGATGTGGGATTTCAGCCGGTGGCGACCGCCCAGGTAGTGCGGTTCGTCGGGGCGGGCATCTACGAAGAGGTTCTGTTCCGCCTCGGGCTCTTTGGGGGGCTGGCGCTACTGATCCGGCTAGCGATGATGCCGAGGGTGGTGGCGGTGCCGGTGGCGGCAGCGTTGGGGGCGTTGGCGTTCGCGGCGGCCCATCACGTCGGTCCGGCAGGGGAGCCAGTGAGCACCCCGGTGTTCCTATTCCGCACCGCCGCTGGGCTCATCTTCACACTGCTGTTCGTGGGCCGCGGGTTGGGCGTCGCGGTCGGCGCCCACGCCGGATACAACATCTTGGTTGGAGTCAGCGTCGGGTGAGGGCTCACCAGTCGTCGAGCGGCGGCGGTTGAGGCGGCGGCGGGGCGTTGCCGACCAACTTCGTCATCAGGTCGGCGTACACCGCCTCGCTCGGCAAGCTATTGACGTTCGGCAGCAGGCGGGTGAACGAGGCGTAAGGGGTCTCGTCGGTCGCCTGGCGGCGGAAGGCGACTGTCCACGTCAGCCCGCCGGTCCCCAGGTCCGGGCCGAAGCTGAGTTCGATCATCGCCCACCGTCCGGGGTCGCTCGGTTTCTCGACGAACAAGATGTACTCTGGCCCGACCTCGGTGCCGATGCCGTCGGCCAGTCGCGTGCGGAGGGTGTTGCCGGCGTTCCCAGCCCGGTCGGTCACGTCGATCGAAACCACTGGTGGTTCGGGACCGTCGAGGGTGTCGAACAGGGTCAAGAACGCGTCCCGGATGTCTGTCTGCGAAATGGGCCGAGCGATCAGTTGCTCTCGCTTGGTGGCATAGAGCATCTTCAGCTTGGTGGCCGCTTCATCCTTATTTGCGACGGCGTTTGGGTCGGCGATGTAGTGCCGCAGGTCGGCCGGGCTGTTCTGGTTCAGGTTGGCATACGCCCCCGCCTCGTGAATGGGACGGTTGGTGAACAGAAACCCGGTGTAGATGAAAGCACCGAAGGCCAAGATGAGCAAATACCGCAGGACGCCGCTCGGCCGCCCGCGTGCAGGCCGCACTTCGTCCGGCACATCGTCCACCTCCAGCGATACCTCGCTCGCATTGTGCGGCAGCCGTTCGTTCACCACCATGTATTTTGCCGCGGCTCCGTAAATGCCTGTCGATTCATCTCGCCACCAGCCGTCCTCAGCGTTCAGATGGTCGATCGCGTCGTAATAGTCGGCGACGAAGGTGGCGACCGACCGGGACGAAACCGGCACGTTGAACGATCGACCGTCGATCGTCAAGCGGACGCCGTTGTCGCCGGCTGGTTCCACCTGTGTATCCTCATTCAGCCGGGCGTACTGGAGGTCCTCCCCTTTACCGACGAACACGTTCTGCGGGTCGAAGTACACAAACTTCCCGGCGTAGCTGTCCATACTGGCGAACCAGCGGCGGAAGGCGTACAGGATCAGCCAGCCGCCGAGCATCACCCCGGCCGTCTGGATCATGGCCATCGCCCATGCCGCTTTGTTCGTGCCGTACCCCATGCACACCAGCACGGGCAAGATAATGGCACCCAGGATGAGGGCGAGCGCGGCCCGATTGTCGGACGACGCCTCGAACACACCCGGCGTTCCCCGCCCACGGGCTTGCCGCACCGCGCGAAGGTACGCTTTGGTGTCCGGGTCGAGTTGCGAGTAGGCGATGGTGCGGAGCATGGGAGGTTCCGGGCGAGCGGCCCGCGTGAGCGACCACCAGCCCGCTCACGCGGGCCGCTCGCCAGTTGGGTCAGTCACTCATCTTGTGCGGTACGAACCGGCTGGTGTTCTGAGTCACCAGTTGGTCGTCCTCGCGGATACCAATGCCGCACGCCCACCCGTTCACGACCCAACTGCCGATCACCGGGTAGTGGCCATCATGCGGCTTGAGGGGGCCAAGGGCTTGGTACACGCTGGCGGCGGTGTCGTATCCACCGTCGGTCTCTAGTTCTACCCGCCCATCCCGGACCACCTGGATGTTTGCCCCCTCGCGGGCGTGGATCGGCTTGCGGACGTAGCTACCGAACTCGGGGCGGTCAAACCACGCCGGCAACAGGAACGGCGAATCGGGGAACATCTGGTGGAGCAATGGCAGGATCGCCTTGCAGCTCAGGATCATCTTCCACGGCGGCTCGATCCACTGCGTGCGGGCAGTGGGGACGTGCTTGCCGAACTCTTCCCGGCACATCCACTCCCACGGGTACAGCTTGAAGCAGCGGCGGACGGGCATGTTGCCAGGGGCGACGAACCCACGGGCCTTCGAGTCCCAGGCGAGCGCCTCCACGTCCACGTAGTACGTCTCCAGGTTCGCCTGGATGGCCGCGTCCCGCAGGTACTCCGTGGTGATGTAGTCTTCGACGTTGCTCTCGATCGCGGCGAAGTGGATCGGCCGGTCGTCGGCTTGTCGCACCTTCTCCCACGCCTCGACCAGTCGGTCGTGAATGCTGTTGAACTGGTCGCCGCGGTCGTCGGTGTCCTTCAACCAGTGCCACTGGGCAACCGACGCCTCCACCAGTGCGGTCGGTGTGTCGGCGTTGAATTCGAGCAACTTCGGCGGGCCAACACCGTCGTAGGCCAGGTCGAATCGGCCGTACACGCTCGGCCAGTCTTCGTCCCAGCTCCGCACCACCAGTTCCTCGTACTCCTGGGGGATCAGAAAGAGAGGGAACAACTTCTGATCGATGACGTGCTGCACCAACTCCAGGCACATTTCCCAGAGGGCATAGGTGGCGCGTTCGAGGGTGTCGATTTCAAACCGTGAGAAGACGTAGCACGCCGACTCATCCCAATAGGGGCGGCCGTCGGCGGTGTGGAAAAGCAGGCCGAGATTCTCCACCCGCCGTTGCCAGTCTGGGCGAGGGGGGACAGACAGACGCCGCATGGCGATCAGGCCCCACCGCCGGAGAAACCGCGGGCAACAGTCCCGAATCCACCCGAGCGGGCGGTGGGCGAGTAAGCCGCAGGTCGGCCGGTCGGGTTGCCGGCATAGGCCGGGCTATGCACCCACAGGAAGAGCGGCACGTGCCCATAGTGGGTGCGGTGATAGGTGCTATGACCGGTTCGGGTGGCCGCCTGTTCCTCGGCCTTCTTTTCCATCTCCTCCTCGGCAGCGGGTACGGTGAAGTACCCGGCTGTGAGAATGCCCGAACCGAGCAGCACCAGGGAGAACTCTTTGCTCATCCGGGTCATGGCATCCTCGGGGGAAGTAGCGACGTATCAAAAAGTTTAGCACGCCGAGCCAACAATGGAAACACGATCCACCAGTGGACACGTACTCTGGTGGTTCGGTCCACCGGGCGCGGCATTCTGAACAATGCCAAGATTGCGACCACTTGGCCCCTATGCCCCAATCAGGGGGTCAATAAGTGGAGTGGAGTGGCACAAACGACGCACCGACAGACATCCGAGTGACGTCGTCCGGCGACGGATCGCCCCCCCCCTCTCTGCCACACTGCCTCCTGCCACACACATACCCCCCCACCCGATTTCCACGTTTTCCTTGGTAATCCGGCTAGCTCGAAAATTGCAGAACAACACGATCGAACGGAATTTG
>JALOQR010000048.1 GCA_025459365.1 Fimbriiglobus sp.
ATCACCGACGGCACCAGCAACACGATGGTGTTCGGCGAGCAGAACGACTTCCTGTTCACCGCCGACGGTACCCGTGTAAGCTGGGGGACGGGTACCCAGCACGGCTACTTGATCGGCTGGCCGCGCACGCAGGTGCCGTCCAACGGGTCGAACGTGGGCGACGCCCGCCATTTCAACGTGACCACCGTCCGCTATCAGATCAACCGTAAACGTGGTTGGACCAACGGCGGCGACTGCGGCGGTACCGGGGTGTGCGGAAACGTGGGCAACAACATCCCACTGAACTCCGCCCACACCGGTGGCATCAACGCCGGTATGGGGGATGGCAGCGTGCGGTTCATCCGCGACAGCATCCCATTGGCCACCGTTGCTCAGTTGGCCATCCGCGACGACGGCACCGTGTTGAACGACTTCTAACCCCCGGCTGATTCCCGTCCCCCCCGCCCCCATTCGGGGGCGGGGCCATTCCCATTCCCCACAACCGAGTCCGTCCGATGACGAAGAAAGCGTCCGCCGTGTGTGCGGCCGTAGCAGTGCTCGCCCTCGTCGGGTGCGGCGGCGGCAAGGTGGCCGACCAGGACCTCGCCCCTGTGTCTGGCACAATCACCCTGGACAAGAAGCCGATCAGTTCCGGCCGCATTGTGTTCGACGCCACCAACGGCCAGCCCCCGAGCAGCTTGAGCATTACCGACGGCAAATACGAGGGCAAAGCCCCGGTCGGCAAGTGCAAGGTGATGATCAGCTCGATCCAGAAGATGACGATGAAGGAGAAGGCCCGCAAGGACGGGCAGAAGGTGTTGGACGGCCCCGGCTACGATGAGATGGTGGAAGATAACATCCTGCCGGAGCGCTACAACACAAAGAGCGAAATCATGCGAGAAGTGGAAGCCGGGAAGCCGAACACGATCAACTTCGACCTGGAAAGCAAGAAGTAATCCCCACTCGGCGGGTGGTGCCCAGCACGGCACCACCCGCCCCACCACACTTTACTTGAAGTACTCCTGCGGCGCTTTGCCCGGCTTCCAGTCCTCGTTCTTCTTGAACCCGTACTGGCTCGCCTTGTCGTTCTTCTTGAACCCGTACTGGCTCGCCTTGAACTCCCCGACCAGTTCCACGGTCGTCTTGTCCGGGATCTTCTCTTCCAGCCCGAGCGCCCACAGGCAGCCGTTCACGAATAGCCGGCGGGTGCCTTCATAGGCGAAGTCTTCGGCGCAGCCCATCGTGCTGGAGAACACGCGGGCCGCCTTGCCGCCGCTGCCCGTGTACGTTTTCGTCCAGGCCACCGGCATCATTGGAGTGTTCTTCTTCCCGGCCACCGCCTTCGAGTCGGGCTTGAGAGTCTCGGTGACTTCGCCGAGTACGAGCGGCTTGCTGTCGCCGGGCAGGGGCAGATTGACGGTGTACACATCCGACGTGCCGAAGATGCTGCCCGCCTCGATCCCCTTCAGGATGGGGTTCTTCTCCTCACCGGGGGCTACCAGCCCGCGGGTGCCTTCCTTCTTGTGCGCCCCGTGGTGGTTCACCCACGTTTCGCCGAGCACCTGCTTACCGAAACCCTTTTCATACCCCTTCTCCTTGCTCGTCCAGTGGTACTTCGCGTAGGTCTTGCTTGATAACTCGAAGGCGTGGGTCGCTGTGCGGAAACCGACCACCGGCTTGCCGCTCTCCACGTAGTCGACGACGTGCTTCATCTGCTCGTCCGGCAGGTTCCGCATGCGGACGAACAGCACCAGTAGGTCGGCGTCTTTCAGCGCCTCCAGGCCGGGGATGTTGGTCTTCACGTTCGGCTGCACCATGCCGTCTTTCGGGTCGATGGCGAACAGCGTGGTAGTTTTGAACCCGTGGTGCGTGGTGAGGATCTTCGCCAGGGCCGGCATCATCTCCTCGGAGCGGTACTCTTCATCGCCAGAGATCAGCACGACATGCTTACCGACGCCGACCCCTTTGGCGTCTTTGGCCGGTTCGAGGGTGACCCACGGGTCGGCGGCGAACAGCGGGGTGGCGAGTAGCACCAGGGCACAGAGCGGGCGGACCATGCGAGGCTCCGGGGAGGGGGAAAGGGACAGCCAGCAGCCAAGTGCAGGGTATCCCGGCGGGGGGCGATGGGGAAGGACTTGCCCCCTATCATCACCGCACCCCCCGGAGCGCTGGCATGGTCCCCGCACTGCTCGCCGTGATCACACTCGCCGCCGACAAGACCGCCGCCCTCCCGGCCGCATGGCATGGCACCTGGGCCGGCACGATGGTCGTCACCGGGCCGACGGACAAGCGGACCGAGGTACCAGTGGTGCTGCTCATCGAACCCGTGAAAGGTTCGAATGCTGTCACCTGGAAGACGACCTACGACGGGTCGCCGAAAGTGGTGAAGGACTACAAACTGGTGCCAGCGGAGGGCGAACGGGGCCGGTTCGTCGTCGACGAGGGAAACGGTATCGAACTGGCCGCCCGGTTGGTGGACGGCGTGATGTACAGCACATTCGAGGTGGGCGGTGCGGTGCTGACCGCCCGGTACGAACTGCGGGACAAGGCCATCCGCATGGAGATCACGTCGGCCAAACCTGCGAAGGCGAAGACGGGCGGCGGCCAGGTGCAGGACCACCCGGTGGACGTGGTCCAGGCGGCCGAGTTGAAGAAACAGTAGGGGGCGGGTGGCCCGATCACTTCTCCCGCCCCGGCTCGCGAACGCCTTTGCCCACGGCCTTCGTCAGGGAGTCGCCGAGTTCGGCTCGCATCGCGTCGGCGAGGGCGTTCAACCGCTTCATGACGTCCGGGTGGCTGTCGGCCACGTTCTTCGTTTCACCCAGATCGGCGTCCAGGTCGAAGAGCATCGGCTTGTCGAACGCCACTTTTTTGTAACCACCGGGTTTGCCGTCGGCGCCCGGTGGGCGGCCTTCGAGCATCTGGGTGGCGGTGTGCGGGAAGATCAGCTTCCACTTGCCGCTGCGTACCGCTTGCAACTCATTTGTGCCGTAGTAGTGGAAGTACGCCTCGTGCGGGCACTTCGCCCCTTTCTCAGCGGCGAACAGCGGCCACACGTCCTTACCGTCGATGGGGAGCTTGGGCAACTCGGCTCCGATGAGCTTGGCCAGCGTCGGGAACACGTCGATGGTCATGACTGGCTCGGCCTGAACGCTGCCAGCGGGGATCTTCCCCGGCCAGCGGGCGACACATGGCACCCGTACCCCGCCCTCGAATACCGTGCCTTTGCCCTCCCGCAGCGTACCCCGCGTGCCGGCGTGGTTGCCGTATCCGAGCCACGGGCCGTTGTCGCTGGTGAAGATCACGAGCGTGTTCTGCTCCAGACCGTGCTTCTTCAACTCCGCCAGCACCTGCCCGACGCTCCAGTCGATCTCGGCGATCACGTCGCCGTACAGCCCGTGCCCGCTCTTGCCTGCGTGCTGGTCCGACACGAACAGCGGGACGTGCGGCATGCTGTGCGCGAGGTACAGGAAGAACGGTTTCGCCTTGTTCTTGGTGATGAACGACACCGCTCGTTCGGTGTACCGTGTAGTGAGTGTGGTCTGGTCGTCCGCGGTGATGTCGTCGTCGATCGACTTCTCGCCGTCGAGCAAGGGCAGTTTGGGGAAAGTCTTGTTCGTCGGGTGGTGGGGCCACATGTCGTTCGAGTACGGCAGGCCGAGGTACGAGTCGAACCCGTGGCGGGTGGGGAGGAACTGCGGGCGGTGGCCGAGGTGCCATTTGCCCACCGCGGCAGTCGCGTAGCCTTTGCCCTGGAACAACTCGCCAAGGGTGGTTTCCGCATCGGCGATGCCGTGTTTGGCGGTCGGCCCGAGTGCTCCGTGGAGGCCGAGGCGGTTGGCGTAGCACCCGGTGAGCAGGCTGGCCCGCGAAGCACTGCACACCGGCTGGCTCACGCGGAAGTCGGTGAACCGCACGCCGTCGGCGGCCAGTGAGTCGAGGTGCGGGGTCTTCCACTTCGCCCCGTAGCACCCGAGGTCGGTGTACCCGAGGTCGTCGGTGAAGATGAGCACAACGTTCGGCGGGGCCGCGAGCGCGGCGGGGGCGAGCAGTAGCAGGGCGAGCAGCGGGCGGAGGGCCATGGCGGCGACCCGTGGGGTATGTGAATTTTAGGGAACTCAGCACCCGGCCTGTACTCCGAAGTGGGGAGAGGGCCGGGGGTGAGGTCCGGTGAAGCCCACCGCCATTTCGATGGACACTCCACCGCCCGATCGGCACAAAATGAGAAGCGGAACCGCCAGCGAGATTGTCACGATGCGAAGCGTTGTTGCATTGTTGTTGCTCATCACCGTCGCCGCAAACGTCGGGGCCGCCGGCAAGATCGACTTCCGCCGCGACGTGCGGCCGATCCTGGCCGAGCACTGCTTCGCCTGCCACGGCCCAGACGACAAAGCCCGCAAGGCGAAGCTGCGGCTCGACACCAGGGAAGGGGCGATGCGCTCCATCATCCCTGGCAAGCCGGCCGACAGCGAGTTCATCGCCCGGTTGGTGTCGAAGGACACGCAAGACGTGATGCCGCCGCCGGAGCACAAGAAACCGCTCACCGCCAAGCAGATCGCCACTCTCACCCAGTGGGTGGAGGAGGGTGCCCCCTACGATGCCGGGCACTGGGCCTTCACCCCGCCCGTTCAGGGGAACCCCGGCCGCCTGGGCGCAACGACTCACCCGATCGATGCGTTCATCCGTGCCCGGCTCCAGAAAGAAGGGCTGACGCCCTCTCCCGCGGCGTCGCCGGAAGCCCTGGTCCGCCGCATCTACCTCGACGTGATCGGCCTGCCGCCGACCCCGACGCAGATCGACGAGTTCATCGCCGCCTGCGCCAAGGACCGCCCCGCGGCGGTCGCCGCCCTCATTGATCGTCTGCTCGCCAGCCCCCGCTACGGCGAGAAGTGGGCCCGCCACTGGCTCGACGTTGCCCGCTACTCCGACAGCAACGGCTACGAAAAAGACCTCCCTCGCGAGATGTGGGTCTACCGCGACTGGGTGGTGAAGGCCTTCAACCGCGACATGCCCTACGACCGCTTCTTGATCGAGCAACTCGCCGGCGACCTGCTGCCGAACCGCACGCAAGATCAGCTCATCGCCACCGGTTTCCTGCGCAACAGCATGATCAACGAGGAGGGGGCGGTCGTCCCCGAGCAATTCCGCACCGACGAGATGTTCGACCGCATGGACGCCCTCGGCAAGGCGGCGTTCGGCCTCACCTTCCAGTGCGCCCAGTGCCACACGCACAAATACGACCCGCTCACTCACGCCGAGTACTTCGGCATGTACGCGGTGTTCAACGATACCTACGAGGCAACCTCGTGGGTGTACACGCCCGAGCAGCAGGCGACGATCGACACGATCCGGGCGAAGCTGGCAGCGGCGGAAGAGAAGATCCGCCAGGCCCGCCCGCAGTGGAAGAAGGAGATCGAGGCGTGGGCGGCGGAGCGGGCGAAGGGGCCAACCTGGACGCCGATCGTCGCCACCGAGTTGGCCAGCACCAGTGGGCTGAACCACCCGACGCAAGACGCCGACGGCACCATCCTCACCCTCGGGCACATGACCAGCCGGAGCGACATCTTCGCCCTCTGCGAACCGCCCACGAAGGGCGTCACCGGCATCCGCTTTGAAATCCTCACCCACGGCGACTTGCGATTCGGCGGGCCGGGGCGGAGCCGCCTGGGCACCTGGGCACTCACCGAACTCGAAGTGCTGGCGCAGAAGCCGGGCGAGAAAAAGTGGGAGAAGTTGAAACTGACCGACGCCACCGCCGACTGGGCCGAGGGGGAAAAGAAACTCGAAGACGAGTGGGCGTCGGCGGCCGACAAGGAGAAGAAACGAACGATTGGCGGCGCGGCCTTCGCCATCGATGGTAGCGACTTGACCGCGTGGCGAGCCGATCGCGGCCCCGGCCGGCGGCATGCCCCGTCGGTCCTCGTCGCTCGGTTCGAGAAGCCGCTCGACCTGCCACCGAAGACGCAACTCAAGATCGTCTGGAAGACGATGCACAGCGGCGACACCTCCGACTTCAAGAACACGCAGATCGGCTGCTGCCGGGTTTGCCTGACCACCGGCGAGAAGCCCGCCGCCGAACCGATCGACTACGCCGCGGTGCTGGCCGCTCGTGTGCCAGCCGAGACGCGAACACCCGAGCAGCAAGCCGCGCTGTTCGCCGGTTGGCGGAAAAGCGTGCCAGAGTTGAAGGCGATCAACGATGAGATCGAAACACTCTGGAAACTCTACCCCGAGGGGCACACCACCGTGCTGCACCTCGCGGCCCGCACCCCCCAGCATCACCGCATCACGAAGTTGCTCGACCGCGGAGCATGGGACAAGCCGAAGCAAGAAGTAAAGCCCCAAACGCCGGCGGTGCTGCACAAGTTCCCGGACGGCGACGACCACCCACGGTTGCGATTCGCCAGGTGGGTGGCCGACCGCAACAATCCGCTGGTGGCCCGCGTGGCGGTGAACCGCGTGTGGCAGGCCATCTTCGGCGTTGGGCTGGTCGAAACGTCGGAAGACTTCGGCACCCGCGCCCCGCTGCCGGAACATCCGGAGTTGTTCGACTGGCTGGCGGTCGAGTTCATGGACGCCGGCTGGAGCCACAAGAAGCTCATCAAGCGGCTACTCACCAGCGAGACGTACCAGCAGACGGCGAAGGCGACACCGCAACTGAAGGAACGCGACCCGACCAACAAACTGCTCGCCCGCGGCCCGCGCTTCCGCGCCGAAGCCGAAGTGGTGCGGGATGTGGCGCTCGCCGCGGCGGGGTTGCTGCACACCCCGGACACTGGCGGGCCGAGCATCTTCCCACCAGTGCCGGCGAGTGTGCTCGATTACAACTACTTCAAGCCGACCTACTGGAACCCACCGACCGGCCCCGAGCGCTACCGGCGATCGTTGTACCTGTTCCGCAAGCGGTCGATGCCCGACCCGCTGCTCACCACGCTGGATGCTCCGAACGGTGATTTCGCCTGTGCCCGCCGGGTGCGGTCGAACACCCCGCTGGCGGCGCTAGTGGCGCTGAACGAACCGGTGTTCGTGGAGGCGGCCCGCGGGCTGGCCCTGCGGGTGCTGCGGGAGGGCGGCACGACCGACGACGAGCGGATCACCTACGCCTTCCGCCTCACTACTGGCCGGAAGCCGACGGGGGATGAAATTCAGGACATCCACGAGTTGTTGAAGTCGCGGAAGGCTCGCATCGCCGATGGCTGGCTGAACCCCCGCGAGATCACCACCGGCGACCCGGCCAAGCTCCCCGAACTGCCGAAGAGTGTGACGCCGACCGATGCCGCCGCCTGGGTGCTGGCCGCCCGTGTGTTGCTGAACCTCGACGAAACGCTGACGAAGTGACTTGAAACCTGCCACCTGATTGCCCGATGCGCAGCGGCGACAGTCAGTCGCCACGGGTGGAGTCGGCGAGCCGCTGGCGACCGACGACCTGAATGTGCCCCAGAATGCTGGCCCTTAACCCTCGGTGCTGCCTTGTCTGCTTCACTCCGCACTCCGCGTTCCGCACTTCGCACCGACCTGGCCCGCCGCTGGTTCCTCCGCGATTGCGGCCTCGGCCTCGGCGCGGTCGCCATGAACTCGCTCCTTGCCGCCGAGAAGAAGGGCGGGGGTGGCGACAAAACCAACCCGCTCGCCCCGAAGAAACCACCGCTCGCGGCGAAGGCGAAGCGGGTGATCTACCTGTTCCAGGCCGGCGGGCCGAGCCACCTCGAACTGTT
Organism: Fimbriiglobus sp.; assembly: GCA_025459365.1. Taxonomy (GTDB): domain Bacteria; phylum Planctomycetota; class Planctomycetia; order Gemmatales; family Gemmataceae; genus JALHQU01. Next base: position 7,695 of record JALOQR010000048.1, read on the forward strand.
CGACCACAAGCCCGAACTCGCCAAACGCAACGGCCAACTCCCGCCGGCGGAGTTGCTCAAGGGCTACCGGGCAGCGTTCATCAACCCGAACTCGGCGCTGCTCGGGCCAAAGTTCAAGTTCCAGAAGTACGGGAAGTGCGGGGCCGAGTTGAGCGAGGTGTTGCCGTACACCGGGGCCATCGCCGACGACCTGTGCATCGTCCGCAGCGTGCAGACCGATGCCGTCAACCATGCCCCCGCGCAGATCATGATGAACACCGGTAGCCAGCAGTTCGGCCGACCGGCATTCGGGGCATGGACCCTGTACGGCCTGGGTAGCGAGGCCGCCGACCTGCCGGGCTACGTGGTGCTCACGAGCGCGAAGGGCACCAGCGGCGGGGCGAGCAACTACGGGTGCGGGTTCCTCCCGACCGTGTACGGCGGGGTACCGTTCCGCCCGACCGGCGACCCGATTCTCTACCTCTCCAACCCGCCGGGCGTGGATGCCGACTCACAACGTGCTTCGCTCGACACACTGAACAAACTCAATCGCCGAACCGAAGCCGACACGGGCGACCCAGAGATCACCGCCCGCGTGCAAAGCTACGAACTCGCCTACAAACTCCAGACGAGCGCCCCGGAACTGATGGACCTGAGCAAAGAACCGAAGGAAGTGCTGGCGAAGTACGGGATCACCGACCCGAAGCAGCCGGGCTACGCTCGCAACTGCCTGCTCGCCCGCCGGCTGGCCGAACGCGGGGTGCGCTTTGTGCAACTGTTCCACGAGGCGTGGGACCACCACGGCGGGGTGATGAACGGGGTGAAAGGGGTGGCGAAGGAGACCGATCAGGCGAGCGCCGCCCTGGTGAGCGACCTGAAGCGGCTCGGGCTGCTCGACGACACGCTCGTGATCTGGGGCGGGGAGTTCGGCCGCACGCCCATGACGCAGGGCGGCGACGGCCGCGATCACCACAACCGCTGCTTCACGTACTGGCTGGCCGGCGGCGGAGTGAAGGCGGGGATCAGCTACGGCACCACCGACGAACTCGGGTTCGGGGTGACCGAGAACCCGGTTCACGTTCACGACCTGCACGCGACACTCTTGCACCTGCTCGGGTTCGATCACACCCAACTCACCTATCGCTACCAGGGCCGCGACTTCCGCCTGACCGACATTCACGGCGAGGTGGTGAAGGGTATTCTGGCCTGAGCCGACCCCGCAAGGGGTCGGAGGTCACTTCCCCCGGACGGGCGGCTCGACTCGCACCGGGACGACGAAATACCCGGTGCCCGCGATCGGTCGGGCTTCGCCGATGGTCAGGCGTGGCCGGGCGAAACGTTCGCGGTCCGGGAGCATGTCTGTCGGGGTAAATCCGCCTGACCGTCTGTGCATATTTGCATAGGAGGCGGTGGCCTGTTCGCCCGCCTGGGCTGTCATGGCCGTGACCAGAAGAAATGTTGGCAACACGAGCAAATCCTCGGGGTGTCGGGTGTGACGATTTTCCGGGGGGGGGGTTATGTGTGTGGCCGGTGGCAGTGTGGCAGAGCGGGGGGCCAAGCCGTGAACGGCCGTGCGACCGATCTGCCCGCACGGCCAAGTCAAGGGAAATCGGCAGTCATTTCGCTTTCTTGGCATTCCACGCGGAATCGTTCGGTGTCTTACCGTTGTCAGAGAGAACCCACCCGCGGATGCCGCTGTCTGTCACGATTCCCTGGTAGGTGAATTCGACTTCTCGGTTGAACTGCTTGACCTTCACCGCGAACGCCAGTTTGTTGCCGTTCATCATTCCGTCGGCGACGGCCGCGGTCGTCGTGGCGTCGCCCCGTTTGGTTTCGAGCGTGCCGGCTGGCTTGCCGTCCTTCAGTTCCAGCGTCAGTGTGTACGCCGTGACGAAGTTGTTTTGCCGAGTCTCCCAGGTGTATTTGCCGGTGGGGTCGGCCTTTGCGCTGGCGTTGAAGTTGGGGAACAGTTCCACTGCGTCGGGCTTCACGGCATTCGCCAGTTTCACGAGGTCGTCGTCGCTCTTGGCCACCTCTGGGTGATCGCGCCACACCCAGCGCAGCATGTACGGCAGGATGGCCCCGCCGTGGTCGTCCGAGTGCCCGCCTTTGCCAATGACGGACGCGAAGTCGTACCCCTTCTCTTTGAAGGCGTCGATCATCTTGAGGTTCTGCAAGTACCAGTCGCGGTTCAGGTTTTGTGGGCTACGGAGGTCGAGTTCGCCGTCTTGCAGGAACACGCGGAGCGGTTTCTTGTCGGCCTTCTTGATGAGGTCGGGGTAGACGTGCCCGCCGTGGATGTCGGTGAAGCTACCGATCAGGCTGACGACGTTGCGGAACTCCTTCGGCCGCTCCCACGCCACGGTGAACGCGCAGATGCCACCGCTGCTGCTCCCGCCGATGGCCCGGTTCTCGGCCCCGCTCGCCAACTTGTACTTCTTGCCCACCTCGGGCAGGATCTCGTCGATCACCATGCGGGCGTAGTCGTCGGTGAGCACGTCGTATTCGCGGTCGCGGTTGTTCGGGTTGCCGGTGCCAATGCTATCCGGGAAGGTGTCGCCCCGCTGACCGGGGGTGATGAACACGCCGATTGTCACCGGGATTTGTTTCTTGGCGATGAGGTTGTCGAGCACCTGCGGCACCCGCAGCACGCCGTTCGGGTTGATCGCCCGCGCCCCGTCCTGGAACACGAGCACGCACGCCGGCTTCTCTGCGGTGTACTGAGCCGGGACGTACACCCAGTATTTGCGAACCGTGTTCTTGATGATCTGGCTCTTGAACAGCACCGGGTCTTCGAGTTTGCCCTTCGGCGTGTCTTTCTGCGGAAGCGAGTCCGCGCCGAGGGAGTACTTGGCCGGTGGCTGGGGATCGCGGGTGAGGCGGGTCTGAGCGGAGGCGAGGGGAGTCACTGAGAGTAACGCAGCGACCGCAAGGAAGAGGCGGGGCATGGTAAGATCTCAAAGAGGATGGCCTGACGAAGATTGTAGAAGTTCGCCCGGCGACCTCCGCCGTTCTGGATCACCCGGCCGAGTCCGTGCCTAATAATTGTTTGCCCGCCGGCCGCTCGTTGTTCCGACCGGTTCCATCTCACTCTCCCCTGGCGGAGTTTCACCAATGCCTTTCCCCCGCCTCTCGCTGTTGCTGGTTCTTGTCGCCCTGCTGGTAGGCACCCGCGGCTTTGCCCAGGTGCCGATCCCGCCCACACCGGCTCCCGAACTGGCTGGCGGTACTGCCTGGATCAACACCGGCAAGCCGCTCACTCTCAAGGACCTGAAAGGCAAGATCGTCATCCTCGACTTCTGGACCCTCTGCTGCATCAACTGCATGCACATTATGAAGGAACTCACCGAGTTGGAGGAGAAGTACCCGAACCAACTGGTGGTGATCGGCGTTCACAGCCCGAAGTTCGAGAACGAGAAGAGCACCGAGGCGGTTCGCAAGGCGGTGCTTCGCTACGAACTCAAGCACCCGGTGGTGGTCGACTCCGACTACAAGATCTGGAAGGCGTACAACGCCCAGTGGTGGCCGACCATCACCATCATCGACCCCGAGGGGAATGTGGTATCCGGGGCGCGGGGCGAGGTGGAAGCCGACTTCAAGGCCATCGAGAAGGTGGTGACGGGCCTGATCGTCAAGCACCGCAAGAGCAAAACGCTTGATGAGACGCCGCTCCGCTTCGACACCGCCAAGTTCCGCGACGGCCAAGACACACCGCTCTACTTCCCCGGCAAGGTGGTCGCCGATAGTGTGGGCAAGCGGTTGCTCATCGCCGATAGCACCCATCACCGGGTGGTCGTCACCGACCTGACCGGGAAAAAAATCGCCATCGCGGGCACCGGCCAGCCGGGCCGCGCAGACGGCCCGTTCGACAAGGCTCAGTTCGACGACCCGCAGGGTATGGCGATCGACGGCGACACAGTCTACCTCGCCGATCGCAAAAACAACTGCATCCGTGTTCTGGATTTGAAGACCGAGCAGGTGACCACGCTTGACGGGAGCCGGCGTACGTTTCAGATTCCTCGCACCCCACGGGCGATGGAGTGTACGCCGTGGGATCTGCTCCTACACGAGCGGAAGTTGTTCGTCGCTATGTCGGGATCGCACCAGATCTGGGTGTACGACTTGAAAGCAAAGAAGTTCGCCTCCTTTGCGGGTGACGCCAGCGAGGAGATCGCCGACGGCCCGCTCCACCGTGCCAAATTTGCTCAGCCGAGTGGGCTGGCGAGCGACGGCAAGACGCTCTACGTGGCCGATGCCGAGGTGAGCGCCATCCGCACCTTGCCACTGGATGGGAACGGGGAGGTGGGCACTCTGGTCGGCCGTGGGCTGTTCGAGTTTGGCGACCGCGATGGCCCTGGTCGAGTGGGCCAGGAGAATCTGCGGAAGACGACTGAGGCACTCCTTCAGCACCCGCTTGGGGTTGCGGTCTACAAGGACCGCGCGCTGCTGTTGGCCGACACCTACAACAGCAAGATCAAGGTGATCGACCTCGCCGGCGGCGGGGTGACGACGTTCCTTGGTGGTCCGGCTAAGAACGGCGAGGAACCCCTCTTCAACGAACCGGGAGGAATTAGCGTACTCGACGACACGCTCTATGTAGCCGACACCAACGCCCACCGCATCCGGGTCGTAGACCTGAAGACGAAAACGGTGAAGACACTCGAACTGAAAGGCGTCGACCCGGTGGAGAAGTTCAAGGACGAGAAGCCGAAGAAGTGAGCCGACGGCTCGATTCGTCCCGGTGGACGGCCGCCGGGACGCTCACCTGTTACGATCGTTTTTTCCGCACATCTGGCATATTCGATCGATTCAAGCATCTCGTTTCATTGCTTTCAATCAGCACAATCGGCACTTCTGACTCGCTGTTCTAATGCCTCTGTCGCGGACTCTCCGACCTGGTCGGGAATCCCGACAGAGGTTCTGGACAGCAACGAAAAAGAAGCTTGGTGAGTAGCAAAAAATAACGATCAGGCAATTTGGAATGTGCTAGCGTCCCTTGCCTCGTCAGGTGCCCCCCACCTCGTGGCCAGCACCGAACGGCCCGCCGGGATTGCGGGCGGCTGATTCTGGCTCGGGACCCCCGTCATGAGTTCCCGTGTGGTGAACGCCGACCCATTCTTTTGGGCCGACCCGTCTGTCCGCGAAAGGATGCACCGCGACCCAGCGAGTCTGTTGACCGAGCACGGCATCTGTCCGCCAGCCGACGCACCCCTGCCAGTGCTCCACGATGTCATCCGCATCCACTGGCTGCTTTGGCGAAATGGTGCGCTGGTGCCGCGGGAACGGTTCGCCATCGACCCGGCCGACGAAGGCTTGCTCTTTGGCCGCGGTGTGTGGGAATCGACCCGGACTGTTGGCGGGGTGCCCTGGCTGTGGGACGACCACGTTGCCCGTCTGCGTGGTACCGCGGAGGCCCTGGGGATCGACCTGACACCGCACCGCCTGCCAGACTCCACCGCCGTCACCGCCTATGTACGGGCGTTGACCGCCCACATGGATGTCGTGGTACGGTTGAATGTGACCGCCGGCCCGCCGGGTCGGCCAGGGGTCGTGTGGATGGCCGCCCAGTTGCCACCCGTGCCTCCGGCTGGTTTGCGGCTCCAGACCAGGCCAATCGCCCTTCGTGAAGACCACCCGCATTTGTCTGGGAAGACGTTTCACTACGCCTACCGCTTCCACACCGCTGATCTGGCTCGCCGCGATGGGTACGACTCATCGCTCTTGCTCGACCCGGCCGGGAACGTGTTGGAAGCGTCACACGCCAACGTGTTTCTGCGGTTCGACGATGGCTGGCGAACCCCGGCTCTGACAGGCGGATTGCTCCTGCCGGGAACCGTCCGTGGGCACTTGCTCCGCTCGGCCCCGGTGCCGGTGACCGAGGCGGTAATCCCCGCAACCTCCCTGGGGGAAGTGCGGGAGGCGTTTTTGACCAACAGCAACGTCGGCCTTGTGCCGGTGACGGCGATCAACGATCGCTCCCTCTCGGTCGGGCCGCAAACACTCGAACTCAAACGCTGGTTGACCGGGGCTACCCCCGTCGGCGCTTGACCAGCCAGGCCAGGACAGCCCCTCCTTCGCCCCGATACGGTTTCGCCGAGCCGCATCACCATTGAACCCCACCATGACTGACCGCCTTCGCACCCTCTGGTCTCATTGGCTCCGATCCATGTTCGCCAACTCGCCGACGCGGCCAATAACCCTCGTCCGCCCCGAGTTGCTAGAAGACCGCGCCGTTCCGGCGGTCACTGGGTGGGTGTTTCAGGATTTCAACGCGAACGGTACCCGCGACCTGAGCAACACTCCGCCGAACGCGGGCAACGTCACCTACGGGGCGGCCATCGACCGCGGCCTGGGCGGGGTGACGGTGACGGCATTCGACGCCACCGGGGCGGTTCGGGGTACCGCCGTCTCGGCCGCCAACGGTTCGTACACCCTGAACGTGTCTGGTTCGCAGACCGACCCACTGCGCATCGAGTTTACCACCCTGCCGGCGGGGTTCTTCGCTGGCCCGCGTGGGCCGGATTCCGGTACCACCGTGCAGTTCGTACCAGACGCCAACGCGACCGCCAGTGTTGGGCTGGTGCGGCCGACCGACTTCGCCAGCGACGACCCGATCATCATCAACACCCTGTTCAACTACGGCCCACACAACGAGGGACCGAACGGCACGGCCCTTTACGCCGTGCGATACTCGGCTGGGGGGAACGGATCGACCGCCTCCAACTACACGGCCGGCAACCGCCTCATCGACGTACCCAAGGATCGCCTCGGGGCGGTCTACGGCGTTGCCTACGATCCGTACCGGCGGGACGTGTACGCGTCGGCGTACTTCAAGCGGCACGTTGGCTTCGGGCCGGATGGCACCGGGGCGGTGTATCGGTTCAACTACCCGGTCGGGGCCGCGGCCGGATTCGCCCCGCCGCCCGGATCGCTCCTGTACGCCGACCTGAACGCCATCTTCGGCGTGAACACCGCCGGTCCGAACCAGCACGACCTCACCGACGAAAACGGCAACGGTTTGGCTGACGACTACGACACCGACAACGGCAATGCCGGCTGGGACGCCGTTGGCAAAACTGGCCTCGGTGGGATGGACTCTTCCGACGACGGGCAGTTTGTGTTCGTGATGAACCTGTTCGATCGGCAGTTGTACCGCATCCCCACCTCGGGCCCGCTGAACACGACCACTATCCAGCGGGTGAGCATCCCGCTGACCAACCCAGACACCACCGGCACGATCATCAGCCCCGCCCGGTTCCGGTCGGACGACCTACGCCCGTTCGCGGTTCAGTTCCACCAGGGGCGGGTGTATGTCGGTGTGACCTACACGGCTGAGACGCTGGCAACCGGGCCAGGCGATCAGACCGCTCGCGACGAACTGATGGCGGCCGTGTACGAACTCAACCCGGCGACGATGACCTTCACCGGCACCCCGGTGTTCACCGCACGCCTGAACTATCTTCGTAGCCAGTCGAGCACGGGTTTCTCAAGCACGGATCGCCCGCCGAGCCCATGGGAGCCGTGGCGGCCGACGTATTTCAGCATCAACACCACCCCTTCCTTCGGGGTGGCCCCGCAGGCCATATTCTCCGACATCGCCTTCGACCCGGCCGGCAACATGACGCTCGGCCTGCGTGACCGCGGGTCGGACCAGATCGGCTATTTCTCGCTCAGCAACCCGAACAGTTCCACCCAGCGGGTGGAGGGTTTCACCACCGGGGATATGCTGCAGGCGTTCATCAACACGCCGAACAACCTCGCCTCGGGGTGGACGCTGGAAAACAATGCCCGTGGTCCCGCCGGGCAGGGCACCGGGCCGCAGAACAACGACCGCGGGCCGGGGGGGGCGGAGTTCTACTTCGAGGAGAATTTCAATACCGGGCACGGTGAGACGTCGATGGGAGCGCTGCTCCAGGTGCCGGGGTTCCCGGATGTGGTGTCCACCCAGATGGACCCCGGGGTGGACATTCGCTCTGGTGGCTTCAAATGGATGAACACCTCCACCGGCGCGGTGGCAAAAGGGTATCAGGCCTATGCCACCACCAACGGGAACGCCCCCCTCGACACCTTCGGCAAGGCGAACGGGTTGGGTGGGCTGACCCTGGTGCGTGAGTTCGCCCCGGTGGAGATCGGCAACCGCCTGTTCCGCGATCTGAACTCCAACGGGGTGCAGGACGCCGGCGAACCGGGCCTCGGCGGCGTGACCGTCGAGTTGTTTGACCCCGCCACCAACACAGTGATCGGGTCGGTCACCACTGCGGCCGATGGGAGCTACTACTTCAGCAACGACACCCGCCGGGCAAACGTGCCGGGAGGGAATGCCCTCTTCTCGGCGACCATCCTACCGAACACCCCGTACCGGGTCCGCATCGACCGCACCCAGGCAACCCTGGCCGGGTATGGCCTCAGCCCGCGAGACAACGACCCTTCGACCGACGGAGATAACCGCGACTCCGACGCCTTCGCAGCCGGCACCCTGGCGGTGATCGATGCCACCACCGGCGACTCCGGTCAGAATGCCCACACGTTTGACGCTGGGTTCACTCGCGGCCGGATCGGCGACACGGTGTTCCTCGATGCCAACGGGAACAGCCTGTCAGACGCCGGTGAAGGGCTGCCGGGAGTGGTGCTACGGCTCACCGCCGACATCCTCGGCAACGGCACCACCCAGACGTTCACCGCCACCACCGGGGCGAACGGTTTCTACGAGTTCACCGACCTGCCATTCAGCACTCCGGCCAACAACCCGATCACATACCGAGTGACAGTCGACCCCACCACCGTGGTTGCCAACGTCACCCAGACGGTTGACCCTGACGGGACGCTCGACAACACCAGCACGACGGTGCTCACCGAGGCCGCCCCGAACGACCCAACCCGCGACTTCGGCTACCGTGGCACTGCCAGCCTGGGCAACCGCGTGTGGTACGACGCCGACGGTGACGGCGCTCAAGATGCGAGCGAACCGGGGATCGGCGGGGCGACGGTGACGGCCACCTGGTTCGGCGCGAATGGCGTGCTAGGCGGCGGCGACGATTACAACTTTACCACCACGACCGCCGCCGACGGCACCTACCTGTTCACGGGTCTGCCGGCCAACGCCCTTGTGGGCAGCACTCCGAACTATCGGGTGCAGGTCACTCCGCCGGCTCGCTTCCCGACTCACACCGATTCACTCGATAACGGCGGCGTTCCGGCCCCGCTCAACCCGGTGGATGTGCAAGTGTCGCCGGTCGGTGGCGACCCGCTGAACGCTCGCCGCGATGTGGACTTCGGCTACCGTGGAACCGCCCGACTGGGCGACCGGGTGTGGCTCGACACCAACGCCAACGGGGTGCAAGACGGCACCGAGGCAGGGGTCAACGGGGTGACGGTCGAGTTGTTCTTCGACGCCAACAACGATGGCGTGTTCGATGCGGGCGAACTGGCCGCCCCACTGCTCGCCGCCACCACTGCGGGGGGTGGCCTGTATGCGTTCACTGATCTGGCGGCGGGGAACTACCGTGTGCGGTTTGGGAACACGGCGAGCGGGGTGACGTACACCCGCACGTCCGCCGATTCGACGTTGGCGACCGACGCCACCGACAGCGATGCCAACACGGCCACCGGGTTCACTGGCAACTACACCCTGGCACTGGGTGACAACAACCCGACGGTCGATGCGGGCCTCTACCTGCCGGTCTCGATCGGCGACACAGTGTGGTACGACACGAACGGGAACGGCACCCAGGAAGCAACTGAGTCGGGCATCCCTGGCGTGGTGCTGGTGCTGGACTACGCCGGGCCGGATGGCGTGTTCAACAGCACTGGCGACGTGATCGGCTTGCTCACCGTCACCACCGGGGCCAACGGTACCTACACGTTCCCCGACCTGGCCCCTGGGACCTACCGCGTGCGGGTGCAGGATGCGACCGTTCCACTGTCCCCGTTCACGTACACCACACCGAGCGGGAACACGCAGACTAGCACCCCGACCAGCGGCAACAACGACCTGGCGCGTGATTTCGGCATCCGCGGAACGGGCACGATTGGCGACACGGTGTTCCTCGACCCCAACGCGAACGGCCAACCGGACGCCGGCGAAGGGTTGGCCGGTGTGGTGGTGCGTTTGACCGGCGACCTCGATGGCGATGGCGTGGTGGAGGCCAACGAGACGCTCACCGCCACCACCAACGCGGCCGGCTTCTATCAGTGCACCAATCTGCGGACGACGCCCGGCGGGGTGCCCTACACAGTGACGGTCGATGCCACCACGCTCCCGCAAGGGGCCGGTGCTCCGGTGGCCAACACGGTCGATCCGAACGGCGCAAACGACAACACGTCGATCAGCACCATCAGCACCGCGGCGCCAAACGACCCGACCCAGGACTTCGGCTACCGTGGCCCTGGTGCTATCGGCGACACGGTGTTCCTGGACGTGAACGCCAACGGTACGCCGGACGCCGGTGAAGGCCTGACTGGTGTGACGGTGCGACTCACCGCCGACGTGGACGGAAACGGCACCACCGAGACGTTCACTGCCACCACCGACGCGACTGGCAACTACCGGTTCGAGGGCTTGCCGCTGGCCGACCGCCTGGGCAACCCCATCCAGTACCGCGTGACGGTTGGGGCCGGACTGCCGACCGACGCTACCAACACCACCGACCCGGACGGTGTGACCGACGCGACCAGTGTGGTCACCCTGACGACAGCCAACCCGGTGAACCTGGCCCAGGATTTCGGCTACCGCGGGCCGGGGAGCATTGGTGATCGGGTATTCCTCGACCTCAACGCAAACGGTGTGTGGGAGGCCGGCGAGGGGCTGAACGGCGTAACGGTGGTGCTCACTGCCGACGTGACCGGCGATGGGTTGCCCGACCTGACCGTGACAGCCACCACCGGGCCGGATGGCTTCTACCTGTTCGAGAACCTGCCGGCGACCACATCGGGCGGTCCGGTGCAATACACCGTGCGAGTGGTGACCACCACGCTGCCGACGGGGGTGGGAAACACCGCTGATCCCGATGGTGTGCTGGACAGCACATGGACGGGCGACCTGTTCGAAACGGTCGACAACCCGAATCGCCGTAACGCCGACTTCGGCTATCGCAGCAGCGCCTCGCTCGGCGACCGCGTGTGGCTCGACCGCGACGGGGACGGGGTGCAGGGGGTAGTTGCCGACGAACCCGGCCTGGCCGGTGTGCGGGTGACGCTCACTTACGCTGGCACCGATGGGGTACTCGGTACCGCCGACGACGTGACCACGGCCACGACCACCGATGCCGCTGGCAACTACTCCTTCGGCAACCTCCCGGTGGGGTCATTCCAGGTGGTGGTTGATCCGACCACCCTGCCAGCCAACGTGGCCCAGACGTTCGACTTCGATGGCCTCGGTACCCCGCACACGGCTATCGCCACCCTGACCACGGGCCAGAACCGCACCGATATCGATTTCGGGTATCGCGGGGCGGCCGCCCTCGGCGATCGGGTGTGGCTCGATCAGAACCGCAACGGTGGGCAAGATCCCGGCGAAGCGGGCATCCCTGGTGCAGTCGTTCAACTCGAACTGGCTGGACGCGACGGCGTCCTCGGCACGACCGACGATCTGCGGTTCACCGCCACCACCGCGGCGAACGGTGTGTACAACTTCGCCGGTCTGCCGATCTACGCTCCTGGCGGTGATGCCTTCCGCGTGACGGTAGTCTCACTCCCGGCCGGTGGGGTGGCGGCGGTGGGTGACCTTGATAGCGCACCGGGCACCGGCGACCAGTCGGCCACCGGCACCCTCGGGGCAAACCAGACACGTACCGATGTGGACTTCGGCTATGCCGGGAGCGGAGTGATTCGCGGATCGGTCTACGTCGATCTGAAC
>JALOQR010000315.1 GCA_025459365.1 Fimbriiglobus sp.
GTCGTCACTTCAACTCCGCCTGCCACCGCTTGCCAACCGAGGACTGGCTCCTCCGAGCGCAAGTCGGCCCCGTGGGAAATCGCGTCGTCGAGGTATGCTCGCACACATTCTTCGACCGCGAGAATTCCGGCGGCCTGTTCCAGCACACCGGCGAACTCTGGCGGAATGCGGAACTGCGGGTAGCGACGTTCGATCTCAGCCGCCGACAACGACTCGACCTGCAAGCCGTGTTCAACCGCCGCCCGCTGTACGCCTCGCACCAGTTCGCCACTTGGAGGCCCGACAGACAGGCACGGGCAGGGGGTGAGCAATCGCTGACCGATTCGCTGTTCAAGATCGGCCCACAGGTCGAACGCCCGCCGCACCAGGGGAACATAGGCCGGGTGCTCGTAGTAGGCGGTGCGGATGATGCGGGTGCGACCATGCGAACTGCCACGGCGATGAGTGAAGCCGAACTGCTCTAGCCCAAGCACCCGGACTCCGCGACGGGCGATTTCGGCAGCCGTGGCCGCCCCCATCCCGCCCAATCCGAGTACGATCACGTCGCTGGTCATCCCTGGCCTCCTTTGGTTGTGATCGGTGCAACAAACTCATCGATTTTCGCACCTCGTTCGATTCTTTTTTGTGATAGCAACGACAAGTTATACGATGAATTACGTTGAACACCCGACCGCCAAGGGACGCCAATGACCCGCCAAAACCGCCTCGCGTTCACACTGATCGAACTTCTGGTGGTGATCGCCATCATCGCCATCTTGATAGGCCTACTCCTCCCGGCCGTGCAGAAAGTCCGCGAAGCCGCTGCTCGGCTGACCTGCACCAACAACTTGAAACAGGTCGGTCTGGGTCTGCACAACTACCACGATCAGTTCAATACCCTGCCACCAGGATACTCCGACGCGAACAACAACCCGCTCGTCACTCCGGACGGCGATCTCGGGCCGGGGTGGGGGTGGGCGGCCCACACGCTGCCGTTCCTCGAACAGGGCAACTTGTTCAACCAGATCAACTTCAAGGTCACGGTGGGGGTTGGAGTGAATGCCACCCCTGTCCGCCAGGATCTGAAGATCCTTCAATGCCCCTCCGACCCGTATCAGGAGGCGGTATCGGTCTACACCAGTTCCTTCACCACTCCCGTCGTCACACTCGCTCACGCCAACTACGTCGGGTGTGCTGGCTGGATCGAGTGCTTTCAGGGGGCTACCGGGAACATCATCCCAGAAGACCCATCGGACCCTGAATCGGGGGTGTATGGCCCCGGTGGGCGCGGGGCGTTTTTCCGCAACAGTCGCACCACCTTCGGCACCGTGACGGATGGGCTGAGTAACACCATCTTTGCCGGCGAACGATCGGGGAATCACGCACCGGTGACGTGGGCCGGGGCGTACCCTGGCGGGCAAACCCCGGCGTGGCATGCCGAACAACCGGCCCGTCCGAATGTCCCGCCGCCTGGCCCAGCCTATGACAACGCCGACTACGCCCAGGCAATGGTGCTCTCGCATGGCAACGCCGAACACTTGCCCAGCCCGGCCTTCCCCATCTTCGACCCGGACACGTTCTACAGCAACCATACCGGGGGGTGCAACTTCCTCCTCGGCGACGGATCGGTGCGGTTTATCCGATCGAGTGTGACTCCAGCCGCATTCCAGGGCATGTGTACCGTTGGCGGCGGCGAGGTACTCGGCGACTTCTGATCCTGATGGACCTCGTGAACTTCCAGAAGAGAGGATTGCCTCCTGAGACGTACCCGACTCACTTACTCGATCACACTCCGAGGATAGGCCATGCGGTGGAAAGGGCGGCTCATATTGATGCTTGTGGCCATCGCCGGATGCGGGCAAAAGCCAACCGGCGAGTTGGTGCAAGACATGAAATCGAGCGAAGACATCGACCGCGTTGCCGCCGCCCGATTGCTCGGCGGACGAGACGCAAACGAAGCCATCCCCGCACTCACCGCCGCCTTGAGCGACCCGAGTGGAGACGTCCGACGCAGCGCTGCCGTTGGTCTGGGCGGATTCGGAGACAAGGCGAAAGCAGCGGCGCCCGAATTGCAAAAACTACTCAAGGACCGCGATGCCCGTGTTCGCGATTCGGCCGCCACCGCCCTCCACCGCATCGATCCAGGCAAGTTCCCCGCTCCCAAGCCACCGAAAGGAAAGTAACTCAACGGATCGTGGTGAAGTCGGCGTGGTTAAACAGCACTTGCACGAGCGCTGCCGGCGGATTCTTAATGAGGAACTCCTCGCAGGCTTTCGCCTCCTCCGCCGTCGGCGACCGGAGCAGCACCCGCCGGAAGACTTCCCTCACTACCGCCGCGGGTTCTTTCCCGGCGATCTCCTTCGCCATCGCCTCAGCCGATCGGGTCGCCACCTTCCCGTTTACGAGTGCGAGTGCCTGCTGCGGAACCACGGTGGTGCTGCGCCGGTAGCACTCGGTTGGGCTGGGGCCGTCGAACGTAGCCAGGAATGGCATCTGCTTTTCTGGTGCGTGCCGGTAGTAAAGGCTTCGGCGCAGTTTCGGGGCGTCGTCGTTGTGGTCCAACTCCGGCCCGCCGATCGTTCGGTCGAGCAACCCGCCAACAGACAGCAGGCTGTCGCGAATCGCCTCCGCTTCTAACGGCCGAGGGTTCATCCGCCACACCAACAGGTTATCGGGATCGGCCTTGCGGTTGGCCTCGCCGCCAGGGCCGGGGAGGGTGCTGGCCATGCGATATGCCTTGCTCGTGAGCATTCGCCGGTGGAGTTGTTTCACGTCCCAGCCCGAGTTCATGAAGTCAACTGCCAACCAGTCGAGCAGCGCCGGATGGGTCGGCGGGCGACCGTTTTTCCCGAAGTCGAACACGGTCGGCACCAGTGGCTGACCAAAGTGCCGCAGCCAGACGTGGTTGACGAACACGCGGGCGGTGAGCGGGTTGTCCTTCGATGTAATCCACGAGGCCAGCGCTGCCCGACGGCCGGTGCTCGTATCGGGGTAGTTCGGCACCAGCGGCGGGTAATCGGCGGGCGGTGTGATGGCGGCTTTACGGGCGGCATCCGCCTTCGTTTTCAGGTCGGCGACCTTCTTCTTCTGTGCCTCGACTTGCTTCGTCTCCTTCAAGGTGGCTGCCGCCTGATCCGCATCGGCGTAGTCAGCCTCAGCGGCCAGGGCGACTGCCTCCAGGTGGAGTGCGACGGCGTGGCGGATCAACTCGGGCGCTTTCGTGTTCGGCGGTTTGGAATACCGGGCGATGTCAGCGTTCAGTTTCGCCTCGACCGCCCGGAGGTGCGCCTGGGCGGCTCGCGTTCGCGGTTCGGTCTTCGCCAGCTTCACCTGGGCCGTGGCCGCGTCGAGCAGGTTCTTCCGCACCTCT
Organism: Fimbriiglobus sp.; assembly: GCA_025459365.1. Classification (GTDB taxonomy): domain Bacteria; phylum Planctomycetota; class Planctomycetia; order Gemmatales; family Gemmataceae; genus JALHQU01. The sequence continues at coordinate 3,350 of JALOQR010000315.1, forward strand.
TCCCGTAGCGTCGGGTGGGCGGCAGATGGCGGCAAGGTGATTTCTTTCGCGACGAACCCCTTCGGGCCGAACGCCGTCGGCACGCCAGGTGGCAGCGGCCGGTCCTTCCGCGGGGTCTTTTCGTTCCCCCGCTCGAAGAGGTACGTCACGGCCTTCGCGTCAGCGTCGTACACCCGCGACACGCCGTCTTTGTCAATGTCCGGTTGGCCGGCCACCGGATCGACGCGTAACTGGTGCGGTTCGAATACTGCTCGGAAGCGATAAAAGTCCTCTTGGCTGAACGGGTCGTACATGTGGTCGTGGCAGCGGGCGCAGTTAAGAGTCACGCCCAGGAACGCCTTGCCGGTGTGCTCTACCACGTCATCGAGCCAGACGTTGCGGCTGAACTTGTAGTAACTGCGGGTGAGATAGCCGGTCGCCCGGACGTCTCCGCCGAGTTCGTCGGCGGCGAGCATCGCCGAAACCAAGCGGTCGTAGGGAGTGTTGGCGTTCAGGTTCTCGATCACCCAGTCTCGCCACCGCCAGAGGTGTTTCTGGCTGTTCCGCAATTCACCCCCAAACCCATACCAGTCCGAATACCGCCACACATCAAGCAGATGCCGCCCCCAGCGCTCGCCGTACAACGGAGTCGCGAGCAACTGATCGATCAGCTTTTCGTAGGCGTCTGCAGTTTTGGACTGAACAAACGCCGCGGCCTGTTCCGGGGTCGGAGGTAAGCCGGTCAAATCGAGATAGAGTCGGCGGGCGAGGGTGAGACGATCCGCCTCACCGGCGGGCATGATGCCTTTCGCCTTCCACTGCTCGGCCAGGAAGTGATCCACCGGGTGGATTCCATGCGCCACCCCCGCCTGCTTCGGCGAAACGAACGCCCAGTGCAAGGGGCCGGCGTCTTCTTCCTCCGGCACGACTGCCCCCTCATCGATCCAGCGCGCGACGAGGGCGACGTCGGCGGTGGGCAATTTGCCCTTGGGGGGCATCTGGTCAAGATCGCCCTCACCCTTAAGTGCCTTCATCAGGCGACTCTCGGCCGCTTTCTTCGGCACCACCACCGGCCCATTCACTCCGCCCCGGAGCACGGCGGAGCCGACATGCAGTTTCAGGCCGCCCTTCTGTTTGGCAGGACCGTGACAACTGATGCAGTGGGCTTCGAAGAGCGGGCGGATCTGCTTGACGAAGTCGACCGGTTCGACTGCAGCCGCCAAGGTGGGCAGAAGAAAAAGCACAAACGTGGGAAGGCGCATGGCCACGCTTCCGGGGGGAGGGAAGTGGAGTGTACCCGGTAAAGGCCACGACCGCCAGGGATCGGGAAAATCTCCCTACCGCTGGCGGTCGCTGTTCGCCAAAACCCCCTTTACTTCTTCGCCGCCTCCGACTTCGAGCCGATGTCCCCCTTCATCTTCAGAGCGACCTCGGCACCCGGGATCTTCAGAGTAATGTCGCCGTCCATCTTGCCGGTCACGCTACCGCCGTAGGCGCTGCCATCAACGCACCCGTCAATGGTCATGGTCATCTTCAGTTTGCTCCCGTCGGCCGTGTCCACCGCCCCCATCGGCGACTTGATCGACAGCACCGGCAGTTCGATGACGTACTCGATCACTCCCCACTTGGCTTTGTCTTTGTCGTAGACCTTCAGCAGTTTGCCAGTCACCGACGCTTTGTCTTTGTCCACGGCCATTTCATCGCCGAACATCTTCTCCACGGCCTTTGGTTCCACCGTCCATGTATCACCCACTTTCACCGGCTTCTTCGGCAACATCATTTCGTCCATGTCGACATCGTTCTTCTTGTTGAACTCCTTTTGCAGCAGGTCGGCCGCCTCCGCGTTCAGTTCGCCACCACCTTCTAGGGCGAATGAGTAGTTCATCTTCCCCTTCTCGATGAGGACCGTCTTTCCCTTCAATCCAACATCCACCTTCTCGCCTTTCTTCACCACTTCGGCCGACTCGTAGGTACGC
>JALOQR010000316.1 GCA_025459365.1 Fimbriiglobus sp.
CCCAATACCGCCCTCAAGGGCGGACTCCAACCAACTCAGGCTGGGGTACGCCCTTCAGGGCGTCTTCACTAAAACCGCCCTCAAGGGCGGACTCCAACGGCTGGGGTACGCCCTTCAGGGCGTCTTCAATCACCGCCCTCAAGGGCGGACTCCAACCAACTCAGGCTGGGGTACGCCCTTCAGGGCGTCTTCACTAAAACCGCCCTCAAGGGCGGACTCCAACCTGAAGGGCGGACTCCAACGGCTGGGGTACGCCCTTCAGGGCGTCTTCACTAAAACCGCCCTGAAGGGCGGACTCCATCAGTTGCCCTTCAGGGCGCGGCAGGCAGGGGAACACCTCATGCGCGAGGACATGTACCTCTGGCGTCGAATGACTCCGGAACAACGGGAGGAAACTCTGCGTCAGCGGAAGTTACAACGGCGTCAGTGGCACCACCCCCCACACCGCGCTTCACCCGAAGGCCGGTACTTGATGACCGCAGCATGCTTCGAACACCGGCCCGTCATCGGGACCTCCACGGAGCGAATGGCCTGGTTCGAGAACGAACTCTTGCAGGTGTGCGGCGAGTATTCCACCGAGTTGTGGGCTTGGGTCGTCCTGCCGAACCACTACCACATTCTCCTGCACACCGATGACGTCTTGGGGTTACTCGCGGACATCGGGAAACTGCACGGGCGCAGCTCGCACCGCTGGAACGGCGAGGACAACACCCGCGGCCGACAAGTCTGGTGCGGGGCGACCGAGACAGCGATGAAAAGCGATCGTCACTTCCGTGCGACGCTGAACTACGTCCACCACAACCCCGTGAAACATGGGTATGTGACTCGCTGGCAGGACTGGCCGTTCGGCAATGCGCGGGAGTATTTGGAGTGCGTCGGACGAGAGGAAGCCGAACGAGCGTGGGAGGAATACCCCATCGGGGATTATGGCAAAAGTTGGGATGTGTGAAACCGATCGGTTTCTTGAAGTTCGCTGGGGTCCGCCCACCGCCCTGAAGGGCGGACTCCAACGGTTGGGGTACGCCCTTCAGGGCGTGATTCGCAATACCGCCCTCAAGGGCGGACTCCAACGGCTGGGGTACGCCCTTCAGGGCGTCTTCAACCACCGCTCTGAAGGGCGGACTCCAACGGCTGGGGTACGCCCTTCAGGGCGAAAACAAAAAGACCGCCCTTCAGGGCGGACTCCAACGGTTGGAGTCCGCCCTGAAGGGCGTTGATTGACGGCACCCACACACCGCCCTCAAGGCCCGTCGCCCACGTCAGATGTGGTACATGATGGCTTCCTGCTGCGCCCGCGGGGTGGGGCCGCCCTTCACCTTGGTCGGCGGGGCGTCGAGCACCACCACCGCGTAGGGGGCCACGCTCTTCGTGATCCACACGTTCGACCCGATCACCGCACCCTCGCCCACCTCCGTCCGTCCGCCGAGGATGGTCGCGTTGGCGTACACCACCACGTTGTCTCGAAGGGTCGGGTGCCGCTTGTACGAACCGTGAACCAGTTCGCCGTTCTCGTCGCGGTCGAAGCTGAGCGCCCCGAGGGTAACGCCCTGGTAGAGTTTCACCCGCTGCCCGATCTCGCACGTCTCGCCGATCACCACCCCGGTGCCGTGGTCGATGAAGAACCCCGGCCCGATGGTGGCGCCGGGGTGGATGTCGATGCCCGTCTTGCTGTGGGCCAGTTCGGTCATCATCCGTGGGATGTACGGCACCCGCAGGCGGTGCAGTTCGTGGGCGATGCGGAACACCGCCACCGCCTCGAACCCGGGGTAGCTGAACACGATCTCGTGGTGGCTCTTGGCCGCCGGGTCGCCGGCGTAGGCGGCCTGCACGTCCGCCTCCAGGGTGGCCCGGATGTGCGGCAGGCGGCGGAGCAGGTCGAGCGCCTTGCCGGCCGCTTCAGAATCGCAGTGGTGGAAGTCGGCGTCGTCGCGGCAGCGGTCGTGCCGCAAGGCGCGGGCGATCTGCTCGGTCAACTTACCGTGCAGGGCATCGATCAGCCCGCCAATGTAGAAGCCGATATTCGCCTCGGTCAGGTCCTTCCGCTTGCCGTAACCGGGGAACAGGATCTCGGCGAGGTCGGCGACCATGTCGGCAACGGCCGCCCGGCTGGGCAACGGCTCGCGGCCGAGGTGGTGGAGCATGCCGCACGCCCCATACGACCGCACCAGTTGGTCGGTGACGGCGGCGAGGTCCGTGCCGTTCAGTCGCAGGTCGGCGCTCATGCGCTAGCTCACGGGCGGGATGGATACGCTACGATTGTAGGCTGTGTGGGAAACCACGTTGGCAGTCGTGGTGCCCGCGGGGCTGTTCGGGGGTCGGCGGCCGAGTAGCCAAGGGGCCGAATTGAGCGAAGGCCTGATTGGTGCAACACTTAGGGTTTCGGCGGCATGGGGGGGGTATGTGTGTGGCAGGTGGCAGTGTGGCAGAGAGGGTCAACCTCGGAGAGTACGCTCGGGGTGTGCATGGGAGCTATGCACCGGATGCATGCAAGGTCGGCACGGGCGGGGTTCGGGTAGGGTGCAGGAGCTGCCGTAGACCGGGAGATGAGCAGATTTTTACCCTGATTTTTCAGGCGATCCTGCGATTTCTCGAGGTGTTCCATCAGTCGCAGGGCGGGTTTGGCACACCCCCTGCATTACTCTCTCTCGCACGAGTGACACCGAGCCAGATCGAACGGAGCCGTTGGGAGAGGCGGTTCCGCTCGAAGGCCCGACATGACTCGTGCGAGAACCACCCGGAATCAGCAGCGGAGGGGAGAGGCCGCTGCTGACCCGGGTGGTTTGCTTTTTCCACCGCTCAACTTCGCACTTTCGCCCCAAGCCAATCCGCCAACCGCTCGGCATCCTCTCGCTCGTGGAATTCGTACACCTCCTGCTTCGCCACCGTTCCGTCGTCATCGGTGAACTTCGCCACGCACTTGTAGTGGTAGCTGCTCGATTCGTCTTCCGACTTCACCTCCCGCTCGATCACCTCGAACCCTTTCACCCGGTCGAACGGCACCACCTTCCCGCGGATGGTTAGCTCGCGGTTCACCTCGTCGGCGGCCACCTGCACGCTGCGGCGGGTGATGATGAACGCCCACGCCCCCAACCCGAGGCCGACCACCCACGGGATGAGTGCGATCGGAACCGGCGGATTGAATCCGACGGTGAACGCGATCACGAACACACTCACGAACGCGACCGCCCCCCACCCGAAGGCGAACCCCATCCACCCGTCGCGGGCGCCCAACTTCAACCGCCACCCGATCGGTGTCTGCCGCACCTGCTTCGGGTCGTCTGGGTCGAACGCCGTGCGGTTGCGGCGGATCAGGTATGCCAGCAGCCCGACGCCGACGAGGTTGAACGGCACGAGGAAGTTGCCGATGAACAGGTCGCTCCCCTGTGGCCCGCGAGTGAGCGTCGCCTCGGCCGGGTTCGCCGGGTCGTGGTACACCGTCACCGCAGTGCCGGGGGGCAGTTGGGCCTTCACCCGCTGCCAGGTTTTGTCGTTCGTCCCCATCATGCCGTAGCGGTAGCGGTCGCCAATGAATTCGCGGCCATCCACGGTGTAGCGGTACGTCACGGCGAGCCGGTGTGAGTTGTCGCCGTCGCTGTCTCTCCTGGTCTTCACCTCACTGCTCAGGATCGTCCCCGGTGCCTGCGCGAACGTCCAAGCCCAGCACTGCCGAGCGACACCCCAGGCGATGATCGCGTCGAACGAGAGGGTGATCGCCGACCAGAACAGCAGGAACGGAACGAGGAAGCAAGCGCCCGCCTTCTTCGCGGCGGATGATGGTCGGGACATGCTCGGCCCTCAGGGGAGTGAACCCTATCACGCGGTTCGCCCGCCGGTCTAGTACATTGTCCCGCATGAACACGTTCGTCTCCCACCTGGAAGCGGCCATCGACGGCACGCGGATCCCGTTCGGCACCCTCATCGGGATGCACGCCGACCGCCCGATCTGGGTTCGCTACCACCTCGACAAGATCCGCACAGCGGTCACCCCCGCCGACATCGCTAAACGCCCGCCGAGCCTGTGGCGGTACCGCGAACTTCTCCCGCTGCCGCTCGACGCCGAACCGGTGACGCTCGGCGAGGGGATGACCCCGCTGCTGAAGTGCGACCGCCTCGGCACGCAACTCGGGCTAAAAAACCTGTGGGTGAAGGACGAATCGCAGTTGCCCACCGGGAGTTTCAAGAGCCGCGGGCAGACGATGTGCGTGAGCCTGGCGAAGTGGCTCGGCGTCAAGCGGGTGGCACTCCCCACTGCTGGTAACGCTGGCGGGGCGGCGGCGGCCTATGCGGCGCGGGCCGGCATGGAGTGCTTTGTGTTCATGCCTTCGGACACGCCGGTGGTGAACCAGTTCGAGCCGTACCTGTATGGGGCGAAGGCGTTCCGGGTGAACGGCCTGATCAACGACTGCGGCAAAATCGTGAAGGCCGGGGCCGAGCGGATGGGCTGGTTCGACCTGAGCACGCTGAAGGAACCGTACCGCCTCGAAGGGAAGAAGACGATGGGGCTGGAGGTCGCCGAGCAACTCGGCTGGCGACTTCCCGACGTCATCCTGTACCCCACCGGCGGCGGCACGGGTTTGATCGGCATGTGGAAGGCGTTTCAAGAGTTGGTGGAGTTGGGGTGGCTGAATTCGGCGAGCGGGGGGCGTGAGCCCTCTGGTGACGATGAACAACCAGGTGGCTCACGCCTCCCGCTCACCAAAAACCCGCTGATGCCCCGCCTGTACTCCATCCAGGCCGAAGGTTGTGCCCCCATCGTGCGGGCGTTCGACAAGGGCGAGCGGTTCGCGGAACTGTTCCCGAACGCCCGCACTGTGGCGAGCGGGTTGCGGGTGCCGGTGGCGGTGGGCGACTTCATGATGCTCGACGCCATCCGCGAGAGCGGCGGCAAGGCGGTGGCGGGGAAGGAAGACGCCATCGGCCCGTGGATGCGGCGGGCGAGTTCGGCGGAGGGGATCAGCGTTTGTCCCGAAACGGCCGTCTGCTTCGATGTACTCGAACGGCTGATCTGGCAGGGCGAGGTCAAACCTCACGAAGAAGTGGTGGTATTCAACACCGGGGCCGCGACGAAGTACCTGGAAGCACTGCCGGTGGAGTTGCCGACGCTCGACAAGGACAAACTGGATTGGGACCGCATTGCGGCGGGGTGAATCCAGACACCCGATTGGCTGTTCGAGTCGTTTCAGTCGCACGGAAGTGGGCACACAGCCTGTCGGGTGGCGCTCGACTCTTTAGCCTCAAACGCATGTTTGGCGATCGGGTGAGCGTTGCCGGTCACGGTTC
>JALOQR010000317.1 GCA_025459365.1 Fimbriiglobus sp.
GCCTGCACGAACACGTACCCGAAGGTGACCGCAATGACCGGGTACAGCAGCGACCAGATGAGCCCGATGGTGCCTCCGTCGGGCGTCCAGCTCGGCTTCGCCAACGCGTTGTACCACTCCGCCCACGTCATGGCCGTTCTCCGTCCGAGGTCGCTTCCGCACGTCACGACCGCACTCGACCGCCACGAGTTCGGGTAAAATTGGCATCCTTCCACAGCGTGGTTCGGAGTGAGCGGCATGGATCTGAAGATACTGAGTGAGGCCGCCGCCGCACTGTTCGCCGAGCACCGCCTGGCCGGGTGGACGTTCGGGCTGGCCGGCTCGAAGCGACGGCTGGGCGTGTGCAAGTACCGCCGCAAGCGGATCGAGATCAGCGAGTTCTACGCAACGCACAACCCGGACGCGGCCGTCCTGGATACCCTCTTGCACGAGATCGCCCACGCCCTCGCCGGCCCGGCGGCCAAGCACGGCCCGGTGTGGCAGGCGGTCGCTGTCCGCATCGGGGCGACGCCGCGGGCGTGCGACGACTCGCCCGACACGGTGGTGCAGCCCGGCGACTGGCAGACCACCTGCCCGTCCTGCCACCGCACCCACCATCGGTACAAACGCCCCCGGTCGCTGTCCGGCTACCGCTGCAAATGCCCGGCCCGGTCCCCACTCGTGTTCGCCTTCGCCGGTGACCCGGCCCGCGAACCCCCGGTGCCGACTGTGACGGAACCGGCCCCCGCCCGGTGGCACGCGAGCTGTGCCAGCTGTGGCACCGTTCACCAGCGTGCCAGACGGCCGAAGGCGGGCGTGTGGCGGTGCCGCTGCCCCGCCCGCGGCGAACTGACGTGGGCGTTCGGGCTGGGGGAACCGACCGCCGAGTGACGGCGAATTACCTGAGCGACGGAACACTCCTCGCATTCATTCCAGCCCACCCGCCCGCCGCCAGTCCGGCAACCCCCGCTGCATCCGCCGGGTGACGGCCTCCGCGTCGAACGCCTCCGGGGCGAATGCCCCGCCGATCCAGGTGAGGAACTCGCGGTGCCGCTCGTGGTCGGGGTCCGCGATCGCGTCCAGAAACTCCGCGTACCCCGGCGTGCCGCCCACGTCCTCGGGCGGACAGTTCCGCCCCCCGTCGAGGCAGACCGGGTACTTCCGACCGGGTTCCGCCTTCAGGCACCCCTCGAACACGACCTCGTGCCGCCAGCCGTCCCCGAAGTCGTACTCGTACTCGAAGGCAAATCGGGTGCCGGCCTTTGGGACGATGTCGCCGAGCTTCACGGCGGTCGAGTCCGCATACCCCATCTCGGTGAAGTTGTCGTCCATCAGAAGCGGGTCGCCGTAGAGTTGCCCGCCGATCTGGAAGTGGTGCAGGTGGGAGTTGGTCCAGCCCATCGCGGTCTGGAGTCGTTCGTGTAACTTGTCGAGGGTGCCGTCCTTGACCTGGATCCGCCGCCAGATCGGCGGCGTGACATCCTGAAGCGTGACCTTGAGCTGGTACAGCCGAACCGACACCGGGATCGCCCCGATGCCCCTGAAGCGGTCGAGGGCCGTCGCGGCCTGGTCCGCGATGTGTCGGAGCGAGTTCCGTTTCACGCCGTTTGCGGCCTGGGGGACCGCCGCCCAGGCCTTCTCCCGGAGGACCGTCAGTTCCGCCGCTGTGAGTGGGATGGTCTTCTGGTCGACCTCCGCCAACCGAAGACGCTCCGCGAGTTCGGGGGCCAACTCGGCGACCACGGCCCGCTGTGCCCGCGTGAGCGGGACGGGGAATCGCGGTTCCGGTTCGGTGTTCTTGGGCACGTTCAACCTCCTGGTCGAAACTCGTCCTGGCCCGCCGATCTGACGAGTGCCGGGGACGTGACGCCACTTCACCATGGCGGGCCAGCGACCTCTTCCAGTTCGGGGAGTTGTTCCGTGGGCACCGCGACGCGGACGGAACGGGCGACGCCCGGCTCGCGGGTGATCAGCCCGAGTTCCTCCAACTTCACCACCATGCCGTGAACGGAAGGCGGCGTGTCGCGGAAGAAGGCCCGCAAGTCCATCTCGGCCGGACCCCGGCGGTGCAGTTTTCGGTACAGGTGGATGAACGCGAGGAACTGCCCCTGGCGGGGCGTGAACTCGACCTGGCTGCTGGACTTCATCGGGGGTTTGTCTGGTTTGCTTGTCGCCTTCGGTACCGGCGTGAGCGACTCCGCGGTCAGGCCGTACTCCGACATCCAGAACTCGACGACATCCCGGACGAACGGGAGCGAGGCCGGGATCAGCCCCGTCCCCCGGCTCGGCTCGTACCGCTCGGTGTACTGGCGGGCGGTCTGGTACGCCCAGGTGCCGACCTCCCGTTCACGGGCGAGGTGGCATTCGAGGGCGTACTCAACCAGCAGCAGTTTCGAGTCGGTGATCAGGCGGACCGCCCCGAACGGGATGTTCCGGTGCTCGTTCTGCTCGGCCCGCATCCGCCCGAGCAACTCGGACAGCGTCCGCCGCAACGTCCCGGTCGGGGTGCGTTGCCACGCCGTCAACCCTTCGAGGGCGTCCGCCATCATCTGGCGGTGGCTCCGTTCGGTCGGTATGACGGGATGGGCCGAACGGTCCTTCTCCTCGTTCGGGTTCTCGAACGTTTTGCGGGCGAGGTGGGCGACGAAGCGGTTCGCCCGATCGGGTTGCCGGCACAGACTCTTGAGAACGGTGAGGCGGGTGATGGACACCGCCCACCGGCTCTCGCGGATCTCCGCGGGGAGGCCCGCCAGTTTGCGGATGCGGAGAAGCACGTCGCGGGGAGGAGGGAGTGTCATGGCGTTACAAGTCAACGTACACCGCGTAAGCGATCTCGGCACCAGATCGATCGAAACGACCTGAGGTCAACTTCAAAAAGTACTTTTTGATTGTTCGGATCCTGGATCGGCGGCTTCGGTCGCTTCGTTGCCTGCGGGGAAGCCGAGAATTCGTGCCCGCCGGCTGTCTATCAATGTCCGCATGACGATCACTGACCGTACCGCCTTGCTCGCCCGCCTGCGGGGGTGCTTTCTGGGCGACCCGAAGGCCGGCACGCTGCCCGGCGGTCGGTCCGAAGCCCTCCGCCGGCTGCACGCCTACGACCCAGCCGCCTACGGCCGCACCCGCAACCACCTCACCGGCACCGTCTCGCACCTGTCCCCGTACCTGCGGCACGGGATGCTCTCGGCGGCTGAGGTGCGGGAGCACCTGAAGGCCCGGTTCCCGAACGACCCGGCCCTGCTGGAAGAGTTCCTGCGGCAACTTGCGTGGCGGGACTTCTTCGAGAAGGTGCTGGCGTGGCACGGCCGTGGGCTGGACGACGACATCGAGGAGCCGAAGCACGCCGTCGGCCGCTCGGCCTGCATCCCGCTGGATGTCGTGAAGGGCGACACCGGACTGCCGTGCGTGGACGGCATGTTGCACGAGTTGTTCGCGGACGGCTACTTGCACAACCACGCCCGGCTGTGGTTCGCCGCCTACCTGTGTCACTTCCGCGGGGTGCGGTGGCAGGAGGGGGCACGGCTGTTCCGTCAGCACTTGTACGACGGCGACGTGGCCAGCAACTCGAGCAGCTGGCAGTGGGTGGAGGGCACTTTCGCCAGCAAGCCCTACTTCATGAACAAGCAGAACGTGGCCACCTTCAGCGGCGGCAAGTGGTGCGACACCTGCCGGGTGAAATGCCCGTTCGACGCCGACTACCCGACACTGCAACACCGCCTGTTCGCTGGCTCGACCGCCCCGTTCGGAAGTCGGAACGTGGATGTCGGAACGCGGGATGAAGCTGATACGGCTCCGGTCAGTCCCGACGAAATCGGGCCGGTGCCGCCCGCCACGGAACTGGTGTGGGTCCACGACGCGGCAATGTCGTGGGACGACTCGGCCCTGAAATCGAACCCGGCCGCGGCGGTGGCGTTCGTGTTCGACGAGCCGGCGTTGCGGGCCGAGCCGTGGGCGTACCACCGCCTCGCGTTCGTACTCGACGGCCTCGACGACCTGTACGCCCACCTGCCGAACCCGACGAAGTTGATACTGGTCGGCGACCCGGCCGAGCGGCTCGCGGCCCTCGCCGGCAAACTCGGGGCGACCACGGTTCACGTCTCCGAACACCCGAACCCGTGGGTGGCGGAAACGGCTGGGAAGTTGCGGTTGAACTTCCAGGTGGTGGTCCACCCGCGGCCGATGTTCGCCGAGTACCCATCTGAGCCGAAACGGTTCTCGCGGTATTGGGAGCAGGTAGCCACGCAGGTGCTGGGCTACCGTCCGAAGTCGAACCGGAACCACAAATGACCCGACCCGTCGCGGTGTGGTGGGTGAAGCGGGACGCCCGCCTGGCCGACAACGCCTGCTTGAGTGAGGTGAACCGGCTTGGCATGGACGTGCTGCCGCTGTTCTGTTTCGAGCCGTCGCTCCTGGCCGCCGACGACACCTCGGACATGCACGTTCACGCCCAGTGGCAGGCGGTGACCGGCCTGCGGATGGCGTTACGAACGCACGGGGCAGACCTCGTCGTCGCTCACGGCGAGGTGGTGGACAAGCTGGCCAAGCTGCACGCCCGCGTGCCATTCACCCACCTGTTCTGTCACGAAGAGGTGGGCAACGACATCACCTTCCGCCGCGACCGGGCGGTGGCCGCGTGGTGCCGCGAGCAGGGTGTCGAGTACCGCGAGTTCCCGCAGTCGAGCGTGAAGCGGGGCGGGGTCAACCGCGACCGTCTGCAACGCTGGTGGCAAAGTCGCATCGTGGATGTGCCTCCGCTGCCCGTCCCGCTCATCCGTCAAGCCGACGAGCTGCGACGATTGGCAGCCACGACCACATTCCCGAAACTCGCCGCATTCACCCCGATCCGCCAGTGGCAGCCGGTGAGCGAGGCCGACGCCCACGCCACGTTGGCCGACTTCCTCACCCGCCGCGGGCGGTGGTATCGCGGCGGCATCAGCTCGCCGAACACGGCGTTCACCGCCGGTTCGCGGCTGAGCGTGCACTTGGCGTGGGGCACGATCACAGCCCGGCAGGTGTGGCACGCCGTCGCCCGCCGGCTGGCCGAGCTCGACCTGGCCGATCCGGCGAGCGTGCGGTGGAGGCAGAGCCTCGAAGCATTCGTCAGTCGGCTGCACTGGCGGGACCACTTCACCCAGCGGCTCGAATCCGAACCGGAGCTGGAGTTCCAGAGCGTTCACCCGTGCTACCGCGACGTGCCCTACGCGAACGACGAACGCCTCCATACCGCATGGCGAGAGGGCCGCACCGGCTACCCGCTGGTGGACGCGGTCATGCGGTGCCTCAACTTCCGCATGCGGGCGATGGCGGTGAGCTTCGCCTGTCACGTGCTGCACCTCGACTGGCGGCTGATCCACCCACACATGGCCGGCGTGTTCCGCGACTACGACCCCGGCATCCACCTGAGCCAGTTGCAGATGCAGGCCGGGGTGGTCGGGTGGAACGCCATCCGCGTTTACAACCCGGCCAAGCAACTGGCCGACTGGGACGCCGACTGCCGGTTCGTGAAACGCTGGCTGCCGGAGTTAAATCCGCTGCCCGCCGTGCGGATCGTGAACGGCGACAACCTTCCAGGCTACCCGCCGCCGGTCGTGCCCTTCGCCGAGCGGGCCAAGCAGATGACCGACGCCCTGTACGCCATCCGCAAGTCGGCCGTGGCGAAGGCGGCGACGGCGGCGGTGTACCTCAAGCATGGGTCGCGGAAGAAGGAGCCGACGGTTCGCCCGAAGAGAGCGAAGAAGCCCGCCAAGCCCACGACGCCGTCACTGTTCGCTGGGTGGGACACCGACGGGTCTGCGGGCTGATCGTCGCGTCCCAGTACCGCATGGTCGGGAGGCGTGTCCCCGAGGTCGCGGGTTCTCTTTCTGATTCTGATGTAAACGCCGGTCGAGAAGTGGCTCTTCCGCGGTGTTGGTGCAGGGCTGCTGTTAGAAGGTCCGGCCCTCATATCCGCGAGCGGGCCGGGACTGCCAGCATGACCGTTCACGCCAGTGTTGTTCCCGTCGGGTTGGGCGTCAACTCCCGGTACGTCGGCACCGACTTGGTCCTGATCGCCGCGGTGACGACCACCCCGATGGCCGTCTGCCCGGTCTGTCACACCCACTCGTCTCACGTTCAAAGCCGCAACCTCCGCACGGTCGCGGATCTGCCGTCCCACGGCCGCCGGGTGGTGTGGCGGGTCACCGCCCGGCGACTCCGCTGCCGAACCGCCGGTTGCTCCCGCACCGTCTTCTGCGAGCGACTGCCGGCCATCCGTTCACACGCCTGCGCGACCGACCCCCTCGTCCGCGCACAACGGGATGTCGCGTTGGCCGTCGGCGGCGAAGCCGGGTCACGGCTGTGCCGGCGGTTGACCTTACCCACGAGCGGCGACACCCTGCTCCGACGGATTCGAGCCATTCCGCCCGCCGCCGCTCCCACCCTGCGGGTGCTGGGGGTGGATGACTTCGCCTTTCGTCGTTGGCCGCCGCCCACAGGGCGGCCACGACCAATCTCTGGCGACAGCATTCGAACTGATACACCACTCCTCGCCAGCGTACCCAGGCAAATCCAGGGCCGTGCCCTGGCCGACTATCCGCCTCATCGTGGTATTCGACCGTCACCGTGATTCGCCCATCACTTGCAGAACCGATACGCTCGCGCATGCTCCGCTCCCCCCTGCAATAGGACACGTTGAAAGATGTACACCACCTGACGCAAGCATAGTCGCTCTTGGGGGTGTCAAGGCGAACAGAAAAAAAGAAGCCGGCCAGAGCGGCTGGCCGGCTGTTGGAGGTGGGGCGTCTGATCGTTAGCAGTCCGACAACTCCAGCGGAGTCGCTGGGCACTTCAACCCGTTCGCCTTCATGTGGGCGATGAGGACCAATTGAATGAGCCGGTGCAGGTGAGCCTTGCCCTCCGGGCGGCTTTCCTTGTCCTGCCACGCTTCCAAGTACGGCTTCCACGCGGGTGGGAGTCGGACGGTGTACCGGGTGGACTTGTCGGCTTGCGGTGCAGGGGTTTTCTTGGACTCGGCCTGGATCGCCACTTTGGATTTCGCCACGTTCCGCTCCTGGTTGCTTTTGGTGGGGGTCCGCCCCGCCCGCGGCAACCTTAACGCCGGGCGGAACGTGGTCAACCGGGGTAGTCCCGGAACGAACCTTGGTCAACCGGCGCGACGGACTCGTTCGGCCGCCGCGCGGAAATCCCGCTCGGCGTACCTGGCTGTGGTCCTCGGGTCCGATTGGCCAAGCAGAGCACGGGCCACTTCCAGCCCGTCTTCGGCCGCGGCCTCGGTCGCCGCAGTGTGCCGTAGTTGGTACGGGAACCATTCAGGAACACCCGCTTTGCGGCAGGCGTAGTGAATGGCTTGCCGGTAACTGTCGGCGGTGTACCGCTCATTCAGGCGAAGCACGGCGGGGCGTTCCATGTGAGCCTGCCAGGATCCCAGCCGGTTGTCAGGCCGAGAGCGATCTTCTAATTGCCAAGCCAAGGCTTCTCTGGGCGAAAAACAGAACTGCTCGGGCGGTCGCAGTAGAAATGGCAACAGAACAGTTTGGGCCTGGGGACCGAGCGCCACATCACGACCAGCGCCCGCGTATTGCTGCTTGTGCCAGCGCGGCACGTATACCCAGACCTTCGCTTCGGACCCGTCGTTATTTTTATCCAAATTAACAACAACTCCGGTGCTGAGTGTGACACGCCCCGATGGGTGAACGTCGGCCGGGCGGAGCAAGAACAACTCGTCGTTGGGTCGCATGCCTGTGAGCAGTTGGATCTGCACGAGTGCCCGCACGGGCGGCAGCAAGTGGGGTACCGTCTTGGCCAACACTTCAGGGTCGACCGGGAGCACTCGTTCGGGTGCGGTGGCTTGGACGTCCGATGCCCGCACGTCCTTGATTTCCGCCCAGCGGAAATCGTCAGCACGAACAACCTCTTCGGTCACCGCCCATCGCAGGGTGGCCTTGAGCAGACGCAGGTACCGCCGAATGGTGCCGGAACTGAGCGGGACGTACTTCCCGCGTGGATCGGTTTCGTCAGACCCAGCGGCCAGCCACCGGAGCCAATCGCGAACCGCCTTTGGCCCGAAATCGTGCAGGGGCAAGTCGCCGTGGGAAATCGCGGCTCGCTCGCTAACCATCTGTACTACGAATCGTTCCTTTTCCGGAAGGCCGTTGCCGACCGCCTTCCAGTACCGCAACAGCACATCGGCCAGGGTCAGGCCGCCGGGAGAAGATCCATACGGGCGGCCTTCCGTGACGCACTTCACCAACTCGGCGTAGTTGCGGGCAGCCTGTGGTGACCCCGCAGGGCCAAGGTGAATCCAGCGGCCATCCCACCAATGCGGGCTTGGCCCTTGAGGTTGGACGGGGGTTTAGGCAGTGGGGTTCGTGGACGTGGCATGCGGACTTTCTGTCGGCGTTTCCGGTGTTTGACTCCGAAAACTCACCGCCGGTGTTCGCGTTTTCCAGTACACCCGACAGGAGTTGAACCTGTAACCTTCGGCTCCGGAGGCCGACGCTCTATCCAGTTGAGCTACGGGTGCGAAATCTTTACCTGCAATTCTACTGCTACTTGCGACGGTTTCAACGTCTTCCTGCCATTTCAACCGCCTCCGCGGCTCAATCCCAGGCCTCCGATCAGCATCTGGAACACCACTTCTCCCACTTTCTGCTCGCCTTGTCCTGCCGAAAGTACTCCATCCGCAACCCCGCCACCCGCCTCGAGTGGTACTGCCACCTCGAACGAACGAGGATGCGTTTGCCCCGTCCAGGTGAACTCGACCATCGGCTTCGGTACCCCGCCGCCAGTGAGTTGAAGATGGAGTTGCAATACACTGTCGCGTCGCACGGGGCGTTGGATGTAGCTTGTGCCAAGCAACTCAGCGTCTGGATGAAGCGCCCGGCAGAGGGTAGCGACCCCGCCGAACGCGTCCGGGAGGTGTGCGTACACGAGCAACCGTGCCCGTTGGCCGGGGGCGAGTTCTGGTGGACCGAACACGCTCAGTTGCACCGCGTCCGCCGCTTTCTTCCAGAACAACACCGACCGCACGGCTCGAGCGGCGGCACTATCGAAGGCCGGTGGAGACGGAATTTCCACTGCTGCTTTCAACCGTGGTCCGCCTTCGGCCGATGGCATCCGTCGCTCGACCGGGGCAGTCGGGGGAGGGGGAGGCCGCCGTGGTGGTGGCGGGGTGAGTGCCTGAGAGTCGTCTTGTGGTGGTGGTGGTGGCGGGCCGAGGGGCACGTCGTCGAAGTCGACCACGTCCGAGGCAGGGGGAAGGTCGGCCCGGCGGGCATGCGTCCAAGACCCACTCGCAGCCTTCCCCAGTGCAGCCAGTGCCTCCGCCTTGACTGAGGTGAACGACTTGGAAGTCGTCAGCTCTCCACCCATCTCGGGCAAATCGGCGATGGCCCGCAGTTCCGCACGCACCTCGGCGAACTGGCTCGGCCGCTCGTCGGGGGCCTTCCGCATCAGCCGATCGATCAAATCGGCTAACACCTGCGGAACGTCCGGATTGCGTGTCCTCACTGGCACCGGAGAACGCTGTTGGTGGCCGATGACCTTGTCTGAGAGCAACTCTTCAGGAAATGGGGGTAGACCAGTCAGGACGAAGTAAAGGCAACACCCGAACGAGTAAGCGTCGGCGGCGGGGGAGAGTGCAGTCGGGTCGAGGAGGGTCTCTGGGGCGGCGAAGTCGGCCATGGCGGCCGATCCGCTGGCCAGGGCGAGTGTGTCGACCATCGACCGCTCGTCACCCACGTTGTCGGCCAGCACAGCGCCGAGACCGGCGTCGAGTATTCGGGGGCGGCGGTCCATCCCGAGGAGGAGCGATCGCGGACGGAGGAGGCCGTGGGGCAGGCCTGCGGTGTGTAGAGCACGGAGTCCATCGGCCAAATCGGCGAACAGCCGGGTTGCTTCGGCGGACGGGATGGGGCCGTTCCGGAGAACGTACCGATCGAAGGGATGGCCTTCAGCCCAGGGCCAGGCGAGATAATGGCGGCCAGCCGCTGTATCGACGTCGACGAAGGGCACCACGACCGGATGCTCGGGAAGTGCGGCAAACGCCTCCATTCGTTGGCGGGCGTGGTAAGTACGCCATGTACTCCGCAGAGGAAGAACTCGCAGGGCGAAACGATCCCCGCCCGGCCGTGCGATGGCCAGGAAGGTGGTACCCACCGACCCATGGCCGACCGGTTCCACCAGCAAATAACGGCCGAGTTCATCGAGAGCAGTCCGTGCTGGGTGAGGTGGTCGGCAAGGAGTGTCGCATCGCCGTTAGGGCACCGCTCGGTGAACCGTTGCCCTGCTTCGGCCGCTCGTTGTGGGTCAATAGCCCCGATCTCGACCAACCCGGCGAGGAGGCGATTGGCGTCTGGGGTGAGGGCGTTGAGAACGGCGGTCATGTGATTTTGGCCGGGGTCGATGGCGCACTATAGAACGAACTGTTGGCCGAAGCAGATGACTAAAGCAACGGCAGCCGGCGGCGAAATATTTTTAGCGGTCGGCGGTAGAATGAGGTACGGGGCGGTGACGCCCACACCACGGGGGTAGAACACCAATGAGCGGACCTTCACAGCGAGCCTCTGGCCCGACTGATCAGCCCAAGCGGAAGCCCAGTCCAATCGATCTGACCACTGCCCGGCAGATGCTCCCGCTGGTCCGGTCGATCGTCCAGGATATCGTCGATACCCGGCAGAAACTCGCCCACCTGAGTGGGGAGCAGGACGTGCTCGACCGTGAGCGGCGGAGTTTAACGTGGGAATCTCGTCGGCGGCGGTACTCGGTGGCCGACGAGTTGACCAACGCCAACAAGGCCTACACGTCGGCCGTGGGCGAACTGAGTCAGTTGGGGGTGAGCCTGGTGGACGACACCACCGGTAGCGTTGAATTCCCCACTCGCATCAACGGCCGGGCAGCGGCCTTTTCCTGGCACATGGGCGAAGATGGGGTGCGGTTTTGGCGGTACTCCGGCGAGGAACAGCGTCGGCCGATCCCGGTCGATTGGCAGCCAGGCACGGCACTCCGGACGCGGGCTGAGTCGGCCGGGGATTAGTCCGCGAACGTGCCGGTGATGCCGATTTTTTCACCTGTTCGCTTGCTCCGCCCGATGGCATGACCTAGATGTTGGGTGTTCGCGGCGGACGGGGAGGCCAACCCTGCAACGATCCCGAACAGCGGTCCGAAGTTTTTGTTCGGCTCGCTCCCAACGTTGGCTTTCTCCGCTCCGAGGGGGGAGCGGTTTAAGCGGCCAGGCTTACCGAAGGGATGGACGGGACCCAACAGTTCGCTTGGTGGCCCCGGCGGTCTTGCGACCGCCGGGGTTTTTTCATTGCCTGGCTCACTTATCCTTCTTTTCCTCGACTTTCGGCTCGACGATTTCCAGATTCGCCGGGTCGTCGATCTGCAGTTGCAACTTCTTCTGGAACTCACTCAGCTTGCCCCTGGCCCGGATCGTCTTTCCCTTGAAGGTGTCGTACGTGGCTTTTTCGTAGGGGCCGGTCATGGCCTTCTCGTTCACCACCACGGTGAAATTGTCGTCGCTCTTGAAATCCTTGAGGGAGTTGAGCAGGATCCGCTTTCCACCGCTCACGGTGTTCCCGCCGGCCACCTCGAATTGCACGGTCACCGCGTCGCCCTTTGCTTTCTTCAATGCATCGAATGGGGAGATCACTCCCTCTGGGAGTTTCACTGCCTCTTCTTTCTTGTCGGCCGGTGGCTTCCCACCGCCTGGTTGGAGTTTGCTGAGCGGTACTCGCGCCTGGGCGGCTATTTCGCCGTCTTCGTCACGCAGTTGCAGGCTGATGAGCGGATCCTTGCTCGTCCAGTCGATCTGCACCACGCCATAATTGTTGCCCCAGGGCATACCGCCAAC
This sequence comes from Fimbriiglobus sp., assembly GCA_025459365.1. Classification (GTDB taxonomy): domain Bacteria; phylum Planctomycetota; class Planctomycetia; order Gemmatales; family Gemmataceae; genus JALHQU01. Next base: position 11,831 of record JALOQR010000317.1, read on the forward strand.
GCGGTACTTGTTTGCTTCCGGATCGCGGTAGGCTTTCGATCCCTGGTTGAACCCACTACTGGTGATGTCGTAAAGCGGGTAGCCCACTTCTCGGGCGGCCACCGAGATGTCGCCGAGGTGACGATCGCCGCTCAGGATCACCACACCGTTTGCTTTCGTGTCGCGGATGAGCCGATACAACCTCGCCCGCTCGTTCGGCATGGTCGCCCATTTCTCGAACGGGTGTTCTTCGCTGACCACCTGGATGCCGCTGCCGATCAACCTCACATCGGCCGGCTGCCGAAGTTGCTCCTCTAGCCATTTCCATTGATCCGCCCCAAGCATGGTGGCGTCGGCCTCGGTGTTCAGCAGGTAGGGGCGGATGGTGGTGCCGGGGAGGGGCTTGTCGGCCTTGCGGATGGGGCTGCGGAAATATCGGCCGTCGAGCATGATCACTTGCACCCGCTGCCCCACCGGGCCGAACGTCTCCGCCCAGTAGACGCCTTTCTGCTTCCGCCGAGGCGAATCGGCAGCGACTCCGAAGAAGTCGAGGAATTGCTTTTGGGCGTCATCCTTGTGTACCCACTCCTCACCGGCGTCGTTGTTCCCGTAGTCGTGGTCGTCCCAGGTCGCCATGATGTATGTGGATTCGCGGATCCTCTTGAATGCTGGGACCGCCGCCAGTTCCGCGTAGCAAGACGCCATTTTCGCGGGATCGGAGGGCTTCAGCTTGCCGTTGTCGATATCGGCGTAGATGTTGTCCCCAAGTAACACGAGCAAGTCGGGCTTGGCCGCCGCCACCTTCTCCCAGATCGGGCAAGGCTTGTTCTGATCGGCACAAGAGCCGAAAACGACACGAGTCACTGCGGCCGGCGGGTTCGGTCCGGCGAAGACCACCGGGGCGAACCCCAGGGCAACGGCCGCGAGTGTGAGCATGCGGAACATAGGGCACCTGCGAGCGTGAATCAGTGGTGCTTTTGAACCGAACAGGGCCGGGTGCGGCAAGCGAAGAATCGAAGAAGAGGGCGAGCGATGAACGCAGCGGGCCGCATCACACGTCTGACAAGTGGGCCATCGATCGGGGAGCCACAGGCAGACCTCGTCGCCGTCGAGGAACCGCTCGAAATCCGGCTTGGGTTCGGCTCGGTGGAGCGGCGAATGCGAGTCACCCTCGGGATCACGATGCGCACTCCGGGTCATGATCTTGAGTTGGCGGCTGGTTTTTTGTTGGCCGAGGGCATTGTCCGTGAACGGGTTGATGTGCTCGATGCACGGCAAACTGAAGCGAATGCCGTGAAGATTGAACTGCACCCACGGGTGGCGTTCGATGCTGATCGAGTCCGGCGGTTTACGGTGTCTTCTGCATGCGGTATGTGCGGCACACGCACGCTCGACGACCTCGACCACTACGCTGACACAATACCCGCCTCCGTCACCTTCCCCGCGGCGAAGATCCACCTCCTGTCGGCCAAGCTGCGGGAGGCCCAATCAGCCTTTGATTGCACCGGTGGGTCTCATGCCGCTGGCTTGTTTGATACGGAAGGAAACCTGTTGCTTGTTCGCGAAGACGTCGGCCGACACAACGCCGTGGACAAATTGGTGGGCTTCGAATGGCTGGCTGGGCGTGTACCGCTGGCCGGGCGTATGGTCTTCGTCAGTGGGCGGGCGGGCTACGAACTGGTGCAGAAAGCCGTAGTTGCCGGAGTGGAGGTGTTGGCGGCGGTGGGTGCACCGACCACCCTGGCAGTGGACGCCGCCGAGCGATTCGGGCTAACCCTCCTCGGATTCGTTCGGGAGGGGCGGTTCAACATCTACTCTGGGGTCGAGCGCATCGTGGTTTAGCATCTGTCATGGGGCCACGTCGTTTCGCAGGAAGATGCGGAGTGGTGGTTTGGCCGGCAATTGCTCGCGGTAGTGTTGAGCCAGCACCGCGAGTTGCTCACGGTTCACCAACTGATCCTGGTTCTCGGTCATGGTCCATAGCACCACCATGTCGGGGCGATGCCGTTCGTCCTCGTAGAAACGGGTGAGCGTGGCTCGTAAGTGGCCGGTTTTGCGGTCTTCCAGCCAGTAGGGCATGGGTGTTCGTAGCTCGAACGGGGTGAGTAGGTACAGGCCGGTAGAACTCATCCAGAAATCCACCGTCCGCACTCGCCCCTCATGGGCCGCCAGTTGAGCATCGACGTTCTGCAGTAGTTCGGCCTTCCATGCCTGGGTTCGTAACCCCTTGTACGGCCCGTTCCTGACCTTCGCAGGGTACACCGATTTCAGGTCGGTCGGCCCGGCGAGCGGCAGTTCAGCGTAGCTGTACGACATCACCGCCCAGGCGAGGCAGGCAACGCAGGCAAACACTCCGGTGGCCATCGCTTCTCGCCCGCCGCCACGAGCGGCCAGCACCAACCCACAGGGTACGGCCAGAATGGCGAGTACTGGGTAGTTGATGATCCCAGCGACCGCGGAAAACATTACGAGCCACCCACCGGCCACGCCTGTCAACACCAGCACGGTGAGCAATCGATCGCTCGCCGGAGCGGACCTCCGCGGCCACGGTGTGAGCAGGAACAGGCCGACGGTCAGGATGAGGACCGTATCGTGCCCCTTCGTAAAGAGGGCGTACCTCCCGCTGGCGAACTGCCACCAGACAACCGCGATAACACTACACCCGACGATGTGAAGGAGGGCGGTTCCCTCTCTTGGCACCACGCGACGGATGATTCCGAGCAGACCCACAGCCGCCGCTGGTACCCAGATCAACTCCGCCCGCGACACCGATTCCGTCACCTTCGCGGCCATATTCCCGGCGTACAGCTTACGACTGAAATCGAACAACTCGAGCACCCGCCCGAGGCCGCCAAGTTGGGTGGCGATCACAGCAAACACCACCATCGAGCACAGCAACCACCCGCCAAACGCCACCAGGACGTACCTTCGCTGCGCCGGGAACAGCAGGAACAGCCCGCCCAGAGCCAGGGGCGAGAGCGGGGCAACCGACGGGTAAGCACACCCCCCAACGGCCATGAGGCCGGCACCGACCACCAGCGACCCCCATCCGCCACGCCCCGTGATGTCGCGATCGAGCAACCCGCGGGCCAGGGTGAACAGCCCGCCGCCGAGTCCGAAGAGTGCGAGCGTGTTGTAACTGAGGGTCGGCAGGCTGAGCGGGATGAATACGAACAGGGCGAGAGCGGCTGCGGTTGCGACCACCGGCGACGCGACCCGCCCAAAAAACCGATACCCACTCAAGCAGAGCAGCACGGAACCGCACAAGTACACCCGACGCATGAACAAAATTAGGCCGGTCAGGTCGGGGCGGACGGCGGCGAACAGTTTCACCACTGGAAAGTACAGGACGGCCGAAAACTGGTGCGGGCTGAGGTTTCCAGTATCAGCAGGTGTTGATCGCAACCACGACACCGCCAGCGCGGA
>JALOQR010000318.1 GCA_025459365.1 Fimbriiglobus sp.
GCGGTGGTGGGAACCGTGGGTCGTCGCGACGGAGGCCGTCGCTGGACCCACCCTACGTGGCTGGTCGGCGTGGCAGGGGTAGGGTGGGTCCCGCGGGCGGAACGCCCGCGGCGACCCACGCGGTGGTGGGAACCGTGGGTCGTCGCGACGGGGGCCGTCGCTGGACCCACCCTACGTGGTTAGGAACGTGTCTGCGGAGCCGCGGGTCGAGTCATGGATTGGCCATGTGCACTCCTCCCAGGCGGGCATGATACCACGCCCCGCTCTCACTTGTCGCTGATCCGCTTGGTGACGGCGAGGGATTTGAGCACGCGGTCGAGGTCCGGAGCGAGTTCGGCAGCCAGTTTGTCTGGCAGGCGAGCGTCTACCGTCACCCCGCCGTCGGCGGTGCCCACCAGGGCGAACTCCATTCGCAGTCGGCCCCCGCTGGCCGGCTCCACGTCCACCCCGAACCGGTCCACCGCCGGCTTCTCCTGCCACCGCTTCACCTCCGGCACTGGCGACAACTTCACCTTCTCCCGGGCCAGAAACGTCTTCACCTCGGCCTGGAAGGCAGCGGGGGTCGGCGTCTTGGTCGGCGGTAGAACGGTGAGCTTGACCGACCCGCCTTGCGGTTCTGCCAGCACCACCTGCCGCCCCTGCACCACCCCCACCCGCCACCGCCGCGGGTGCAGGAACCGCACCCCCAGATCGGGGTTGTCGTAGAGGAGTTGGGTGTTGTCGTCGGTTGGCTTGAGCGGCAGCCCCTTGAGTGCGTCATCGGTGAACTCCGCGGCCTTCGGGCTGTCCTCCCGCGTCAGGGTGAAACTCCCCTCGATCTTGCCCGTCACCTGCCCCTTGTCGTCGAGCATTTCGTGGGTGCCGTTGAGCTTGAGGTAGCTCAGTCGCTTTGCGTCCAGGTCGAAGTAGGCGGTGCCATCGATTTGCTGGCGGCTCGGCCCGTCCTCGTTGTCTCCCCGCACCGCTCCGGCGAGCGACAACTTGGCGTACTTCCGCTTGTTGGCGTCGATCACCCCAACGAACTCCACGTCGAGCGCTCCGTTGGTCACCCGATCCAGGTCGGTGAGGTCGGATACGGCCTCGGGGGTGGCCAGCCATCGTGCCCCTGGTGTCACCGGTTTCGGCGGAAGCAAGCCACTCACCAGCGTCGGGCCGAACAGGTCGTTCTTCACCACGTCGATCTCGTCGAAGGTGAGCGGGCCGTCCGGGCTGAAGGGGGCCTTCTTCCCCTTGTCGGAGCGGAGTACCACCATTCGCCGCACCTCCGGGCGAACAACCGCCTTCTGCTCTTGCCCGCCGATCGTCCGGGTGAAATCGAATGTGCGGTAGGCGCGAACCAGTTTCTTGCTGGCTGCGTCTTCCGACGGCAGCGAGCGTTCGTCATAGACGAAGTGGTGCCGGCCGGTCAGTTCGACGACCTTCGGGGGCTTTCCCTCCCCCAGCGCCACCCGGATCTTTCCGGCAATTTCCGACTTCACCTCGACCCGGCAGACGTTCTTTTCGTCGAAGGCTTCGGCGAGCGTGACCGCCGGATCGGCAGCCGTGGCGGCGGCGAGTGTTGAAAGGACTGCCGCGAGGGTGGGGAGGCGGGTGGCGATCATGGGGGTTCTCCGGGGCGTGCGGCGGGGCAATTGTAAACGCCTTGTGCGGGCGACTTGAGCGCAACTGGGAACAATTCCGGCGTTTGCTTGGAGACTGGGTGGGTTGGCACGTGGTAGGTAGGATAGGCGAACTGTCGGCGTCGTAACTTGCAGCAATCGAACAGACTGCGTGGATTGAAATAAAGCAGTCAAGCCCTGTCAGAGTTGCTCGTTCCAGTCAAAACTGCTCGCCGGTTTGCCCAGGGGGTTCTCGGGCGGCGAAGAAAAAGAAAAATCGAGCCGCGACTGCCGCGAATAAAGTCTTGTGTGGTGTTGGTTTACAAGACCGATGAGGGGGCAGTCGGAGAAACCAGAGAACCGAACGGACACTTGGCACGATGCCTGCTAAGGAGCTTCTCGGGGCTGATCGACGAGAAGCAAGACTCGCAAAGTCCGGTTCTCCTGCCTGAACCTGATCTGAACTGCCGCACTCCAACCGATAGCCGAGTTGATCGGCCGTCGCAAGTGCGATCTGGCGGCACGAGTATTCCTACTTGTGTTCCAAGGCGGACGAGGTGCAACCCTTCCGCTGCGATCGAATTCAGGAAAGGGAACCGGGTCGGTGCTGTATAGCTCAGTGATCGGTAGATGCCGGAACGGGTGAAACATCGAGCCGCGGTCTGGTGGCCTCGGCTGACCTCGCAACAGTACGGACAACTGTTCAGACTCACTCTCCGGGGCGCACGAGGAGACGGACCGTGGCCGAATTCAAGCACCCAGCCCTGAAGGAACTCGCCGATCAGCAGGTGCGGTTTGCGCCCGTGGCCCGCCGCACCGAACAACTGGCCAAGGCCGAGAAACTGCTGTCCGAGATCGCGACGGAGAAGGTGTACCCGTATCAGTTTGTCTGCTTCCGGGTGACCGATTTCCGCTCCGCCGCGCACCCGGACCTGCTCATTCCCGGCCGCGACCTCCAGCACGACCTGGCGGCCATGATCCGCCGGTTGGAGCGATCTCTGCCGCCGGTTCCGATTGAACTGGCCGCCGAGCCGATGCTCAGCCTGGAGGAGGTGAGCGAGCGCTTCCACGTGTCGACCAAAACGGTGACACGGTGGCGGTTGCTCGGTTTGCAGTGCCGGCGGGTTCTTCGAGAGGGCAAACGCCAACTCGGGTTCCCGCTCAGTGCGGTGGAAGAATTCGCCCTCACCCACCGCGACCAGGTGGTGCGGGGCGGGCGGTTCACCCACCTGACCGACGACGAAAAGGACCGCATCGTGCTCGACGCCCGCCGCCTGGCCGCGACCGGGGAGACGCTCACCGGCGTGAGCCGCCGGCTGGCCGAGCAACTCGGCCGTAGCGCCGAGGCGGTGCGGTACACGATCAAAAACTTCGACCGTACGCACCCAGACGCGGCGGTCTTCCCCGATACGAGTGGCCCGCTGGACGCGGCCGCCAAGCGGATGATCTACGACGCCTTTCAGGAGGGCAAACCCGTGGACCTGATCGCCAAGCGGTTCAAGCGGACACGTTCGAGCATGTACCGCGTGATCAACGAGGTGCGGGCCGAACAGCTCCTCCGCCAACCCGTGGATTACATCTACAACGCCGAGTTCGACGACCCCGCCAAGCACGCCGAGATGATCGGCCCGATGCCCGACGAGGCGGAGTTCAACGATAAGCTACGGACGATGCGTGCCCCGAAGGACGTCGAATCGCACATGACGTACCTCTACGAACGGCCGCTGCTCACCTTCAAACAGGAGCAGCACCTGTTCCGCAAGATGAACTACCTCAAGCACCTGATCAAGAAGATGCAGGAGCGGATCGACCCCACCAGGGCGAAAGTGAGCGATCTGGCCCAGGTTGAGAAACTCGGCCAGCAGATCAAGGACGTCCGCGACATCCTGATCGAGTGCAACCTGCGACTAGTTCACAAGCTGGCCAGCCAGCACATGCAGGCGAGCCAGGGGCTTGATGAACTCAAGTCGGACGCTCACGTCTCGCTCATGCGAGCAGTGGAGAAGTTCGATTATGGCCGCGGCTTCAAGTTCAGCACCTACGCCACCTGGGCGATCGTGAAGAACTTCGCTCGTAGCATCCCGGATGAGTTCAGCCACCGCAGCCGGTACGTCACCGGGCACGACGAGATGCTCGAACACCGTCAGGACACCCACACCGACGAGGGTGAGTTGATGATGGCGGCCGAGCAGGCCAAGCAACGAGTCAACCGCCTGCTCGAACACCTCGACCCGCGAACGCGGGAGGTGATCCGCATGCGGACCGGCATCGACGGCAGCGCGGAAATGACCCTGGAGCAGATCGGCCAGCACTTCGGCATCACGAAGGAGCGGGTGCGGCAGATCAACGTGCGGGGGATGAAGCAGCTCCGCGAGAAGGCGGCCGAGGAGAATGTCGAACTGCCGTAACCCGCACCACTGCAAAAAAGGAAGGGGCACCCCCCGCGGGGTGCCCCTTCTTCGTTGCGGGATCACCCCGCGGTGCCGGCGTCAGCCTTCCAGCTTGTACCCGGTGCGGTACTCGCGGCCGAGCATCTTATTGGCGTCGGCGTTGTCGAACTGGTTCTTGCTCGCGTCCCACTTCAGCTTGGTGCCTGGCCCCATCCGCAGGGCGATGGCCCCGATGTGGCACACGATCACGCTCCCGCCGCCGACCACCGGATCGCAGATTGGCGTCTCGCGGGTCTTCACGCACTCGAGGAAGTTCTGCATGTGGCTGGTCGGCCGCTTCGGGTACAGTTTCAGGTCGTCCTTGATCGGCTCGCTCAGGATCTTCGGGTCGGACGCCACGATGAACCCGCGGCTAACGAACAGCTTGCCCGCCTCGCCGACGATCAGCACCCCGTTCTCGCTCCCGCCGAGTGTCTCCACCGGCTTGCGATCACGGTCCTTCCGCGGCTGACCGTCCTTCATGACCAGCCCTTTCACCTCGGTCCCGCGGCCGTCCATCGCGATCACCTCGGCCCCGTTGGCGTAGGTGTATTTCACCTTGAACGTCGGGTGGCAGTTGTACCCGTCGCCCCCCTTGTGCGGCTCCTTCGCTTCCAGGGCTTCCACCGCCACTGGTCCGCTGCCGTCCATGCCCAGGCACCACTGGGCGATGTCCAGGTGGTGGGCACCCCAGTCGGTCATCTTGCCGCCGCTGTACTCGTACCACCAGCGGAATTCGTAGTGGCAGTTCGTCTTCCGGCCGTCCTTGCTCAGGCGGTATGGCACCTTGGCGGTTGGCCCGAGCCAGCGGTCCCAGTTCAGCTCCTTCGGGGCGGGTGCCTCCTCGATGGCCCCGCTCTCCGGGTTGCTGCCGATGCGGCACTCGATCGTCTTGATCTTGCCCAGCCGCCCGCTGCGGGCCACCTCGGCCGCGAGCCGGAACATGCCGTTCATCTCGCACCGCTGCTGGCTGCCGGTTTGCAGCACCCGCTTCGTCTCCTTCGCCACCTTCTGGATGGCGAGCGCCTCGGCGACGGTGAGCGTCAGCGGCTTCTCGCAGTACACGTCTTTACCCGCCTTCATGGCAGCAATGGCAATGATGGCGTGCCAGTGGTCCGGGGTGGTGACGCACACCACGTCGACGTCTTTCTGGGCGATCAGCTTGGTGTAGTCGTCGTGCTTGGTAGCCTCGTG
>JALOQR010000049.1 GCA_025459365.1 Fimbriiglobus sp.
CCGGTCACGCTGCGGCCATCGAGGAGCGAGAGGAGCACGCTCTCGTACCCCTTGGCAATCTGCTTGTTCGGATGCGTGATGGCTTCGAGCAGGTAGTCGCGGGTTTTGTCCTTCGCGATGCCGTTGAGTACCGGGCCGACCTCCCCGCCCTGGCCGTCGAGTTTGTGGCACCGCTGGCAGTACACCGCCGCGTTGTTCAGGAAGATCTCACGCCCGCGGTCGGCGTCCCCGCCAGCGAGGGCTTCGCGATTCCGGCTCAGGTGATCCTTCGCCTCGGCCGCGCGGGCGGCGGTGTCGATGGCCTTGAGCTTTCCCCGCAGGTCGGCGTGTAGTTTCAGCCTGTCCTTCTCGGCGCGGGCCTTGGTCGCTTCGAGTACGTCCAGCTTGAGGGCGTCCGGCACCTTGCCGGCGAGATACTGCTCGCACCACGCGGCGAGCGTCTCGTCGGCCTCTTTGCTCTCGGGCAGCTTTCCGAGGGCTTCCAAAGCGAGTTGCTTCTCGACCGTCGCCGCCTTCTCGTCGGCCAGCAACGTCGGGAGTTCCTTGGCCGCCGCTTTCGGGTCAGCCTTCGCCCGGATCACTCGCACCGCTCCGCGGATCTTCGGCTCGTCGGATTCGATCATCAGCTTGAGTGCGGTGTCGAGTTCCTTCCCTTTCACCTCGTCGAGAGCAAAGAGTGAATCGACCCGCAGGTTCAGCGGCTGCTTGGCATCCGTGACGGTGGCCAGGAGAAGCGGGCCGGCGTCGGTCAGGCCGAGCTTCTTGGCGCACTCGGCCGCTTCTTTGCGGACGTTCGCCGACCCGACGAACACCTTCGCCAGCACTGGCTTGAGGGCGTTCACGGCCACATCGGCCTTCCGCTCGGCGAGGTCTTGCCGCATCCCGGTGATGTGGTCCCGCTTGCTCGGCTTCGGCCAGTCGGCGAGGAGCTTGAGCGCCGCTGCCCGCAGGTAGTCGGGCTGCGCGGAGGTGGCGGCGAACTTGGCGAGCCGGTCGGCGTGCTCCGGTTGGCCGAGCTTGAAGTTGGCCGACAGTGCCCGGAACAGGACGACATCCTCACCCGGCTTGTCGGTCAACTTGCCGAGGTCTTCCATAGGCTCCATCAGGTTCTGGTCGTGGATCGCCCGAGCGGCCTCGGCGACGATCTTCGGTTCGCTGTCGCTCAAGAACTCGCCGAGCTTGCGGCACTCCATCCGCCGCAGGGCCAGCACTAGGCCGATCCGGACGGCCGGCGTGTCGTAGTCCTTCTTCACGCCCTTCCACGCTTCGAGGAGGTCGCACGGGCTTTTCGTCGCCGTCACCAGCCCCTGGACCGCTGCCTGACGCAGGTACACGTCCTTGTCGGCGTTCGACTTCAGCAGGTCGAAGAGCGGGGTGAACTGGGCCGCTTCGGACGCGGGTCGCCGAATCTCTGCTCCCAGCGGTTCGGCTTCGGGTTTGTCCAACTTCCCGAATGCCACTGCTGCCTCGGCCTGGACTCGCGGGTCCGGTGAACGCAGACGTAGCAACAGTTGCGGCAAGTAGTCGCGCTTCACCACCGGCTGGCGTGCCAGCGTGCGGATGACCTGGATTTGGACTTCTGTATCTTTGTCGCCGATCAAGAGGTGGAACAGCTTGAAGGGTGCGTCGGCCCCGAGAGCCCAAATGGCATGGAAGCGGGCCAGGCGAGGTTCGGCCTTCATGGCCACTTCCTCCAGCGCCTTCACTCGCTCTGCCGCTGGTCGCCCCATCAGCTCGTACTGCGCTTCCAGCCGCACCTGCTGGTGCGGGTGGCCGAGCAGCTTCGCCAACTCGTCGACGGTCTTCTTCTCGAACCCCTCGGAGAGCAGCTTCTTCGCCTCGGCCACCACCGGGTTCTTCATCGCCTCGGGGTCGGTCACCTTGAAGATGCGGCCCTTGCCGGGAGGGTTCCACCCGCCCACCCAGTCCGAGAAGTAGAACGCCCCGTCTGGCCCGAACTCGCAGTCGGTCGGCACCATGTTTTTGATGAACGGCTCGCTCTTCACCTCGTAGCTCGCCCCCTTCGGCTTCAGGCTGACCGCCCAGATGACGCTGCCGCCGGGGTTGCTGGTGAAGTCGCAGGCGAAGAAGTGGTCCTTGTACTTGTCGTTCAGCCCGACTCCGGGGTAGTGGGTCAGGCCGGCGGGTCCGTTGCCAAAGTGGGCGAGAGGCGGGACGACGTAGGCCGGCTGGTCCGGGTTCTGGGTGTGCCAGATCTTCTCCGTGTTCCACGGCCCGCGGTTCCCCTGCGGTACCGCCTGGGTGTGCAGGAGCGTGCCGTACTGGTAGCCGCACCGCCAGCCGCTGTCGCCCCCTTCCACGATCTGCACCCACCGGGCGCGGTCGCCGCTGTCGCAGTTGTTGTCGTAGGTGAACAAATTTCCGTGGTCGTCGAAGGCGAGTTCCTGCGGGTTCCGCAGCCCGCGGTGGACGATCTCCATGTTCTTGCCGTCCGGGTCGCACCGCAGCACGCACCCCTCGTCGGGCAGGAACAGCTTCTTCTTGTCCACGGTGGTCACGTTCAGCCCGCGGTCGCCGATGCTGAAGTACAGCTTGCCGTCCGGCCCCATCCGTAGGCCGTGCAGGTCGTGCCCGATGAACTGCGTCCGAACGCCGAACCCGGTGGCCAGGCTCTCCTTCACCTCGGCCACCCCGTCGCCGTCCTTGTCGGTCAGCTTGTAGAGGTCCGGGATGTTGGTGAAGTAGACGCTCCCCTTGCGGGCAAGCACGCCGGCGCCGATACCGTCCTTGAGTTGGTTGTACCCCTTGCTGAACACGGTGCTGGTGGTGGCGTGGCCCTTGCCGTCGGCGTCCCACACCATCCGTACCTGGTCGTCGTAGTCGGCGTACAGCTTGTCCTTCGCCCCGTACTTGTGCTTCTCGTACATCTTGAGCCGGTCTTCCACCGAGCGGCTGCCGACGTCCTCGTCGAGCCAGTACATGTGGCCCCGTGTGTCGGGCACGCCCTTGTCGAAGCGGGTGGTCTCGGCGACGTACGCCCGGCCCTTCTCGTCGAAGCAGAAGGCGACCGGGTTGGCCATGAGTGGTTCGGCGGCCCAGAGTTCGGCCGTCATCCCCTTCGGGACGGTGATCGCCTTGAGTGCCTTGTCGGCGTCGACGTTTGGCGTGTTGGGCTTGGTGGTCGGGTCTTTGGGCGGAACGGCAACGGCGACAAGGGTCAACCCGCCCAGCAACAGGGCGAGGGAGAGACGAAACCGACGCGGCATGATCGCTCCAGATGGGAGAGCAGGCAGGATACGGTGAGCGTACAAGATGCGAACGAGAGGTGCAATGCGGGGGACCGCGCAACTACTCGACCCGCTCGCCGAAGCGACGCACGAGCATCGCCCAGCCGGATCTGCTGATGGAGGTGTCGCGGAGGTGCAGTTTGGTCAGGCGGTCGAACCCCGGTGCGGTGGCGAGCACGTTGGCCCCGGCATCGGTGATGCCGAAGTTGCCCGACAGGTTCAGGGTTTCGAGCGTGGGGGAGAAACTGGCGTTCGCGAAGGCCGAGGCGAACCGCACGAGCCAGGCGTCGGTGAGTTGGTTTTCAGAGAGATCGAGATGCCGGAGGGAGGTGAACACCGGAGCGAGGAGGAGCGACTCGGTGGTGTTGCTCGCGACGGTATCGACGCCGTTCTCGTGCCAGACCAGCCCCTCCACCAGCCCGTCGAACCGCGGGCCGATTCGCAGGCGTGTGATGTGTGAGAGCACCGGAAAGCGGCGGAAGTGGATGAACGCCCCCCCGTTCGTGATCTGCACGCCGAGTAGCGGTAGCGTTTCGACTGCCCCGGACCCGTGGTGCTGGAACTGGTCGAAGGTCATCGGGCCGAGGTCGTCTGGAAAGCCCCGACGCCACTGCACCTGATCCACCGCCGAACCGTACCGAACGAATTCCGGCAACTCGTACCGCCAATCGTCCAGGTAGTAGTCGAGGATACGGGTTTCGAGTGCCTTCAATTCGCGGTAGACCTTGGTCCTCGGGACGGCCGCTTCGAGGTGGATTTGCGTGCGGATGAAGTGGGCACGGGCGATGTTCTCCGGCTCGCCGCTCTCCTCCAGCCAGTCGGCGTACACCAGCCGCGGCAGGTTGTCCTGCCGGTTGGCGATGATCGCCTTCAGGAACGGCTCGCGGGGATCCATGCCGGTCGTCACTCAAAACGGGATATCGTCTTCGTTGTCCGGCTCGTTCGGGTCGCGACCCTCGCCTTCCAACTCCTCTTCGATCTCGGCCATGAACTCGGCGTGGTAGTCTGGCGGTTGCGGGATGCCGAACATCTGGTTCGGGCTGATACTTACTCCGATACTCTCCAACTCATCAATGCCGATCGGGGAGAGCAGGTTGTTGTCGAGGTGCAGGTATTCCAGCCGGCGGACGTGCGGATGGGCGGCGAGAATCCGGGCGCCGTCGTCGGTGATGTTGCACCGGCACAGGTCCAGCCCCTTGAGCCGGCTGATGAAGCCCGAGGCGAGCAGTTCCTCCACCCCCGCGTCGCCGAACTCGCCATTGCGGAAGGTGAAATACTCCAGCGACTTCAGGTGCTCGGTGCGGAAAAACATCCGCAAGTCGTTCGGTGTGATTGGCTCACGCTCCGCCCCTAGTTCGCTACGGCCCGGCATGATCGCCACCGTATCCAGGCTCAGCCGCCGCAAATTCGGAAGTTTGTCGTTCGTTCCCAGGAGGTAAAAGCGACACCGCGGGTTGTTGTAGGTGATGTCGATGGTGTGCAGGTACGGGTAGTTGCCACCGAACAACCCGGACTCGGAGAACAGATCGACACAGAGCCTCAGCGACTCCAGTTTCGGCATCGCATCCACGGCGTCGTCGAGTTGCCAACCGACCGCCTGCTCCCGCTCCTCGACAGACCCCACCTCAAAGTGACGCAAGTTGGTGAGCCGCCCCGAGTCGATGAGCGGTTGCAGTTCAACCTGAAACGGTTCCTCGTGATCAGCAGTGAAGTTGCGAGCGACGGCGAACGAACCAAGCATTCGGCTGAGAGGATTCGCAGCGACGACACTCACCAACCCGTCCGACAACTGCCGGATGCGGATGCCGTCGATCCATCCCCGTCGCCAGGTGACCGTGACATTCCCATCTATCGGCTCGGCGACTGATCGGGCTGAAGCCGGACGCTGCACGAATTGCCACAGGTTTCCGTACCACTCCCGCTCGTGGGTCTGCAACAGTTTGTGAGCGGCATCTTCCAATTCGCGAAGTTTGGCTGGTGGCTGGTTGCGGTCCTCGGCGGCGAGTTGCAGGCGGATGTACTCGCCCCGGGGGTCGCCCTGTTCGAGCAGAAGGTCGGCGTAAGCGGAATGGGCCGCCACGTCGTCTGGGTTGGCGACGAGAGCGGCTTCGAGGGCGTCGCGGGTGGTCATGGGAAGAAATCCGCAACGGCGATGGAGACGTTCGGCACGATGCACCTCCGATGTCAGCGTACCTTCAAGCGCCGACGGGCACCAGACCGGAGGTCACACCGCAGGGCCGCGGAACGGCCGAAGCAGTTCCTTCACCCCCGTCGGGATCTTGAACCCCACCGACTGGCCCCACGGATACACGGTACCCGCTTGCTCGATCAGGTTCAGTTGCCCGGTGGCTGCCGCCGTCTTCGTCTGGCGATACCAGTGGCTCACCAGTTCGGTGTACGCTCGCTGCACCGCCGCTGGCACTTGATTCACTCCCGTGGTGTACTCCACTCGCACGGCATTCGGGAAGGCGTCGGCCGGCACATCCCAGCCGGGGAGGCTCGGCACGAACGGCCCATCCAGACACTCGATCACTCCTCGGGCCGGGTGCAGTACGTACCGCTCGGGAGGCACAAGTGTGGACGGGTCGAACTCGCGGGCGGCATCGACGAAGACGGAACTGACCCCAGCCACCGGGTAGTTGTTCAGAAAAAGGATCTTCGCCCCGCCGGGGTGGAACTCCGTGAACGTGCCACCGGCAAACGTCCGCCCACAGAAAGTTTCGATGAACGAATCGGCAGCGGCTTGCAGTTGAGCGAGTAGCGAGTCGTCGGCTGTATCCGCCACCAGCAGGCTCTGTTTCAGGTTGGTCAGGGAGTTGATGGCCATGGGTGTGCTCCGTTGGTTGTCATCGGGGGAAACGAAAACGGGGCGACGGGTGACTCCTCGTTCACCCGCCCGCCCCGTTGGCACGGTGCGAGGTCGATCAGATCACCTTCTTCTGCCGGCCCAGGAGAATGGCGACTTCGGCTTGCGGTGCGGGCCCGTCGGGGGTGATCCGGCAGCGAAGGAGCCGGGCGGACGGGGTGAACGCGACGGCCGACGCGGCAAACGAAGTGGCCGGTGGCATCTCCGCCACCTCCGTCCAGGTGCCATCGCCGGCCGACTCCTCCAAAGTGATTGACACGGTCGTACCGGGGTCGATGACGCCAAACATGGCCACGGCGAAGGCTGGCCCATCGGCACCGGGCAATTCGACCGCCGGTCCGGTGTCTTCTTCGGCCACGACTCGCGGACCAAGCGCAACGGCCAATGCCGTGTGCG
Source organism: Fimbriiglobus sp. (assembly GCA_025459365.1). Taxonomy (GTDB): domain Bacteria; phylum Planctomycetota; class Planctomycetia; order Gemmatales; family Gemmataceae; genus JALHQU01. The sequence continues at coordinate 6,511 of JALOQR010000049.1, forward strand.
AGGGGATGTCGTGTAGAACGGTGGACATGGGAATCTCCGGGTGTGGGTGAGTGTCATGCGAACGGCTCGCGTGACCGTGGTTACGACTGCACCAACTGATCGCACATCACGAAGCTTGCCGGGTTCCGCGGACCGGCGTCGATGTGCTGAATGCCGCGGAGGAAGGTTTGGTCGTTCGCCAGAGCCGTGTCGCCGCTGCCGCTGGCCAGAAACTCCATCACCCCGAGGCGGGCGACGATCCAGTCCGGGAAGTAGCCGAGGAGCAAATAGGTGAGCGTGGTACCACTCCCCTTGGTGCGGGCCGCACTCACCTGGCTGCTGCGGATCACCGGTGTGCCGTAAAGCTCGCGCGGTCGGTCGGTGCCGACGCTGCGGTTATCGCGGAACAGGAATCCGCCCCGGCCGTCGGCGGCGCTCACCGCGTCGGCTCGACGGTTCATCAGCGCCGCGAACAGGCTCTTCCGCATCACCCACGCCGTCGGGGCGTCCACCGCATCGGGCAGCTTCGCTTCCATTGCCGCGACATCTTGCGGTTGGAAGGTATCGCCGTTCGCAGCAGTGGTGGCGGCAGTGTGCATGGCGATGCCGCTGTACGTCGTCAACCCCTTGATCTGCGTGCCACCAGACCCCTCCAGCATGGCGAGGTCGGCCTTGAGTGCTGCCGCCCGGGCCATGTCGAACCGCACCAGCCCTTCGGCGCTCGGCGAGGCGAACCGTAGCAACTCGTTGTTCATCTTCACCAGCACACCGAGCTTCTTCGCCTGCAGGTCCAGATTGCCGGTGGCTGGCTGGCTCTCGGTGATGGCGGCTCCTTCGCCAACCCAGTAAGCGGTGCTCCCGCCGGTGAACCTGGGAAACTGGATGCGGCCATTGGGCGGCAACGCGATCTCCTGTGCCCCGGCCGTGGCGAAGCATTCGAGGTTGCGTTGCAGGTCGATCAACTCGCCGAGCATGGGGAGCGGCACCAGCGTCCCACCCGCAGTATCCACCGTTGTGCCGAGGGCTTTGGTCATCACTCGGCCGGTCCGGCGAAGCAGCCAGCCCGCTTCGTCTGGGTCGTACTTGCTTGCCTGGGCGGTCATCTTCTGCCGCAGTTCGGTCTGCAACCGCTGGCCGTGCGGCTCGAAGACGGGCAGGTGAGCCGACGCGAGCGGCACCAGGAACGACTGCGCCCCGTGATGCGGGCTGAAGCCGTAGGCGGCGTACAGGTCCCGTAACTGGTGGTGGGTGTGAATCTCTTCCTTGGCCTGATCGGCCCCGACGTACCCGAGGGCGAAGGCGGCGGCCTTCAACACTGAGTAGCCGGCCGAGTCCTGGCACACCGGGCCGGAAGTGGCCCACGGCACCCGGCGAACTGGCGGGGCAACAGTGCGGACGGCCTTCTCGACAGCCGTGTTGGCGGTGTCGTCGATGAACTGCACCAGCTCTTCGCGAGTCTGGAACTTGTCGTTGATGGTAACGCTCGACATGGGAAACCTCGGGGTTGGGAAAGCACAGAAGAGCGAACCACAGAGGCACAGAGACATCGAGAAGATCCGAGGGAGTGTTCCTCGGAACTGCTTTCCTCCTCTCCGTGTGTCTGTGCCTGTGTGATTCGCTCGGGTTTCAGGCGACGAGTCGGCTCAGGACGTCTCGCCGGCGGGTGAGCCAGTCCTTCAGGTATGGGTCGCGCACGCACCCCTTCTGGATGGCGAGCGTGAGCGCACCGGGGTTGTCCGGGATCGGCACAGCGGAGTACTCGAGCAGTTCCCACTCGTCGAACCGTAGCCCGCCGGCTCGCCGACCGGCCCGCCGCGGCAGAAAGCCGATGCTCCAGCCCTTCAGAATTCCCTGCTCGTACAGGCGGAACACATCCTCGGCGAACGGCACCCCCTGGGCGAATCGCGTTTCGGCGACGATGCGGTGCGGCTGAATGTCGAGCCAAGAGCAGGTGCCGATGGGCGGAACGGCCGAGCGGTTGTGCGCCCACAGGACGACGGGATTCAACAGGAACTCATCGGCATTGCGAAGGCCGGCCGGCACCACAACATCACCGGAGCGGTCGGGCCGGTCGGTAGTGATGACGCTGCGGATCAGCATTTTGCCGCTGTCGATCGAAAGGGTCGATGCAATCGGATCAGCGCGGATGAACGGGTCCATGCGGATACCTGAAGGTCGGGGGCACCGTTCGGTGGGTGCCCGGCAATGTGAAGCGGGGCACCCACAAGGAGTGCCCCGACGGAAGGAATCGAAGCCCCGGCGGATGGGGTGGGCATGCGCTCTCGTCCGCTGTCGCACGCCCCCAAGCCCCCACTCGGTTGAAACCCCACCCGCCGGGGTGGATCAGAGAAGATGCTTCACCGCAGAGTGCGCAGAGGACGCGGAGAAAGACAGAAGAACAATGAGAAAGGCAGGAATGCAGGAGAAGAACGAACTCGGCTCCATTCCCGCCTTCCTGGGTTCCTCACGGATTGCCTTGATCTTTCTTTTTCTCTGCGCTCTCCGCGCCCTCGGCGGTGAATCATGCCTTCTCATTCGGAAGCATTGGCGTGTCGAACCGCGGGTCGGCCAGCGGCGGCAGGCCACGGGATTTGCGGATCTCGTTGTAAGTGCGGAGGCCCATCTTCGCGTCGAGTTCGTCGTCGAGGCGGCGCTGCTCGTGATTCCGCGGCGAGCAGTCGGGGAAGGTCACCTGCACGTCCGCCCCGTAGCGGTTCGCCAGGTCTCGCGTGAGCGACTGGCCGATCAGGTCGAGCTTCGGCTGAATCGTCCCCTCGCAGAACATCGCCCGGGCGCCGAACCAGATGTTCGACCCCAGGCCGGTATTCTCCATCAGCCCGGTGATCGGCGGCGGCACGCGGAATACGGCCAGGATCTCGTCACGGGTCATCTTGGAGGAATTGAGAAAGTCCATCTCGGCGGGGGTAAGCGTCCACGGCGAGGCGGTAAGGCCTTGCTCCAGCACCATTGGCCGGTGCCAGTTGGTGCGGCCGCTGTACTTCTCGCCAAGCTTCTCCTCCAGGCGTTTCAAGGTTTGGTCGGTCAACGTCTGGTCGGTGCGGAGGACCACTCCCGGCCGTGGTCCGGCCACGAACGTCTGGTACCGCGACTTCAGCAGTTCGGTGTTGGCGTCCACCGTCAGAGCGTTGGCCTGCAACGGCGACAGGCCGTAGTGCGGGTCGAGCGGGTTCGGGTATTTCAGGTGAATGATGTCATCCGGGGTGAAGGTCTGGGCCGGGATGCCGGGGGAGTTCACCTCGTAGGCCCGCACATACTCGCGGGCATCGGGCACCACCCGCACCCACGGGGTCGGAACGACCCACAACTCGGCCGGGGTTCCGCCGTCGGATGGGGCGATGTACCAGAAGCAGTTGCCGGTGAGTTCGAGGTACACGACCGTCAGGTACCACAACTCCCACGGGGTGAGCCACGGGTTCGGGCGGGCGAGCAACCGGCACAACGGGTGCGTGTGCGGCAGGGCAGTTTGCTCGTGTTCAGCCTGGCCGGTGTTGATGAACACAAACGGCCGCTGGCGGGCCACCTCCTGGGCGATGGCGTTGACGGCCGCGTACACCCACGACGAGTAGTTCCGCAACTGCTCGGCCGGGTCGGTTCGCCACCACCCGGCCGGTGGGTATGGCGGGGCGAACAACGCCGCGGCTCGCTCCGGACTGGCGGCGGCCGCCTTCGCGCGCGGCCGCGAAAACCACGCCCCGAGGCGGGTGAGGAGGGTCATGGCGGGTCTCGGTGAGGGGGAAGGGAAAGGCGGCACTAACCACAGAGGCACAGAGACACCGAGAAGACCGAGATCATTCGTGCGAACTGGTTTTGCCTTCGTTTTCTCGGTGTCTCTGTGCCTCTGTGGTTAGCTCTTGTTCTGAGACGGTCCATTGGGCGCCCGGCACCCGCTTGGCGTACCCGAGAGTGCGGAGGACGTACAACACCTCGCTCCAGGCGGGGTAGCGGCGGGCATAGCGGGTCTGGTAGGAGTGCATGGCGGCGATGAACTCCAGCACGTCGCCGGTCAGCTCGCTGCCGGGGAACTCGTTCGACACCAGCACGGGCAACTTCGGAGCGGTCATCCCTTCCCCCCGAGGTAATCCCCGCGCCCACGGGCATAGTTGTAATTTGTACACCAACGGATTTAAGGTCCGAACACAGCCCTGTCAAGAAAACCGAGATGGAAATTCTGGAAAAATGTTCACCATGCGGGGGGGGATATGTGTGTGGCAGCGTGGCAGTGTGGCAGAGCGGTGGTGTGCCAGTCTTGAGAACGTCGTCCTATCCGCAGACCGAGTGAGTCGCCTAATTTTTTAGTTGGAGCCGGGAACTTTCCCTGTGTACGATGTGTCGAACGGTCGCCGGCCAGGCACTGGAAAGAAAATCGCAGGCCAGGCGGCCAAACTCACTGAGAGCGGCGATGAGGGCGAAACGTTTTTGCTCGACCGGTGTCAAATCGTTTGCACCGTGGCGGTGGAATCCGTACTTTCGGCAGTAGCCTTCCCCCCCCGCTGCCTCTCCCTGGCTCGGCCCTCACTCCCTCCATCGGTTCGGAACCAGTCGCTATGTCCACCGCCAACGACGTGGAGTTGATCCAGAAGGTCCGCGACGCGCACGCCAAGCTCCGCAAGGAAATCGGCAAGGTGATCGTCGGACAGAACGAGGTGGTGGACCAACTCCTCATGGCCATCTTCTGCCGCAGCCACGCCTTGCTGATGGGCGTGCCGGGGCTAGCGAAGACGCTCATGGTGTCCACCCTGGCACAAGCATTGGAGTTGAGCTTCAAGCGGATCCAATTCACCCCAGACCTGATGCCATCGGACATCACCGGGAGTGAAGTCATTCAAGACGACCCGGCCACCCGCCAGCGGATGTTCAAGTTCCTCCCCGGGCCGATCTTCGCCAACATCGTGCTCGCCGACGAGATCAACCGCACCCCACCGAAAACACAGGCCGCACTGCTCGAAGCGATGCAGGAGCGCAAAGCCAGCATCGGCGGGGTTGACCACCCAATGAAGAACCCGTTCTTCGTACTCGCTACACAGAACCCGATCGAGCAGGAAGGCACCTACCCGCTGCCCGAGGCCCAGCTCGACCGCTTCCTCTTCCTCATCAAGGTGGACTACCCCACCGCCGACGAGGAAGAGCAGATCATGCGGCTGGGCACTTCCGACGTGAAGACCCAGGTAAACCCGGTGCTGAACGCCGAGGATATCATCGGCCTGCAGCAGGTGGTGCGTCGGGTGCCGGTGTCGGACAAGGTGTTCGACTTCGCCAAGCGAATCACGCGAATGAGCCGGCCGAAGACGCCGGAGGCGGCGGCGTTTGTCAACAAGTGGGTGGTGTGGGGGGCGGGACCACGAGCGAGCATGAATCTGATCCTGGCGGCCAAGGCGCACGCCGTGCTGCGGGGGTCGAATCACGTGGCCGGAGACGACGTGGTAGCGGTAGCCTCGCCCATCCTGCGGCACCGGCTGATGCTCAGCTTCGCCGCCCAGAGCGAGGGCATCACCATCGACGAAATCGTGCAGAAGTTGCTGAAGGCGGCCGCCAGCGCCGTCGCGGCTTGACGGCGAGACGGCGAGCGGGGGGCGTCAGCCCCCTGGTTCCGCAACCATGACGGCGAGCGGGGGGCGTCAGCCCCCTGGTTCCGCAAATACAACCATGACGGCGAGCGGGGGGCGTCAGCCCCCTGGTTCCGCGAATACAACCATGACGGCGAGCGGGGGGCGTCAGCCCCCTGGTTCCTGACGCCCTCCGCTCGCCAGGATTTGCCATGTCCACGCTTCTCCAACCCGATGTCCTCGCCCGCGCCGAAGCGCTCGGGGTGAAGGCCCGGCAGATCGTCGAAGGGCTGCGGGTGGGCGACCACAAGTCGCCGTTCCGCGGGTTCAGCGTTGAGTTTGTCCAGCACCGCGAGTACGTGCCCGGCGACGACATCAAACACATCGACTGGAAGAGCTACGGCCGAAGCGAGCGGTACACGGTCAAGCAGTACGAGCAAGAGACGAACTTCATCGCCCACCTGCTGGTCGATACCAGCAACTCGATGCGGTACGGCGAGGGCGACCAGAACAAGCTGGAGTACGCCAAGCTAATTGCCGCCAGCCTGGCGTTCACCATTGTCCGTCAGCGGGACAGCGTGAGTTTGCGGACGTTCGATGAACGAGTGCGAGATGAACTTCCGGCCAGCGGCGCCCTGCCACACATCAACGCTATCTGCCGCACACTGGAAGCGGCCGGGGCCGGCGAGAAGACAGCCATCGCCCCGCTGCTCGAACGCCTCGCCGATCAGGTGTCTCGCCGCGGTATCGTGATCCTCATCTCGGACTGCTTCGACGATGTGGAGAAACTGCTTGGCGGGCTGCGGCAGGTGCGCTTCCGCGGGCACGAGGTGTGCCTGTTTCATGTTCTGCACCGCGACGAGATCGAATTCCCGCTCGATGGCAACATCCGGTTCACCAATCTGGAAGGGGCGGACTACCTGCTCGCCCGCCCGCACCTGCTCCGCCCAGCGTACCAGAAGGCGGTGAACGAGTACCTGACCGACCTGCAGCGGGGGTGCGAGGGGAGCCGCATCGACTACGTGCCAATGCGGACCGATCGCCCGCCGACGCACGCACTGGGCGAGTACCTTGTGCGGCGGCTGCAGCAGGCGAAAAGATGAGAACGGCGAACGGCGCGACGTGAGTCCGCCGGTCAAAAACCCCACCGGCGGACTCGCGTCGCGCCGTTCGCCCCGGATCGACCATGACTCCGACGTATCCACTCCTGTTGCTCGGCGCGCTGGCCATCGCCCTGCCCATTGCGTTGCACTTCCTGTTCAAGGCGTGGTACCGCCCGCTGCCGTGGGCAGCCATGGAGTTCCTCCGCAAGAGCATCGAGCAGACGGCCAAGCGGATCAAGTTCCGCGAACTCATCCTGCTCCTGCTCCGCTGTGCTGCCCTCATCTTTCTGGCGCTGGCCGTCGCCCGGTTCGCCGACTCGTGGGGGCTGTGGGGCGGCAGTGGATCGAGCGTCGACGCCGTGCTGGTGGTCGATACCTCGTACAGCATGGGCGCCCGGGACGGCGGGAAGACCCGGTTTGAGCGGGCCAAGGAGGCCGCCCTCGCCGTGGTCGACAAGCTGCCGCCCGGATCCACCGTGCAGGTCGTCACCTGCTCCGACCGCGCGACCGCCGTGCCGTTCAGCCCAACGAACCTCGACCAGGCCCGGGCGGTCATCAACAACCTGGCGCTCACCAGCCAGGCAGGCGACCTGGCGCCGGGGCTGGCCGAGGCGACCGCCGCCCTCGACCGCGTGCCGGGTGGCAACCGGGCCGAGGTGTACGTGCTCTCCGACTTCCAGCGGAACGGTCTCGAAGGCACCGCCGGCACGAAGGCCGCCGACCTGCGGCGGCGGGCGAGCGTCACCGCCCTTCGCTGCTGCCCGGCGGCCACCGCCGGCAACGGCCAGACCACTCAGCCGAAGGTGAAGAACGTCGCCGTGACCGACATTACCTTCCCCGACGCCATCCCGCACAGCGGCACCCGCCTGCCGTTCACCGTACTGCTGAAGAACACTGGCCGGGAGAAGGTGACCAACGTGGCCGTCAGCCTGACGGTGGATGGGTCCGACAACGGCATCGACAGCGGGCTGGCCCCGGAGATCGAGCCCGGCGCCACCTTCCCGGTGACCATGACGGCCGCCCTCGGTGACCCCGGCACCCGCCTACTCACCGCCCGCATCGGCCAGCCGCAGACCGAAGTCGGCGGGAAGATGGTCGCCACCGCCTCCCAGCCGGACGACCTGCCCGGCGACAACCGCTTCGACAAGCTGATCCTGGTCCGCCGTACGATCGGCGTGCTGGTGGTCGATGGCCGCCCCGACCCGCGGGACTCCCGCGAGTCGGCCGCCCACTACGTCGCCCAGGCCGTCGCCCCGGTGTCGGACACCCTGCGGGACGACTACTTCATCAAGGCCAAGACGCTGCCGACCGAACTGGCCGTGAACGAGAAACTGACCGACTACCAGGTGGTCGTCCTCGCCGACGTGCCGGCCGACGCCGCCGACAAACCTGGTATCCCCGCCCTCACCCCCGAGTTCGTCACCGCCCTGACCAAGTTCGTCGCCGACGGCGGTGGGCTGATCATCGGCGGCGGCGAGTTCGTTCTGCCTGAGAGCTACAACCGCGTGCTCGGCTCCGGCGGGGCAAAGCTGCTCCCGTTCGACCTGACGAAGCGGGTAAGCACCACCCCGGAGGCGCCGTTCAAGCCGGCGGTGGACACCGTCGCCCCGCTGTCGATGGTCGCCCGGCTGAAGGCCAACCCGTTCAACACCGCCACCGCCGACGTGGACGTGATCGCCGCCCTCGCCGCCAACGAGGACCCGACTTCTGCCGGCCGCGTGCTGATCCGTCTCGACAACCAGACTCCCCTGCTCTCCGCCAAACCGGTCGGCAGCGGGGAGGTGGTGTTCGCCCACACCTCGCTCGACGGCACCTGGACGAACTGGCCGGCGAAGGCGGTGTCGTACGTGTCCACGGTACGATTCCTCCTGTCGCACCTGACGGGCAAGTCGGGCAAGGGTGGCAACCTGACGGCCGGCGAGACGATCAGTTGGATCGCCCCGGACGCCGCCACCGAGTTCGAACTGGTGAAGCCAGACGGCGGGCGGACGCGGGTGGGCAAGGCGGTGGCGGCGAACGGTGGCAAGCCGACAGTGACGGCGGCCGACACGTTCGTCGCCGGCGACTACAAGATCCAGCCGGTCGGCCGTGAGGTGGACGACGCCCCCCGGTTCGCCGTCAACCCCGAGCTGCGGGAGTCGGAGAGCCTCGACGTAGTGACCGACGAGGAGGGCGAGGCCCGCCTCGGGGTGCGGCCAAAGTCGGTGGCCAACCTCGACCCGGACAGCCTGGTGAGCCGGCCGGACAAGGAGTGGCCGACCATCGCCCTGCTGCTGGTGCTGTTCGCCTTCGCCTGCGGGGAGATGGCCTGGGCGTGGTTCTGCGGCCGGGCCGGGTAGGGAATGAGTTGTTCACCGCCGAGGGCACATGAGGACACGAGAGGAAGAAAGCACAATATTCACCGCGGAGGGCGCAGAGAGCGCGGAGAGAAATCAGGAGAGATGTCGGGTCGGAAGAACGGACTTCCCTCCTCTGTCTTTCTCCGCGTCCTCTGCGCCCTCCGCGGTGAACAGTGTCTGTCTCTTGTGTCCTCACGTGCCCTCGGCGGTGAATCCTGAATTTCTGTGGGAACTGTTGACATGCTTGCCTCCGTGCCGTTCGCCGCGTTGACGTTCCGCAGCTGGTTCCCCTGGTGGGCGGCGGTATTGCTGTTCGTGTTGGCCGCCGGAGGCGCGGTGCTGCTCTACCTCCGCGAGTCCGGCCGGGTGAAACTGGGCTGGCGGCTGGTCATGGCTGGGCTGCGGGTCGCCATCGTCGGGCTGGTGCTCTTCCTCGCCCTCCGCCCCGAGTGGCTGATCGAATCGAGCGGGAACAAGCCGAAGTCGGTGGCCGTGCTGATCGACGCCAGCGAGAGCATGGCCGCCGCCGACCCCCGCCCCGGCACCGCCGACCGCTGGCGGACGGCCGTCGCCTTCGACCTCGTACCGCCGAACCAGCCCATCCCCGAGATGCCGAGCGCCGAGAGCGTGCCGGCCGCGACCCCGGACCGCCCGACCCGTTTCGCCGTCGCACAGGCCGCCCTCACCAACCCCCGGCTCGACCTGGTGAAGCGGCTGGCGAAGGTCGGCCCGGTGGAGGCTGCCGCCTTCGGTGCCACCCGCGACGGTCTCGACCCGTCCGCCCCCGGCTGGCTGTCGCAGCTCCAGCCTGACCGCCCCCGCACTGCCATCGCCGACACCGTATTCGACCTGCTAAAACGCGACGAGAACCAACAACCCGCCGCGGTGGTGCTCGTGTCGGACGGCCGCGAGAACGCCAGCGGCCGCAGCCTCGATGACCTGGCCCGCGAGTGTGTCCGCCTCGGAGTGCCGGTCCACGTGTACGGCGTGGGGAGTAGCTCGTTCGGCCAGTTGCAGATCCGCGAGGTGCTGGCCCAGGACGCCCTGTTCGTGGACGACACCGCCGTCGTCCCGGTGCGGTTCCGCGGCAAGGGGTTCGGCGGACGGGGGAAGGTGGAGTTCAAGCTGCTGCTCAACGGCCGCGAGGTGGCGAGCGAAACCGTGGACGCGAAGGACGGCGACGACCAGAAGACGACGCTGAAGTTCGTGCCCACCAAGCAGGACGCCGAAACGGCCGGCAAGCAGGAATTGAAGGTGCTCGCCCGGTACATCGGTGATGCCGGCGAGCCGCTCGCCGACGAGTTCGCCAAGAACGTGAAGGTGGTCGACCGCAAGCTGAAGGTGCTGAGCGTGGACAGCCAGCCGCGGTGGGACTTCAAGTTCATCCAGCGGGGGTTGATGCGGGACCGGCGGTGCGAGGCCAAGTTCATCCTGACCGACGGTGACCCTAAAGCGATGCGGTCGGGCGATCCGTTCCTGCCCACCTTCCCGAACACGCGGCCGGAGTTGTTCGCCTTCGACCTGCTCATCCTCGGCGACATCCCCGCCGGCTACCTCACAAAAGACCAGCAGACGTGGGTGCGGGAGTTCGTGGCCGAGGGGGGCGGGCTGATCCAGATCGCTGGCAAGGCGGCTGGGCCGAGCACGTTCGCCGGCACCCCGCTGGCCGAGGTGCTGCCGGTCGAGTTCCAGCCGCAGCAGTTCAAGATGGACCCAGACGCCCGTACCGAGGGGTTCCGCCCCCAGGCCACCCCCGCCGGCGAGCGGTCGTCGCTCCTCGCCCTCGAAGACACCCCGGCTGAGAGCAAGCGGGTGTGGGCCGCACTGCCCCCCCTGATGTGGCATTTCCCGGTAACGAAGCTGAAGCCTGCCGCCGAGACATTTCTCGTTCACCCGACGGCGAAGCTGGCCGACGGCAAGCCAATGCCGCTACTCGCCGGCCACTACTACGGCAAGGGATACGTGCTGTTCGCCGGGTTCGACGAGACGTGGCGGTGGCGGCGGAACGAGGCGGACAAGTACTTCTACCGCTTCTGGAGCCAGGCGGTGTACGCTGCCGGCGCCCCGCGGACGCTTGGCACCAAGCTGACCCAACTGTCGCTCGACACGTCCGACCCGACGGCCGGCGGCACGGGTCAGGTGTACGCCCGCCTGCTGAACAGCGAGCTGAAGCCGATCGCAGTGGATCGCATCACCGCCACCGTCAATCCGACCGACGACATCAACGCCCCGAGCCAGTCGGTGACGTTGAACGGGCTGCCGGGCCAGCCGGGGGAGTTCGTGGCGACGGTGCCGTTCAACAAGCCTGGCCGGTACGCAATGAAGGTGGAGAACGGCGACGACACGGCGGTGCTGGAGTACCGGGTGACGTTGCCGGCTGACCACGAACAATCGGCCGGGCCGATGAACGAGGAGGGCCTGCGCCTGCTGGCGGTGAGTACCGGCGGGGCGTTCTACCGCGAGGAGGATTTGCACCGCCTGCCGGACCAGGTGAAGGCGAAGACGACGCCGTTCGCCGAGAAGCGGGTACAGGAGCTATGGGCGTGGAACCACTGGTGGTGGGCGCTGCTGCTGTTCCTGTTCGCCGCCGAGTGGACCGTGCGGAAGCTGAACAGCCTGAGTTGATGCTGAGCCGCGGAGGGGCCCGCGTAAGGGGCTGGTTCCCAACCGGTGAGCGGCCCGCCTGAGCGGGCTGGTTCGGCACCAGGGGGCTAACGCCCCCCGCTCGCCGGGAATGCGGCCCGCGT
>JALOQR010000050.1 GCA_025459365.1 Fimbriiglobus sp.
CAGGGGCTTCCGGGAGGGAGATCGACAGAGGATGGAACACCACTCCGGGCGAGTCGGACCGCTGGCAGTCGGGTATACTCCCGCCATGCTCACCGCCGCCGTCATCGACCGCATCCTCGGCACAATCCCGAACCGCACCATTGGGCTGGTCGGGGATTTGTTTCTGGATCGGTATTTCGACATCGACGCTTCACTCCATGAACCATCGGTGGAGACGGGCCTGACGGCGTATCAGGTGACCGGCGTGCGGTGCTACCCTGGGGCACTCGGCACAGTGCTGAACAACCTGGCAGCGCTCGGTGTCGGGCGGATTCACCCGATCACGGTGATCGGCGACGACGGCGAGGGGTACGAGTTGCGGAAGGCGCTAGGGGCGATACCGGCAGTCCACATGAGTGACATTGTCGTGTCAGCGGATCACCGCACGCCGAGCTACAACAAGCCAATGCTCGCTGAGGCCGGGGCGGTGCGGGAACTGAACCGACTGGACATCAAGAACCGCACGCCGACGCCGGACAGCGTGATCGCGGAAGTGATCCGCCGGCTCGAAGCAGCGTGGGACCAGTTTGATGCCTTGCTGGTGCTGGACCAGGTGAGCGAAGACAATTGTGGGGTCGTCACCACGGCCGTGCGGGAGAAACTGGCCGAACTGGGGGCACGCGACCCGGCCAAGTTTGTGCTGGCCGACAGCCGCGAGCGGATCGGCCTGTTCCGGAACGTGTGTGTGAAGCCGAACGCCGCCGAGTGCGAGAAGGCGGTCCCAAACCCGGACACCGCGGATGAGGATGAGGAAGGGTTGTTTCAAAGTCGGTGCATTGAACTGGCGCGACTCCACCACTGCCCGCGAGTGTTCGGTACAGCGGGCGATCGCGGTATCTTCCTCACGCGATCCACGTCGGAACAAGGCGGAGGTGGGTACTTCATCCCCGCCTACCCCGTGACAGGTCCCGTTGACATTTGCGGGGCGGGCGACAGTTGCAGTGCGGCGATCGCGTGCGCGATGACGGCCGGGTGTTCGCCGGAGGCGGCGGCGGCGTTTGGCAACCTGGTGGCGTCGATCACCATTCAGCAGATCGGGGTGACAGGCACCGCCAGCCAGGAGCAGGTGCGGCGGCGGTGGTCGGAGGTGGGCGAGGGCAAATAAAAACGGCCGGGGTCGCCCCCGGCCGTCGTGTCGTTCGTGACCTCACTCACCCGCCGGGGCCACGGCTGCGGCTACCACTATTGAACGGGTTGCCGCCACCGCCGTTGCCGTTGTCGCCCCCGCGGGAGCGGGTGTCGCCGCTCCGCTGTCGGGTGTCACCCCCCTGGCTCCGCGAGTCACCCCCGCCCTGCCGGGGATCACGGCTATCACGACTGTCACGCCTCTCTTCCTTCTTCTGCTGGTCCTTGCCATCCTTCGAGGCGTCGGGCGCCGGGGCAGTCGGCGATGGGAAGGTCCCCTCGGCCGGTGGTTGGGCATACGACCCTGGCCCACCAGGCGTGCCCGGCGTGCCGAACGACGGCGGACCACCACGGCCAGGGCCACCCGAACCGGTCAGCGACGTTGGGTTGATTTTCTTGACCCGCATGTACTCCTCGACCGTCAGCAATCCGTCGGTGTTGGTATCGAGCGCCTTGAACTCGATCATGCGGCTCTCAGAGGAGTCGTAGTATTTCACCCACTCGTACAGGCCGATCTGGCCGTCTTTGTCCGAGTCGGCATCGATGAAGAACGGCGGTAGGCCCTGCGGTAGGTGGCCGAAACGGTACACCACCGGTTTTGGCTCGTCTTGTTCTTCAATCGGCTTCTTCTGCTCATCGCGGTTGCCCCATCCGCCCGGACCCCCAGGTCCACCACCGCCCCAGCCGCCAGGCCCGCCACCGCCCCCACCAGGGCCGCCGCCGCCACCCCAGCCCCCGCTCATCGCGGCCGAGAAATACGCCCTGTACTCGTTCTGGTCGATGGCGCCGTCCCGGTTGGTATCGTGCTGATCGAAGGCGTCGAGCAATCGCGACCCGCGGCGGCTGTTCCGCAATTCGTCCTTGCTCAACTTCCCGTCCTTCGGGTTAACGTCCATCTCGTTGAATCGGGAATCGGGGTCCATCTGACCACCACCCCAACCCCCCTGTCCGCCGCCCTGACCGCCGCCACCCCAACCCCCTGGTCCACCTGGCCCACCGCCGGTGGACATGGTCATCGTCATGTTTGGTTTGCTGTCGGTTGTACCGCCAGGGCCGAGAACCACGACCCCGCCGCCCGGCGCGGGTGCGGAAGTGGGCGGAGTGACGCCAGTGGGCCGGCCACCAGCGCCGCCGCCGAATCGGGATGACAGCCGCTGTTCGGCCTGCGCGCGGAAGTCTGACTTGCTGATGGAGCCACTGGTCGGCAACGGTGGAGAGCCGAACCGCTCGTTCATGCGGTTCGTCTGATCGCGGACGTCGGCGGGGATTTTCGAGTAGTCCAACGTGTCGCCGCTGCCGCCGTAGGAGCGCACCAGTCGGTCGAAGCTACCGTCAATCATCATACTCATCCCGCCGCCGCCCATGCCACCACCGCGACCGCCGAACCCACCTCCACTGCCACCCATACCCCCCCCACCGGGACCACCTCCGCCGAAACCACCGCCGCTTGGGCCACCGCCCCCGCCGCCACCGGGGAAGCCGCCTCCACCGCCACCCCCGCCGAACCCGCCCCGCTGACCGAGAGAGTCATCGGCGGCGAACAGCAGTACCCCACCGAACACGGCCGGGAGGAGGAAGCGTTTCCAGCGGAAGTGGAGCATCGACAGACCCTCGGGCAATGGGCGTTCAACCTATCTCGTAACCATGATAGCTTTCACCCCGCCGCGTTGTCAGCGCTCCCCGCCGCAAGTCTCATCCCCCTCTCAGGATTGGGAAAGCGATTGAGGAGTTGGGGAGTTGATGGGAGCGAGGCCGACTTTCTCGACATTGCCAACATTGCCAAGAATTGCCCCATGTCCCGACCACTTGAACACCTCGGCGAGCGTCGGCTAGAATCGCCGCATGTCGCCTGAACCTAATTCCGCCACGGTCACCTCCCCGCCCGACGTCACCCGCACCGTCGGCGGGGCGTCCCCGACCCCGGCACCACCCTGGAGCAGCGGGCGCTCATCCGCTTCTTGGCCGAGGCTGAGCCAGTCGCCGCCGTCCGCCACCCGAACGTGGTGGAAGACAGCCCGCTCCGCGGGCGGCAACACGCGCGGGCGGTGATTCTCCGCTCGTTCCTCCGGTCACTCCTCCCACTTCACGAACGCTTCGAGCGCGTAGTACTCGGGCAACCCCAGGGCGTCGAACGTTTTGGCGGTGCCCAGGTTGCGGTCCTCGGCCCGCTGCCAGAACTCGCGGCGGTCGGTGCCGCCGGGGAACATCGCCCGGTCCTTCTGGCTTTGGTGCCGGAAGATCGACTCCTTCTTCCGCATGAGCACGTCTGGCGAGAGCGGCACCGCCATCTCGATTTCGTGCGGCTCCCACTCCTCCCACGCCCCCTTGTACAGCCACACCTCGAACCGTTGCTCTTTCGCCCGCACCCGCCGCACGGCTTCATAAATCGCCTCCGCACAGGTGCGGTGCGTGCCGTGCGGGTCGGACAGTTCGCCAGCCACGTAGATCTGCGCCGGCTGCAACCGCCCGAACAGGGCGACGATGTCGTCGATGTCCTCTGGCTGGATGGGGTTCTTGTCCACCTTGCCGGTGCGGTAGAACCGCAGGTCCATGAATTCCAGTTGCTCGGGCGGGATACCGCAGGCGAGCGCCGCGGCGCGAGCCTCAGTCGCCCGGATCATCCCCTTCACGGCCAAGATCTCCGGACTGTCGGGCTGGCCCGGCTTCTTGGCATCGAGGTACTGGTTCACGCGATCCTTGATCGTGCCGGCGATGCTCTTTTCAGACGCGTCGCCGAAACTGCCGAGGAATTCATCGACGAAGTCGACGAATCGGCGGGCGTCGTGGTCGAACACAGCGATGTTTCCGCTGGTCATGTACGCGACGTGAACCTTGTGCCCCTGCTCCACCAGGCGGATGATGGTGCCGCCCATGCTGATGACGTCGTCGTCTGGGTGCGGAGAGAAAACGAGGACGGTTTTGCCTCCTCCCTTGCCGGCCGGGTAGGGCTGAATGGTGGCGAGCCGGTCGTGGAACACCGCCTCCCCGATCTTCTCGGCTGGCCCTTGCTCGCGCAGCAGTTCGTAGAGGTGGTGCTCGCGGAAGTCTTCGTCGTTGAGCTTCTGGAGGCCCTTCTTCACCGTGAGTGACAGCCACACCACCGCCTGCCGGACTCGTTCAGGGGTCCAGTCGATCGGGCCGACTTCCCAGGGCCGCTTCACCGCGGTTGTTTCGGCGGCCGCGGCCGTGTCGAGGAGGAAGGTGGCGTCTGGGTGGTCCTGAAGGAAACTCGCCGAAATGGCCTCGGTGGGGGGCAGTTCGATGGCCTTGTACACCACCGGAGCTTTGTGCTCGCCGAACGCCATGAGGAACACGCGGCGGGCGTCCATGATGCTGGCCACGCCCATCGTGATGGCCTGGGCGGGCACGTTCTCCTCACCGAAGAAGCCGGATGCAGCGTCGCGGCGGGTGATGCTATCGAGGGTCACGAGACGAGTGCGGCTGTTCTTCGGGCTGCCCGGCTCGTTGAAGCCGATGTGCCCGGTGCGGCCGATGCCGAGTACCTGGATGTCGATGCCGCCGGCGGCGCGGATGGCCCGCTCGTAGCCGATACAGAATTCGTCGACTTCTTCCGGGTCGAGGGTGCCGTCCGGAATGTGGATATTCTCCCACTTGATGTTGATGTGGTTGAACAGCGTGTCGTGCATCCACTTGAAGTAGGAGTGCGAATCCTCCTTCGGCATGGGGAAGTATTCGTCGAGGTTGAAGGTGATGACGCGGGAGAAGTCGAGCCCCTCCTCCTTGTGCAGGCGGATCAACTCACGGTACAGGCCGACAGGGGTACTGCCGGTGGCCAAACCGAGGACAGTTGGCTTGCCGGCGGCGTTGCGGGCGCGGACGAGTTTGTCGATCTCTCGGGCGACATACCTGGCAGCGGCGGTGCTGGTGGGGAACCGGAAGGCGGGAACGCGGGTGTGGGGAAGCTGCTGGGGGTTGTTCGTCGGCGGCATGACGGACCTGGGAGGGAAGGGCGGATGGTGTGGTTGTCTTAGCGGCGGAGCGCCACGGCGGAAACGCGCGGGCGGGCCGGACGGCGTGAGCCGGTGGGTGGTGCGACCCCACGCCCGGCCCGCCCGACCCGCCTCAATTCGTTACTTGTTGCGTTCCTTCAGGTGGTCGTCCATCTTCAGGTGCGGCACGCCTTCGGTCCACCAGCCGGGGGCCGGCTTGCCCATCAGGTAGTGGTCGAAGAATTCGCGCATCCGTGCGGCGTAGTCCTTCTGGTTCTCCGGCTTCGCCAGCCCGTGGTTTTCCCCCTTGTACTGGAGCATGACCACCGGCTTCTGGAGCCGCCGCAGCGTGTTGTAGTACTCCACTCCCTGGGTGAAATCGACCGCCCCGTCCTTGTCGTTGTGCAGGAGCAGCAGCGGCGTCTGCACGTTCTTGGCGAAGAACACCGGGCTATTCCGGATGTACGCCTCCTGTTGCTCCCAGTACCCGCCGGTGAACCGCCCCTGGCTGCTCTCGAAGATCGGTTGGTTGGCCGACCCACTGTTCCAGTACACGCTGCTGTACATGCTCACGAGGTCAGTGAGCGGAGCGCCAGCGATGGCGCACTTGAACTTGGTCGTCTGCGTCACCGCGAAGGCCGTCTGGTACCCGCCCCACGAGTGGCCGTGCAGGGCGACTTTGGCCGGGTCCACCACGCCAGCGGCAATCGCCGCGTCCACCGCCGGCAGGATGCACTCCATGCTCGACACGCCGGGGTCGTTGATGCGGTAGGTGATGTCCGGGTTGAACACCGCGTACCCGTTCGAGGTGTAGATGGCCGGGTTGAAACCGCCGCGGTAGCCGGGGGCGGAGTAGCGGTGCATGCCCTGCGACAGTTTCTCGTAGATGTACACCACCGTCGGGTAACGCTTGCCGGTTTCGTACCCCGCTGGCAGGTGCAGCACCCCTTGCAGCCGCTTCCCGCCGGTGCCGGTGTAGTCGATCAACTTCGCTCCGGCCGTCCAGAGGTAGTCCTTCTGCTGTGGGTTGGCGTCGGTCACCTTCTTGGCGTCCTTGAAGGTGCCGTTGGTCAGGTGGTAGTCGGGGTACTCGATGGTGGTTTGCTTGGTGAAGGCAAACACGTCGGCATCGCGGGCCTTCATCGGCTGTCCAAACGAGCAGTCGCCGCTCAGCAGCGTGACCGCTGGCTTGCCCGGCTCGATCTTCACCAGCCCATCCTTCTTCGTCCACTCGCCGTAGGTCGCGACGTACATCGGCTTGGTCAGGTCGACGCCCGGCTTCTGGTCCGGCTCATACTGCGCGACGCCCTGGTAGCGGGTGCCCGACTCCTTGCCGTTCACGGTCAGGTTGGTGCCGCCGCTGCCGTCGGCCTTCACCGCCCAGATGTCCCAGCCGTCCGAGAGCAGGACGGTGCCGCCGTCGCGGCTCCAGCCAACTGGGTACCGCGGTGGCTTGACTACGTTGTGGTCGTCTTCCACGTCCACAAAGTTGGCTGGCACTTTCTCGGTGATGTTGACTCCCTTACCGGCGGCCATGTCGTAGGTGAAGAAGTGGCCGTCGTCGTAGTAGAGGAAGTGAGTGCCGACGGGCGATGCTCCGAAGGTATAGCGAGACTTCGTCAGAGCCTTCTTCTTCTCCCCGGTCGCCATGTTCAGCACGTACACGTCGGCGAACCGCTGCCCATTCAGGTTCGCCATGTAGTCGTATGGCTTGGAGTCGCGACCGATGGCGAACTTGTGCTTCGGGGCCGGGGCCACGCTCTTCAGACTCTCGTCGGCCAGCCGCAGGAACTTCTTTTCCTTGACACGATAGACCGCGGTGTACGTCTGGGCCTTGTCGGCCGCCGCTTGCACCTGCTGCATCGGCTGCAACCGCTCGTCCTTCCAGTGCCAGATCACCAACTCCGGCTTCGGGCCGGTCGAGGGGGCGGAAGTTGCAGCCGTGGTCGGCCGCGGTTGGTTCGGCTGGGTATCTTTCTTTCCCGCCTCCGCATCCGGCTTCTTGTCGGCCGACGCGGTGGCGATCGGCGGGGTCGGCCGTTTCGGCTCGTCCTTCTTCTTTCGCTCGGTGAGGCCGAACACGAATGCGTCCAGCCCATCGGTCCACTGCGTTGCACCACTGGGGCTGATGGCCATGTCCTTCGGGAAGTCCTTGTCGTCTTTCGGGTCGAAGGCGGTGCGCGTTGGCTTCGGCCCCAGGTCGGTGAACCCGACGATGCTCAGCCACTTCCCCTCGTATCCAGGGTCGTCCACTGCCTTGGTGACGACGAACGCCGTCTGCTCCTCGTTCCAGCGCAGCCCACGGTAGGCGGCCTTGGCGGATTCGATCGGGTACGTGACACCGGTCTTCATGTCACGCAGTTGCAGGCCGTTACCCACCTGCCCGGCGGCGTCGATCACCGTCACCAACCAGCCGCCCTTCTTGTCGAAGGAGAAGTCGGCCACATTGCCGAGCAGCAGTTCGGTGCCGGTGGCGAGTTCCCGTAGCACCAAATCGGTGCCGGTGTGCCCGGCCGTCGCGGGGGCCGTCCCGCTCCCCGGCGGGGTGATGCCGGGGGGGAGGGTGATGCCCGGCGGCAGTCCGGCCGAGCCACTGCCCTCGGTCGCCTTGCGGTAGGCGAGGTGGGTGCCGGCCTCACCCGAGAAGGCGAACGACGCCACCCCTTCGATTTCGGTCTTCTCCCCGCTGGCCGTGTTCACCAGCACGAGTTTGGCCTTCGGCCGTGGGGCCGGCGGGCCGACGAGCGTCGGATTCGGCTTTACATACGGGGTGACGGTGAAGGCGAACCACTTGGAATCGAAGGAGAATTGCAAGCTGCCGAACCCGCCGCCGGCCGGGAACTTCGTTTCTTTGCCGTCGGCGACGGTGCGAAGGATGACCTCACCCTCACCCTCGGCCGGGCCAACCCGGTGGGCGAAGAACTTGCCGTCGTTCGACAGCATCGCCCCGCGGATGCTCCGCCAGGTATCGGAGTCGGCGATGGTGAGCGGCTTTTTGCCGGCTGGCTTCGGTGGTTCGGTCTTCGGTGGTTCGGTCTTCGGCCCCTCGGTCGGCATCGTCTTTTTCAGGTCGGCCAGCCGCTTCTGCAAGTCGGCGAGTTGCTTCTCCAACTCGACGATCTGTTGCTGGTCTTTCGGCTTGGGCGGGTCCTGGGCGAACAGCGGGGCCGCCGCCAGCAGCCCGAAGAGGGCGAGCCGGCGGAGGGTGAACGGATGAGGCATGGAGCAAGCTCCGGGTGCAGCATTTTCCCCGGCGGAGTGCCGGGTGGCAGTCTGGGTAACTTATGCGGCAGTCGGGCGAGTGACCTCGGCCCGTGGTAGAATGCTGGCACGAGGGCCGAACATACCACTCCAGTTCGCCCGCGTGCCGGGGCTGACCATCGAAGACTGGACGCAACCCGCCTGACCTGCTCCCTTCCCCGTCGCGTTTTGCGGTACAATCCGATAGCGTTCGGCAGTCGAGTTGTTCCGTCCGGGTGGCCTTCGCTCCCGGCTGTTCCCTTGCCGTGAGGACGCCCACCGTGGGACAGAAAATCGACAAAGACCTGCAGCGGTTCCGCAAGATCGTCCGCGGCAAGGTGAAGTCCAACCTGTCCAAGTACATCGGGCGGGGGGAGATGATCGGCAAGAAGGGGAACGATCTTGTGTCGATCCCCATGCCGAACATCAACCCGCCGCAGTTCCGCTTCGGCCAGCGGGGGTCGGGCGGGGTGGGGGTGGGCGACGGCAAGCCCGGCCAACCTCTCACCCAGCCGCAGGACGGCGACGGCGACCCGCAAGCCGGCGACAGCCCCGGCGGGCACCTGCTTGAAGTCGAACTGACGATGGAGGAACTCGCCGAGATTCTCGGTGAAGAGTTGGCACTGCCGCGGATCCAACCCCGTGGGAAGAAGAACATCGTCTCCGAGAAGGACCGGTACAGCAGCATCCGCAATGTCGGCCCGGAGAGCCTGCGGCACTACAAGCGGACCTACAAGCAGGCCCTCAAGCGGCAGATCGCCGCCGGCGGCTACGACCCCTCCCGCCCGGTGGTCATCCCCGAGCGGGAGGATAAACGCTACCGCAGTTGGAAGGAGTTCCCCAAGCCCGAGGCGGTGGCCTGCGTGGTGTACATGATGGATGTGTCGGGCAGCATGACGGACGAGCAGAAGGAGATTGTGCGGATCGAGAGCTTCTGGATCGACACCTGGATCAAGGCCCACTACAAGGGCGTCGAGCGGGTGTACATCATCCACGACGCCGCCGCCCACGAGGTGGACGAACACACCTTCTACCACACCCGCGAGAGCGGCGGGACCAAGATCAGCACCGCCTACGACCTGGCCAACAAGATTATCGACGCCCGCTTCCCCGCGAACGAGTGGAACCTGTACGCCTTTCACTTCTCGGACGGCGACAACTGGGGCGACGACAACCCGAAATGCCTGACGCTACTGAAGGAGCACCTGCTCCCCAAACTCAACCTCTTCGGATACGGGCAGGTGGAAAGCCCCTACGGCAGCGGCGAGTTCATGGAAACCATCGATCTTCTGGTAGACGAGTTCGAGAACGTGGTGGCCAGCCGTGTCCCCGACCGCGAGTCGATCCTGGGCAGCATCAAGGAGTTCCTGAGCACCGGGCGGTAGACGCGAACCACCGCCCGCTGATTGGCGTAACGACTTCTGGCCTGCCTCCCCGGTGCGGTCGGCGTCCCTATACTTTGTCACATTCCCCCCAGTCCCCGTTCCGCCCGGCCCGCGGGCGAGAGAGGATCCCCCATGCGGAAACTGCTGTTCGGTCTGTTCGCCCTCACCCTCGCCCTCGGCACCGCCGTCGCCCAGGAGAAGAAGGAAGAGCCGAAGAAGGAAGAGAAAAAGCCTGACGCCCCCGCTCCCGCCGCCGCCGTGACCTCCGACTTCTTCCCCCTTACCAAGGGGTCGAAGTGGACGTACACCATGGGTAGCGCCGAGGTGGTGGTCGAGGTGACGGCGGTCGAGAAAGACGGGGCGGCCAAGCTGGAAACCAAGCACGCCGGCAAGACGGTGGCCAGCGAGACCATCCAGGTGAAGGCCGACGGCGTGTACCGCACCAAGGTGAACGATACCCCCATCGACGGCGGGGTGAAGATCCTCGGCCTGAAGGACGGCAAGCCGACCAAGGGCGACAAGTGGGACGTGGCCGCCAAGGTGGCCGCCGCCGAGATCAAGGGATCGTTCGAGACGAAGGACGCCGGCAAGGCCGAGAAGATTGGCGGCAAGGACTACACCGACGTCGCCTACGTTGAGGGGCCGAAGTTCACCATCGCTGGCACCGATACAGCGGTGAAGTACTGGTTCGCCCCCAAGTTCGGCGTCATCAAACTGGCCTACACCATCAGCGGGACCGAGAGCACCCCGCTCGAACTGAAGAGCTTCGAAGCCGGGAAGTAAGGTCGGTCGGCGACTTGGCGGTTGGGGCACCCCTCGTGGGTGCCCTTTTTCGTTCGGGGGCCGGCGGTGTGCCGCCTCACTCCGCTAGCAGCAGTTTCCGCTTCACCTCGTCGAGCCGTCCCTTCTCCCGCCCGGTGTGCGACCCGCGGTATAGCTCCGCCGCTTTCCGCCACGCCTCCCCCGCCCGCTTCTTCTCCCCCTGGCGGAACGCCACGTCGCCCAGGTGGTCCCACACGATCGCGTCGGCTGCCGATTCGGGCAGGCCCACCGCCTTCTCCAACAACTCCCGCGACTCCTTCAGCTTGCCCCGACGGAACAGCGCCCACCCCAGGCTGTCGAGGTACCCGCCGTTCTCGGCGTCCGGGTCACCGGACCGCGCCCGCTCCCACCGGCTGAGTTCCACTGCCCGCCGCAGCAGGGCTTCGGCCTCTTCGAGTTTGCGGTTCTGGTCGGCCAGCTCGTACCCCAGGTTGTTCAGCACCAGCACGTCGTCCGGGTCGGCGTCGAGCAACTCCCGCCAGATCGTCTCGGCCTCGGCGTGCTTGCCCCGGTGGTTGAGGGTGGTCGCCCTGGCGACCAACAGCGATCGCTGTTCGATCGGGGTGAGCTTGTCGTTCTCCAGGGCCGCGTCGCACTCCTTGAGCGCGGCGGCGTGGTCGCCGAGCATGTTCAGCACCGTCACCCGTAGCCGCTGGATGTTCGGGGTGCTGCCCAGATCGGGGTGGTTCAGGGCACGGATCGCCTCCGGCTTTCTCCCGAGTTCGGCGTGGGCGATGGCCGCTTGGGCGACGATATGCGGGTAGAACCGGCCCGCATCGGCCCGGCTCCATTGCTCACACCGTTGGATGATGCTGTCCCAGTCTCGTAGGCGGGCGTAGGCGTCGACGGTCAGCCCCTTCAACCGAACGTCCTTGGGCCGCTTGAGGATCGACTTCTCCAGCACGGAGGCGGCGGCGGCGAGTTCTCCATCTCGTTCGGCCAAGCCGTAGAGCAGATCCAGGGTGTCGGTGTGGCGGGCGACGCCGACGATCAAGTCGGTCGATGCCTGAGTGAGCAGCGCGGCGGTGAAGGGCGGGCGGAGTTGGCGGACGGCCTGAGTGAACAGCCGACTCCGTGTTACGGCGTCTGGGTTCACTTTTTGGTCGGGCGACGGTTCCTCTCCGCCGTCTGGCCGCACCGCTTTGTAGGCCCGATCGAGAAGGTCGAGTAACTCCTTCGGTTTGTCGGCATCGCGGTAGGCGGTCGCCAGCACACGATATTCGTCGGCAGTGGTGCCCTTCTCGGCGAGTCGTCGGAAGCTGTCGTGGGCGGTGGGGCGGCGGGCGAGCGTTTCGGCGGCGGCGAGCCACTGCGGAGCGAGGTTCTTTGGGTTCGCGTCGGCGAGCGTGCCGAGCCGGCCGGGCAGTTCGTCGTCCCGCTTGAGCCGCTTCATCAGTTGAACGAACCGCTCGTAAGGCTCGAATGCAGCCGGCCGGAACGCCAGGTACTTTTCCAGTTCGGTCAGCGCGTTTGCCGGGTCGCCCTCGGCCGACCGCACGCCGGACAGGTTCCAGTGCAGGCGGGCGACCGCTGCGGGGTCGTTTGCCGCTTTCGGGTCGGCGGCCAGGTCGCGGGCCGCCTCGAACGCTGCCACCGCCGCCGCGAAATCGCCCTTCCGCATCAGCGCCGTCCCCAACCCCTCGTATAACCGCACCCGCTCTCTCTCCAGTTCGGCGGCGGTGAATACCTCCGGGTGAAGAAACTTCACCCGATGTTCCTTGAGCACGGCCAGTGCGTCGGTACGGGCGGTGGCGGCGGCGGGGTCGGCGGCGGCGTCGGCGGTCCGGGCGAGGTCTTTGAGAACCAGCAACTTCGAGACGGGATCGGTCAGTTCCTTGCTGGCGGCAGCGAGCTTGAACACGCGCACGGCCTCGGGCCAGCGGCGGGCATCGGCGTAGATCCGACCGACGAGCCGGGCGGTGGCGAGATCGTTCGGATCAGCAGTGAGTGCCTTCTCGCCTGCGGCAGCGGCGGCCGGCTCGCGGCCGAGTTCGGCATACAGCTTCGCCAACTCTCGCTGCGGGGCGGCAGCGGTGGGGTCTTTCCGTACGGCAGCTTCAAATTGCCTGGCGGCGGTGGCGATCTGGTCGTGGCGGGCGCGGATCAGGCCGACGCCGTAGCGGGTGAGTGCGTCGCGATGGGCTTCGTCAGCCGGGGAGACCGGGGCGGGTTTCTGCGCCGCGGGTCGTTCCATCGGGGAGACATCGGCCACCGGTGGGGCTGCAACCGCACCCGACAGAGCGAACGAACCCGCGAGGAGGGTTTGACGCAGCATACGGAACCTCACCCGGCGGGCGTCGGGGCGGCGGCCGGCATTGGAGTGGCGGCGGCGGTCGTGGCCTGGGGATTGGGCTGAGGCGGCTTGACGAACACCGCGTGCAGCACCAGCATGATCGCCCCGCACACCAGGCAGCAGTCGGCGACGTTGAACACGGGCCAGTCGATCTTGTAGAAGAAGAGGAAGTCTCGGACTCCGTGGAACACGACGCGATCGTACAGGTTGCCGACGGTACCGCCGAGGATCAGCCCAAGGGCGGCGCAGATCCAGGCATCAGCCCGATTCCCACGCAACACCATCCAGATGGTGATGCCACCAGCAGCAATCAGGCTGATGATGGCAAACAATGTGTTCGCCCCTTCGGCCTGCTTCTCAGACTCCTCGCTTCCATCGTGGTTGGCTCCCATACCAAAGAGCGCCCCGCGGTTGACATGCGGCAGTTTTGGTGCGCTCCACGTCTGTAAGGTGTTTCGCCAGCCGTCGTCGGGGGTTGTTCGCTTGGGGGGGTTGTACTGAGCGATGAAACCGAACCAACCGGGAAGCACATCGTACCGCCCACCGCTGATGCCGGGTGCAGTACCGGCGACCCAAGCCGGGGCGGCCGGGTGCCAAGCCACAAATGCCGCGGTCTTGTCTGTCGTCGGGTTTTCCGGTCCCTGGTGGTACAGCCAGCGGAACATACCGTATTTGCTCCACTGGTCGGCCGTCAATCCGACCACCGCAAGGAGTATCAACAACCACCGATACGACCGCGTCGTCATGATGTTTCTCGCTGGCATCCGACCAGATTAGCCCAATCGCTATAACCCCACCAGCCCCCGCGGGCAATGCCAAGGGCTGCGGGCATTGTCGCTGTTCTCTGTTCCATGCCAGGGAACCCGATCCAGGCGCTGGGTGACGAATCCACCGAACGGGACACCAACACAGAGTCGTGGATCGGAAGCAGGTGAGGATCAGACAACAGACAACTTGAGTTGGCCGAGGCGTCACTGGGTTGCATCGGCAGGCGGATGCCGTGGCCGCAGGATTCGCTTTACAAACTGGCAGTTCGCATCGCTGGAAGCAACCGCTCGCTCAACCACTGTGCCGCGGTTTCGTCGGTCCAGGTGTTTGCGTCGAACAGCACCGCTGCCGTGATACCACCGACCGTGCGTTCGGTGATCCCGTGGCCGAGATCGACGTCTGCTCTCGTTGCGGTGGCCGCCTCCACTGCTGGCCAGCGGCAGATAATCCCCCCAGCGTTCGTTCCCCACTCGTATGCTCCGAACCCGCCGACTCGCACCTCGCCGGCCTCGGTCGCCAGGAACGATTTTGCATTTTCCATCGGCATCCCGGCGGGGAATAGCACTTCGGCGAGCGTGGGCGTGCCTTCACGGTCGGCCCAACGCACTTCGATGTCCGGGCAGTTGTGAAGCGGCTCGCACTGCAACTCATCCCGCGACTCAACCCGGAGTAACCGGGCCAGTGGTCGGCCGTCTTCCTGTGTCCAGGGGGCGGAGTGCAGCCGTTGCCACCAGTCCGAGAAGAAGGCCGCCCGTGGCCGGCCGTTGCGGAAACCGGGGGCGTGGAGTGGGTCGGGCGTACCGATCAGCACCCAGGCGTTGCCCAGTCGGGCAACGTCGGTAAAGGCCTCCTCGGTCAGGTCTTCGGCGTCGGCCCAGATGATGCGGTCGAAGAGCGGTTCGACCTCGGGGTGGGTCGGGGTGAGGAACAAATCGTGGCCGACCGCCGCCGGGGGGCCGATCACCACACGGATGGCGTCGATCTCGGCCGTGGGGAGCACCGGCGGGCCGGCGTCGAGGCGGGCGAGGTCGGCGGTCGTGTCGTTGAACACGCGGCAAAGTTCGTCGAGTGGTTCGGCCGGTGGGAGTAGGGCAAGAGCAGACTGCGCGGCGGCGATTTGGCCTTCCAGTTCGGTGCGGAGCTTTGCCCGCTCCTCGGCGTGCAGTCGTTCAACAGCAGCCGCGAAGGTGGCCTCCGGGTCGGGCAGGGTGGTGGCGTTCGCTTCGCGGAGCCTGGCCTCGGCCGCTTCCAGTTTGCCAGCTTCAGGCTTGTTTGCTCCGCCGAACAGTTTTTTCAGGAACCCGACCGGCTGTGCTGCAGCTTGCCGCAAGGCGGACAGTTCCTGTTCGGCTTCGGCGCGGCGGGCGGCGTGCCTGGCGATGGCTTCCACCCCGGCGGCTCGCTCAGCCTGGAGGCGGGCGAATGCCTCCGACCGCTCGACCGCTGCCGCCACGACCTCGCCAATGCGGGCCAGTTCGACCGACCGGGCGTCGGCCTCGGCCTGCAACTGTTCGCGGCGTTCTTCAGTGGCGATGCGGGATTGCAGGTCGGTCACACGGTCAGACAACCCGACCCGCAGTTGCTCACGGTAGGCCAGCCCGCGAGCGTGGGCGGTGAAGGCGGCGCACGCTCGCCCCGAGACTTCCTCACCTGGCGCCACCGCACGACCGACGACGACGTTGCGCGCGAGCGCAGGCAGCACTTCCCACGGTCGGGCAGCAAGCACCAGCACTCGCCGGCCGGAGGTAGCGGCATGCGCGACCACTTCGGCGATCAGTTCGGGGCGGCGATCGGGTGGAGCAGAGACCAGAAACAGATCGGGGCAATGGGCGGCAAGAAGTGCGGCGGGCGAACCCTCGGCGGTTGGCAGGTCGAAGGTCGGCGGTTCTCCCGCCGCCAACTCGGCCAATCGACGTGCGGGGGTGTGCTCTCGGCCGACCCGAGGGTATGGGTCGGCGGGTGGGTAGACCGGAGAAGAGAGCAAGGCGGTGGGCACGTGATCGGGAGCCGTGAGTGGCGGAATCGCGAACGGACGGGCGTTCGGGGTTACCCAGTTGGGAGGATCGGGTTCGCGGGCGGTCGCCGAACCGGCGGCCGCCGGGGTGAATCCCCGCTCGGTCATCCATTCACCCACGGGGAAGCGTGGTCGCTCATTCAAGTACCGTAGGACGCGGCGTCGGGCGTCGGGGCGGATTCCGTTGCTGTCTGAATATTCATGAGCTTCGTTGGCCCCGCTGTCAAAGGAAAAACCGGAGTGCCCGTCGTTTCCCCAGTGGGCGGTCATCGGTCCGATCCGTCAGCGGCCCTAGTTATTCCGCCGTCTTGCTCGCTTCTGACCGCAAATTTGCCACCACTGCGGAGAAATCCGCCGGTGGGTCGGCTTCCCAGCCCATAAAGTCGTCTCCGTCTGGGTGTTCGATGCCAAGACGGAACGCATGGAGCAATGGTCGTGCCGCCTGGCTGTCGTCGGGCAGGGGAGCACCGTGCAATGGGCGGTCATAGATCCGCTCGCCGCACAGTGGGGTGCCCGCTTCACCCAGGTGAATGCGCACCTGATGCGTCCGCCCGGTGTCGAGCTTGCACTCCACCAGGGCGAAGGCTCCAAGCCGTTCCATCACCCGGACATGGGTGACGGCCCGCTCGCCCTCGTCCCCACTACCACGCCGCCCGTCGCCGCGATCGGCTACCAGTTGCGATTCGATCCGCCCTTCTGGGGGTACGCCACGGGTGACAGCCAAGTAACGCCGATCGACCGATCGCTTGCGGAACTGGCTGGTCAAATGCCGCGCGGCCGGTGGCGTGCGGGCGAAGACGATCAACCCGGTGGTGTCGCGGTCAAGGCGATGGACGGCAAACACCGGCTTGTTTGGCGCACCGAGTGCCGCTGGCAGTAATTCGGCCAGTGTGGTGGGCAGGTACTTTTTCCCGCGGCCGAATTCGGCCTTCTCCTCGGCGCTGCGCGAGGTCGTCAGGCCGGCCGGTTTGTTCACCACGGCAATGGCGTCGTCGGAGTAGACGATTTCAAGCGTGATGGCGTTCACGGGAGCGGGCGGTTTTTTCTCGCGGGGGGCTGCGGGTTTGGTAGGCGGTGGGGCGGCCTTCTTCGCCTTCTTGGGTTTGGCGTCTCCCTCCGCCGGCGGTTTTTCGATCGCCCCGGCGGCCACCCACATGCGGTTGCCAGTCTTCACCCGTTGTTCGGGAGCGCGGGTCAGTTGGCCCGCCACGCGGACGTGCCCGCGCTCGACCAACCGCTTCGCCTGCGACCAGGTGAGCTGAAACCGCCGCCGGAGTACGTCGGCGACCGTCTTGCCGGATTCACGCCGTTCGACCAAAAACTGAATAGGAGGCATGTCTGGATGTCCGGTGGCACAGGCACTTCTGCCTGTGGGGTGCCGACGCACAGGCAGAAGTGCCTGTGCCACCGGGTCGGGGTCAGTCGATCGCGTAGGCTTTCAGGTCGGGTTTCTCCAGCAACCGTGCCTCGGTCACCCGCAGGGTCATGTACTCGCGGTTCGCCTGCTTCATCTTCTGAAGGGTCGGCTGAAGGACACCATCAAACTTCTTGAACTCGGCGTTCGTGACCTCGGTGGTCGTCTGTTCGCCGTAGGCGTCTAACCCCTTGTACACGAACCGTACCATCTCCCCGGTTTTCTTGTCGAAGAACAACCGCACATCGGTCATGCCCTTGCGGGAAACGAGCACCACGGCTGCGTCCTTGTCCTCGACTTTTTCGTCTTTCTCGGCCTTGAGGGTAAACTTCTTGTCGTCGAGCAGGGGGTAGAGCAGGCTCACCTCTTGCATGGCGGCCAGTTGGAGGAAGGCGGCTTTCACTTCGGGCTTCAACTCCTGGGCCTTACCGTCGCCCATGGCCTTCACCTTGTCTCCATTGATGACGACCACCTGCGTGGCCTTTTTGCCACCGACGGCCGACTCCATGCTGACCCGGAACTTGTCCGGAAGGGCGTAGCTGGTGGAACTGGTGAACTTCCCTTTCTCCGCTCCGATGGTCACCTCGCCTTCCACCTTGTAATCCCCGCCCTTCGCCTTTTTGAGCGACTCCTCACCACCGTGCGCCTCGATTCCCTTCTTCACCACCGCCAGGGCAGTCTCGTCGGCCCGCCCCCACCCAGTGGCCAACACGGCCAACGCCACGGCCAGAATTGCTCGCTTCATTGCCTCGCCTCGCTCACGGGTGGAACTCCGAGATGTGCCGAACATGATAGTTGCCCACCGCAGGTGGGCCAATCCGTTCTACCGTAACGCCGCGGATCTGCTACGCTGAACTTTCCCTCTGCCGTCGGGTGTACGATGCCTTACGGGTTTACCTGGATCGATCCGCCTCACCTCGCCGCCCTCGCCCGGCCGGACGCCGACGACCTCGCCTGGCTCCGCGAGCACGGCGTGCAGGTCCTCATCACCCTGACCGAGTCGCCGCTCCCGCGTAAGTGGGTGAACGATGCCGGGCTGATGGGCGTTCATATTCCCGTGCCCGACATGGAGGCGCCGAGCGACGGGCAACTGCGGCAAGCAGTTGATACCATCGACCGGGCAAAACGGTCGGGCCTCGGGGTGGCGGTGCATTGTGCAGCGGGGAAGGGACGCACGGGCACCGTGCTCGCGGCCTACCTGGTGAGCCAGGGGTTAACAGCAGCGGAGGCGATCCACAAGGTGCGGGACCTGCGGCCAGGATCGGTGGAGACGCCCGAGCAGGAGCGGGCCGTGCGGGAGTGGGAGAAGAATCGATAACGTCGCAGCGACATCCGATGGAAGCCGCGACCACGAAAAGGACGAAGGGCACGGCGGCCGCCGTGCCCTTCGCATATGGTGTCGGCCGGAGGAACGGCCGGGTCAGCAGGCTTACTCTTCGTCGTCCGACTTCGGCGAAGACAGGTCGTCGGCCGGCCCGGCCGACACTTTGTAGTCTTCGCTCAGCCAGCGCCCGAGGTCGATGGTCCGGCACCGCTTCGTGCAGAAGGGGTAGTCTGGATACTCGCTCCAGTCGCCGGGCATCGGGGCGTCGCAGATCGGGCAACGCACACTACTCATCGGCCCGCCCTCGCCCGAACTTCGGGGATTTTCCGGACTACCCGCCCAACCCTACTTGTCCTTCTTCTTTGCTCCACTTTTTTTCGCCGGGGCTGGATCGACCGGCGGCGGGGGCGGGCTGGCGGGAGTGGCGTCGGCCGCGGGCTTCGCTTCGCTGGTACTGGGCGATTCGGTCTCGGCTTTCACCGCTTTCTGGTAATCCGCACTGCGGTTGTAGTCGGTCTCGTAGAACCCGGACCCCTTGAACACGATCGCAGCTCCGTTGCCAATCAACCGGCGGAGCTTCTTTTTCTTGCACTTCGGGCAGGTGGTCAATTCGGGGTCGTGGAACGACTGCCACTCCTCGAAGGCGTGTGTGCAGGCATCGCAGACGTAATCGTAGGTCGGCATTGGGCGGGGTCCTCATCCTTCCGAAGACACGATGACGGCGGCCGGCCGCAACACGCGGTCGTGCAGAGTAAAGCCTTGTTGAAGCACTCCCACCACCACACCCGGTGGATGGTCGGCGGACGGCTGCTGCGAAACGGCCATGTGCAGGTTCGGGTCGAACGCGGCACCGGTATCGACGACGATCCTCTGTACGGCGTGTCGCTTGAGCATCTCCAGGGCGGCCTGAATGGTCTTCGCCACTCCGTCGAGCAGGATGCCACCTTCGCCCTTCTGTTTGGCGGCCTCGGTCGCCCGCTCCAGGTTGTCGAGCAGGCCGAGTACATCCAGGGCGAGCGGTTCGGCGAAGTACTTCCGCTGCTTGGCCGCATCCTCGTTCAGCCGTCGGGCGCTGGTCTGCAGGTCGGCGACGAGCAGTTTGTAGTCGTGCAACTGGGCTTCGAGTTTGGCCACTTTCGCGGCCGACTCGTCCGCCGGGGCGGAGGTGAGGTCAACAGGGGCGTCGGGGGTCGGTTCAGTGCTCATCGGGGTGGTTCAAGGGTGACGGTGTTGGCGAAATCGCCGGTCGATGGTCCGCGTCCCGTGCTGCTATTTCTCCTCAGCGCCGAACAGGTCTTTCAGCTTGCTGAAGAAGCTCTTCTTCGATGGCGGGCCGACGTGGCTCTTGTCCAGTTCGGCCAACCGGCGGAACAGTTGCTCCTGCTCCGGGGTGAGCGACTGCGGGGTGTCCACCACCACCTGGACGAGTAGGTCGCCGGTTCGCCCGCCGCGGCGGGGGGGCATGCCGTGCCCGCTCAGGCGGATGACTTCGTGCGTCTGGATGCCGCGAGGGAGTTCGTACTTCACCTTCTCGCCGACGAGAGTGGTGATCTCGACCGGCCCACCGAGCGCTGCCTGGGCGAAGGTGATCGGCCACTGGCAGACCAGGTTTTGCCCGTCTCGCTGGAAGAACTTGTGCTCCTTGACCCGGATGGCAAACTCCAGGTTCCCCCGCGGGGCACCTGGGTCGCCCACGTCGCCCTGGCCGGTGTATCGGATGCGGTCGCCGGTATCGACGCCCGGCGTCACTTTCACCTCGACCTCCTGCCGGCCGACCACGTTGCCCGCCCCACGGCACGTCCCGCACGGGTCGGTGACGATCTCGCCTGATCCATTGCACGCCCGGCAGGGCTGCCGCATGCGGATGAACATCTGCTGGACGATCACCTCACCCTGTCCGCCGCACCGCTTGCAGCTCGTCACCTTGGTGCCCGGCTTGGCTCCGGTGCCGTTGCAGGTGCCGCAGTGGTCTTCCCGCTGCACGGTCACTTTTTTCGTGACGCCGCGGGCGGCTTCGGCGAGGTCGATGTCGAGAATGACTTGCACATCGCGGCCGGGTTGCGGGCCTGAGCGCCGCCCGCCCCCCTGGGCACCGAAGAACCCGCCGAACAGGTCGCCGAGCAGATCGCTCAGGTCCACCTGTACTTGCTGGCCACCACCGCCGCCGCCGCCCATCCCCTGCAGCCCTTCGTGGCCGTAGCGGTCGTAGGCGGCCCGCTTCTGCGGGTCGGCGAGCACCTCGAACGCCTCGGTGGCCTCCTTGAACTTGGCCTCGGCCTCGGCGTCGCCGGGGTTGCGGTCGGGGTGGTACCGCATGGCCAGCTTGCGGTACGATACCTTCAATTCGTCGGTGGTGACGGTCTTCGTCACCTCCAGCACTTCGTAGTAGTCGCGTTTGGCCATGTGCAGCGGGGGTCAGGGTTCGGGGGCCAGGAGTCAGGGGGTCGCACCCGCTTCCCCGTCCGACATCAGCCAACAACCAGACAGCATGAACGCCTCAATCACCGACCGGCGGATCGGCCACCGCGAATCATCCTCGCCGTAATCGAGGGTGAAGTGTCCGGCGATTTCCGCCGCCGTCCCCGGACCGAGCGATGCCATGTAGTCTTCGACCTCGTCTTGCAACCGCCTCCAGTCCCAGTCCGGACGTTTGACGAGCAACAAACCGCCAGATCGGAGGAACACCAAGTGGGCGCTTGGCTCGGGCATCGGTCGGTCCGCTGTCAGCAACTCCGAATTCTACGCCACCGTGCAAACCACCAATCACTCCGCCGCGGAGCGGCCGTCGGGTATAGCCCAGAGCGGAAGCCCTGGGGAACGCCACTCCCACAAACCGTCCCGCCCCGGAGGGGCCGGCGAACGCTTGGCCCGCCGGCCCCTCCGGGGCGGAATCCGTTTGATGGCGTCTGCCCAGGGCTTCCGCCCTGGGCTACACCCGACGGCCCCTCCGGGGCGTCATCAGGCCACGGCCCCGGCCACCTTGTTGCTCTTCTCGTCCTCTTCTTCCACCTTGGTGATCATCACTTCGGTGGTGAGCATCAGGCCGGCGATGCTGGCGGCGTTGGTCAGGGCGCTCTTGGTCACCACCGTCGGGTCGATGATGCCTTCCTTGAACATGTCGACGTATTCGCCGGTGTTGGCGTTGTACCCGATGGCGGCGCTCTTCTCCCCGCGGGTGAGCACCTCGTCGGCGATCACTGCCCCGTCTTCGCCGCAGTTGGTGGCGATGGTGCGGATCGGCTTGGAGAGCGCCCGCATGACGATCTCGGCCCCGATCTGCTCGTCGCCCTTGAGCTTCTCGGCCAGTTTCTCGACCACTGGCACGCACCGCAGCAGGGCCACCCCGCCGCCCGGCACGATGCCTTCAAGCACGGCCGCCCGGGTGGCGTGCAGGGCATCTTCGATCAGGTCCTTCTGGTTCTTCATTTCGGCTTCCGTGGCCGCCCCGACGCGGATGATGGCCACCCCGCCGACCAGCTTGGCCAGCCGCTCGGAGAACTTCTCCTTGTCGTAGCTGCTCTCCGTCTGCTCCATCTGCGTGCGGATCTGGGCGACACGGGCCTGTACCGCCGCGTCTCGCTTCTTGTCCTTCGTCTCGCAGATGATGGTGCAGTTTTCCTTGTCGACCGTCACGTTGTCGGCCGTGCCGAGGTGTTCGAGGGTCACGTTCTCCAGGGCTACGCCCAGGTCTTCGGACACGAACGTGCCGCCGGTCAGGGTGGCGATGTCGCCCATCATGGCCTTGCGGCGGTCGCCGAACCCGGGGGCCTTCACCGCGCACACGTCGATCAGGTTCCGCAGCTTGTTCACCACCAGCATTTGCAGGGCTTCGGCTTCCACGTCTTCGGCGATGATGAGCAGCGGGCGGCGGGCCTGGGCCACCTTCTCCAGCAGCGGCAGGAACTCGCGGACGTTGCTCAGCTTCTTCTCGTACAGCAGGATGAGGGGCTTCTGGGCCTCCCACTTCAGGTCGGGGGTGTTGACCACGAAGTACGGGCTGATGAAGCCTTTGTCGAACTGCATCCCCTCGACGTAGTCGACCTTCGTCTCGCTCGTCTTGCCTTCTTCGATGGTGATGACGCCGTCGTTGCCGACCCGCTGGATGGCCTCGGCCATCATCTTGCCGATGGTCTTGTTGTTGTTGGCCGAGATGGTGGCGACGAACTCGACGTCGTTCTCCTTCATGTCGCTCGGCTTCTTGCTGATCGTCTCCAGGTGTTCGACGGCCTTCTCCACGGCCTTGTCGATGCCCCGCTTCACGCCCATCGGGTTGGCCCCGGCGGTGATGTTCCGCAGGCCTTCCTGGTAGATGGCCAGGGCGAGCACGGTGGCGGTGGTGGTGCCGTCGCCGGCGGCGTCGTTCGTCTTTTGAGCGACGGCGTTCACCAGTTTGGCGCCCATGTTCTCGAATGGATCGGGCAGTTCGATCTCTTTCGAGACGGTCACGCCGTCCTTCGTCACGGCCGGGCCGCCGAACGACTTGTCGATGATGACGTTCCGCCCGGTCGGCCCGAGGGTGACGCCGACCGCCTTCGCCAGTTTTTCGGCGCCCGCCAGCAGCTTCTTGCGGGCGTCGTCGGTGTAGAGCAGTTGTTTGGCCATGGTGGGTTGGTTCCGAAGATTTCACCGCGGAGGGCGCGGAGGGAGCGGAGAGAAGATGAAAACTTCTCCTCGATCTCCGCGCTCTCAGCGCCCTCTGCGGTGAACTGTTTTTTGGGGTGGGGTGGTTACTTCGCCAGCTTGCCGAGCACGTCGGACTCGCGGAGGATCTTGTACTCGACCCCGCCGACTTCCACGTCCGAGCCGCTGTACTTGCCGAACAGCACGGTGTCGCCGATGGCCACGGCCATCGGAGCGCGGGTGCCGTTGTCGAGCAACCGGCCGGGGCCGACGGCGACGACGGTGCCCTGCTGAGGCTTCTGCTTGGCGGTGTCCGGCAGCAGGATGCCGCCGGCGGTCTTCTCAGTCGCGTCGCTCACGCTCACCACCAGGCGGTCGTCGAGCGGCTTCAGGTTCACAGATTCAGCTTTCTTGGCCATCGTCGGGTTCCAGGTATGGGGTGTG
>JALOQR010000051.1 GCA_025459365.1 Fimbriiglobus sp.
TGGAGGAGTTTCTCCTTCTCGCCACTCAGCAGCTTGGTGACGGGTACCCCGGTCCAGCGGCTCACCACCGCGGCGATGTCCTCCTCCCCCACCTCCTCTTTCAGCAGCCGGGCTTTGCCGGCCGCAGCGTTCTGCGCTGCCTCCAGACCGGCGAGTTGTTTCTGGAGGTCCGGCAGCTTGCCGTACTTGAGTTCGGCCGCCCGGTTCAGGTCGTAGTTCCGCTCGGCCAGTTCGACCTGGCGTTTTACGTCTTCGATCTGCTCCTTCACCTGCCGCACGTTCTGCACGTCGGCCTTCTCGGCCTGCCAGCGGGCCTTGAGGGCGTCGGCGTCGGCCTTGGCGTCGGCGAGTTCCTTTTCGAGCTTGCCGAGCCGGTCGCGGCTGATCGCGTCGGTCTCTTTTTTCAGGGCTTCGCGTTCGATCTCCAGTTGCATCACCCGCCGGGAAATCTCGTCCAACTCCGTCGGCATGCTGTCGATCTCGGTGCGCAGCTTGGCGGCGGCTTCGTCCATCAGGTCGATGGCCTTGTCCGGCAGGAAGCGGTCCGAGATGTAGCGGTTCGAGAGCACCGCCGACGCCACCAGCGCCGCGTCCTTGATCCGCACGCCGTGGTGGACCTCGTACTTCTCCTTCAGCCCGCGGAGGATGCTGATGGTATCCTCGACGGTCGGCTGGTCGATTAGCACCTGCTGGAAGCGTCGCTCCAGGGCCGCATCCTTCTCGACGTGCTGCCGATACTCGTCGAGCGTAGTCGCGCCGATGCAGTGCAGTTCGCCGCGGGCGAGCATCGGCTTGAGCAGGTTGCCGGCGTCCATTGCCCCGTCGGCCTTGCCCGCCCCGACGACCGTGTGCAGTTCGTCGATGAACAGGACGATGTCCCCCTCGGCCGAGGTGACCTCCTTCAACACCGCCTTCAGCCGCTCCTCGAACTCCCCGCGGTACTTCGCCCCGGCGATCAGTGCTCCCATGTCAAGAGCGACGATCTTCTTGTCCTTCAGCCCCTCCGGCACGTCGCCGCGAACGATCCGCTGGGCGAGCCCTTCCACCACCGCCGTCTTGCCGACGCCCGGCTCGCCGATCAGCACCGGGTTGTTCTTGGTGCGGCGGGAGAGGATCTGAATCACCCGGCGGATTTCTTCGTCGCGGCCGATGACGGGGTCGAGCTTGCCACGTTTGGCGAAGTCGGTGAGGTCGCGGCCGTACTTCTCGAGCGCCTGGTACGTCTCTTCGGGGTTCTGCGTGGTCACCCGCTGACTGCCGCGGACCTCTTGCAGCGCCCGCAGCAACCGCTCACGGCTGACGCCGAACTCCTTCAAAATGCCGCCGGCCGCCCCGCGGTCGTCGGTGATGGCGAGCAGGAAGTGTTCGACCGAAACGTACTCGTCCTTCAGCTTCTTCGCCTCACCCTCGGCGGCGTCGAATACCTTGCTGAACCGAGCGGTCACGCCCTGGTTCTCGACGCGGCCGACCTTCGGCAGTTTCTCCACCTCGCGTTGCACACGGATGGTGAGGGCGTCGGTGCTCACGCCGGCCTTGTTCAGCACGGCGGCGGCCAGCCCCTTCTCCTGGTCGAGCAGGGAGAGCAACAGGTGTTCGACATCGATCGACTGGTGATCCAGCCGGGCAGCGATCTTCTGTGCGCCGGCGACGGCGTCGCGGGCCTTCTCGGTCAGCCGTTCGGGGTTCATGGCCGGTTCCTCGTGGTGGAGGGGGCCATTGCAACCGGCGTGCCAGAACAAAAATCGGGCTAATCGCCTGAAAATGCTAGGAAATCGGTGACTGCCGGAGTGGCAGCGGGAAGGAGCAGGCGGAACCTGGAACGAGCGACCGGGTGGAGCTCCACCCGGTCACTCCGTTCCCATCCAGGCGACCACTGCTATTTGTCGATGGCCTGGAGCGGGAAGTTGACGTTGGGAACGTGCTGCTCGACCATCCGCTTCTCCAACTGCTTCACCACGTCGGGGTGCTTCGCGGCTACGTCGGTCGTCTCGTTCGGATCGGTCTTCAGGTCGTAGAGTTCCGTGACGATCTTTTTCTGCCCGAGTTTCTGCCGCACCGCCTTCCAGTCGCCCTCCCGCACTGCCTGCTGCCCGCCATAGCCGGGGAACTCCCAGTAAAGGAAGTCGTGCGTCTTCTGCCCTCCCTTGCCGAGGAGCGTGGGCAGGAACGAGAGGCCGTCCAGCCCCTTCGGGGTGTCGGCCCCAGTGACCTCGCAGAGGGTGGGCAGCACGTCCCAGAAGGCGAACGGCGTGTCGCACGTAGTGCCCGCCTTGATCTTCCCCGGCCAATAGGCGACGAGTGGCACCCGGATGCCGCCCTCGTACAGGCTTCCCTTCAACCCCCGCAGGTCGCCGGCCGACTTGAAGAAGGTGCTGTCCGCGCCACCGACGTTGTGCGTCGGCCCGTTGTCGGAGGTAAACAGGATCAGCGTGTTGTCGTCGAGCTTCAGTTCCTTCAACTTGGCGACGATCCGCCCGACGCTGCGATCCATCCGCGTCACCATCGCCGCATACCCGGCGTGCGGGGCGGGGTGAACGCGATACCCCTTCTTGCCGTCGTAGGCCGGGTCATCGCCGAGCTTGCCCTCGTACTCCTTCAGCGAGTCGTCGGGCACCTGCACCGCCACGTGTGGCACGGTGAACGGCAGGAAGAGGAAAAATGGCTTGGCCTTGTTCGTCGTGATGAAGTCGAGGGCCTCCTTCTCGAACAGGTCTTGCGTGAAGCTGTCGCCTTTCGCTCCGTCGTTGCCTTTCAATTCGAACCGCTCGGCGTTGCGGTACAAGTACGTCGGGTAGTGGGTGTGGGCGTGCCGCTGGCAGTTGTACCCGTAGAAGAGGTCGAACCCGTGCTTGAGCGGGTCGCCGGTGGTGCCGAACATGCCGAGGCCCCACTTGCCCATTGCCCCGGTGGCGTACCCGTGCCTCTTCAGCAGGGTGGCGACGGTCACTTCGCCCGCCGGCATGGGCAGTTGTCCTTCGGCCTTGTTGGGCGCCTCGCGGTTGTCGCGGACGGCAGCGTGCCCGGTGTGCTTGCCGGTCATGAGCGTACACCGCGATGGGGCGCACACCGCCTGCCCACTGTAGAACTGGGTGAACTTCATCCCGCCGGCGGCCAGTTCATCGAGATGTGGCGTCTTGATGAGCTTCTGCCCGTAGCAGCCGAGTTCAGCCGAGCCGAGGTCGTCGGCGACGATCAGCACGATGTTCGGCGGGGCAGCACAGAGCCCAGAGGCGAAGAGCAGGGCGAGCAAGGCGGGTCGCATGGGGCGGGCCTCGGGGTGGCGAGCGGGGGTCGTCAGCCCCCTGGTACTCGTGGTGGCGAGCGGGGGTCGTCAGCCCCCTGGTACTCGTGGTGGCGAGCGGGGGTCGTCAGCCCCCTGGTATGTTGGGTGAAGCAGGGGGCTGACGCCTCCCGCTCGCCGGCTGTAGGAACAACTCGTCGAGTGTTTGGTCGTCGCGGGTCAGGCTGCGGACGACGGCGGCGGACTCGGCGGCCAGCACGAAGAACTCGCGTGGCTCCCACCCGGCTGGCACCGTTACCCACAGGTCGTTTTCGTCTCCGCGGACCTCAACTCGCAGTCTGCGAAGAGCATCGCGAAACGCGGCTGTGTTCCCGCTCACCCGTAGTTTGAAGCGGTCGTCGCGGCGGGCGCACAGTTCGTCCACCGTGCCGACGTTGGCCAGTTTGCCACCCGTGAGGACGACCACCCGCTCGCACACCGCCCGCACGTCGGCCAGCAGGTGCGTGCTCAGGATCACGCTCTTCCCATGCTCGCGACCGAGTTCGAGGATGAGCCTTAGCATGGCGTCCCGCCCGGCCGGGTCGAGGCCGCTTGTCGGCTCATCGAGCAGCAGCACCGGCGGGTCGTGAACGAGTGCCTGGGCCAGCTTCGCCCGCTGCTTCATGCCGGCACTGTATTCCTCCACCTTGCGGTAGCGGGCCTCTTCCAACTCCAGGTATGTCAGCACCTCGTGCCCGCGACGGAGGGCCTGCTTGCGGCTCATGCCGTATAGCTCGCCGGCCAGGGCAACGTACTCCACACCGGTTAACCCCGGCACCAGGGCGTCGGCCTCGGGCATGAAACCAATCAGCCGCCGCAGCCGCCAGTTGGCATCGCCGCCGAGCGGTTGGTCGAGCACCCACCCCTTTCCACTGCTCGGCGGGAGCAGGCCCATCAGCAGTTTGAGCAGCGTCGATTTGCCCGCCCCGTTCGGCCCGAGCAGCCCGACCCGCCCCGGCGGGAGCGTGAGGGTCACCGCGTCGAGCGCCGTGCGGCGGCCGAACGTGCGGGTGAGCGATTCGAGGCGGAGGAGGTCGGGCATTTTTCGCCGCACGATGAATGACGAGAAAGAAACGATCCGAACAAATCAGCAACTCAAATCCCGTGTCGCGAAGCGGCGGGGAATTCCTGACATTCAATGTTTTCATTTCGCATCACGCTTCATCCCTCCTCATCGTGCGGCGAACGATCACGTTGTGTAGTCCGCGTTCAGTTTCACGTACTCCGGCGTCAGATCGCTGGTGTAGAACCGGCATCGCCCATGGCCGCTCTTGAGCGTCAGGCGGAAGTGGACCTCGCGGTTGGTTTTCAGGTAGGTACTGGCGGTGGGGGCGTCGAAGGGCAGGGGGGTGCCGTCGCGAAACAACAGCATGTCGCCCATCCAGAGGCTCAGTTCCTTCTCGTCGAACGGTACTCCGCAGTAGCCGGCAGCGCTCACCACCCGCCCCCAGTTCGGGTCGGCCCCGTACACCGCCGACTTCACCAGCGCGCTCTCGGCGATCGCCTTCGCTATTGTGCGGGCCTCGGCGTCGGATCGGCAGCCTTCCACGTCGATCGTGATGAGGTGCTCGGCCCCCTCGGCGTCGGCGGCGATCTTGCGAGAGAGTTCGCCGCACACTGCGTCGATGGCCCCAGCAAACGCTTCCAGGTCGTTGCCAGTGAGCGGGGTGCCGCCGTGGGCGAGGGCGAAGACGGTATCGTTGGTGCTGGTGTGCCCCTCCACTGAAATACAGTTGAAGCTCTGGTCGGCCGCACGCTTCAGGATGCGGTTCAGGTCGGCCGGCGACACCGATGCGTCGGTGAGCACGAACCCGAGCATGGTCGCCATGTTCGGGCCGATCATGGCCGCCCCTTTCGCGAACCCGGCGACCGTGAACGTGCTACCGCTCAACTTCAGTTCGTGTACCGCCACCTTGATGCGGGTGTCGGTGGTGAGGATGGCGTGGGCGGCGTCGATCAACCCCTCGCGGGTGGCGGTCGCGGTGTGAACCGCCTTCGGGATGCCGGCTTCGAGAATGGGCATCGGCAGCGGCCGGCCGATCACCCCGGTGCTCGCCACCAGCACCTGTTCGGGCGAGCAGCCGAGTTCGGTCGCCACGATCTCCGCCATGCGTTCGGCGTCTCGCAAGCCCTGTTCACCGGTGCAGGCGTTGGCGTTGCCGGAGCAGATCACAATGGCCCGCGCGTTGGCACTCGGTACTCGTTGCCTGCTCACCTGCACCGGGGCGGCGCAGACGCGGTTCTGGGTGAACACACCCGCAGCGGCGGACGGTTCGTCCGCAATGATGACGGCCACGTCGCGGCGGTCGGGTTCGCTCCGCAGTTTCGTCACGACGCCCGCGAATCGGTACCCACGGGGCAGAGGCCAGTCGGTCATGGTCGAGGTCGCCGAGAGAGGAACAGAACCGGGGGCATTGTAGGGGCGAGCGGCGGTGGGACGGGTGGAGCGGCTGGCCACTGGTTCCGATCCTGAGTCATCCTCATACGATCACCGGTCGTTCACCCCGTCCTACACTAACTCCCCCTTTCCCCCGTGGGCCTCTCCCATGCGACCCCTCGCCGCCCTGCTCCTCGCTTCCGCTCCGCTTTTCGCCGCCGGACTGACCGCCACCAAGACGAAAGACGCCGTCGAGTTCAAGGACGGGGATGCGCTCGTCACCAAGTACGTGTTCGGTGGGGATATCCCCAAACCTCACTTCTGGCCGCTGAACGCCCCTGGCGGAACACGGGTGACGCAGACCATGCCAGCCGACCACAAACACCACCGTTCGGTGTGGTTCTGCCACGGGGACGTGATCCCCGAGGGTATCACCCTCAAGACGAAGTCGTCCGACAAACGGGTGGCCGGGGTCGATTTCTGGAGCGAGCACGAGGGGCACGGGAAGATCGTGTGCGTGGAGGTCGGCGAACCGAAGGCCGAGACGGGCGGGGTGAGCGTGATCACCAGGAACGAATGGCGGACGCCGGACGGGGAGAAGATTCTGGACGAGGTACGGGTGCTGACGGTGCGGAAACTCGACAAGGGCTACCTGGTCGCGTTCGACATCGACTTGCACGCCGGCGTCTGCGGCATCACCTTTGGCGATACGAAGGAAGGGGCCTTCGGTACCCGCGTACACGAAGCGATCGGCGCTCCGAAGAACCCCGGCGGCACATTCACCGCCGACCACGATCGCACCACCGAAAAGCCGATCTGGGGTCAGCCGATCGACTGGATGGACTACTCGGGCAAGGTGGAGGGCAAGGAGGTCGGGCTGAGCGTGTTCGACCACCCCAAAAACCCCGTGCGGGCGACCAGCCACGGGCGGGCCTACGGTCTGGTGGCGGCCAACCCGTTCGGCCGTGACAAATCGTTCCCCAGCCAGAAGGGGAAGACCGAACTGGTCACCTTGAAAAAGGGGGAGCACCTGAAGCTGAAGTACGCCGCCTATGCCCACACTGGGGATCAGAAGAGTGGCAGTGTGGAGGAGGCCTACAAGCTGTTTGCGGACAAATAATGGAACTGGGAACGGACTGACCAGGTGAAACCATCACACTCCGTGACTCCGTACCCGCACTCAACAACCCAGGTGTCGCCATGTCGAAAAAACCGTTCGTTGAGCACGTCGAGATGCACGGGCACATCGTCGATTCGCTCCTGCTGCCGAAAGTGCTCGACGCCGTGCTCACCCGCGGGGGCACCTACCACATTGAGCAGTTCCAACTCGGCGAGCGACAGGACGATACGAGTTCCGCTCGCATCGAGATCCGCGCCGATTCCGCCGCAATCCTTGATGCCATCCTCGCCGAAATCCACCCGCATGGAGCGGTGAGCGCCCACCCGAAGGACTGCACCACCACCGCCGCCGATGTGGCCGGGGCGTTCCCCGACGGGTTCTATTGCAGCACCAACTTTCGCACCCAGGTGCGGGTCGGCGGGAAGTGGGTGGACGTGCAGAATCAGGAGATGGACTGCGGCATTGTAATCGACGGTGGCTCCGCCCGCTGTCTGCCGATGACGAGCGTGAAAGTGGGTGATCGGGTGGTGGTCGGCCGCGGCGGCACCCGCGTGTTCCCGCCGGAAGCGGAGGTACGCAAGGGGAGCATGTTCGAGTTCATGAGCAGCCCAGTAAGCAGCGAGCGGCCGAAGGCGGTGAGCGTGCGGGAGATCGCCGGGGCGATGCGGAAGGCGAAGGCGGCGGGCGAGAAGGTGATGGCTGTGCTCGGGCCGGCGGTCGTCCACACCGGTGGGGCGGAGTTGGTGGTGAAGATGATCCGCATGGGCTTCCTGAATGTGCTGTTCGCCGGCAACGCCCTCGCCACCCATGACATGGAACAGGCGTTCTACGGCACCAGCTTGGGCGTATCGCTCGACCACGGCCTGCCGACCGACGAGGGGCACGAACACCACCTGCGGACGATCAACACCATCCGCCGGCTGGGAGGCATCCGGGGCGCCATCGACGCCGGCAAGCTGAAGTCGGGCATCATGTACGAGTGCGTGAGTCGCGGGATCCCGGTCGTGCTGTGCGGCAGCATCCGTGACGATGGGCCGATCCCGGAAGTCATCACCGACGTGCTGCAAGCGCAGACCGAGATGCGGAAGCACGTCTCCGGCACCGGCTTCTGCCTGATGGTGGCGACGACCCTGCACAGCGTGGCGGTGGGAAACATCCTGCCGGCGAGCGTGAAGGTGGCGTGCGTGGACATCAACCCGGCGACGGTGACGAAACTCATGGACCGCGGCAGCACTCAGACGGTGGGCATCGTGTCCGACGCCGAGCCGTTCCTCCGGGCGCTGGTGGCGGAGTTGGAGAAGTAGCGTGTCTCTCGCCTTCCACAACGGCCGCATCGTGCCGTACTCCGAACTGGCCATCCCCCCGCACGACGCCGGGTTCGTGTTCGGGGCGACCGTCACCGACTTCTGCCGCACCTACGCCCACCAGCTGTTCCGCTGGCCCGATCACCTCGCCCGCCTGCGCCGCGACGCCGAAGTGTGTTTCGTCCCGCTGCCGTACTGTTCCGCTGGCCCGATCACCTCGCCCGCCTGCGCCGCGACGCCGAAGTGTGTTTCGTCCCGCTGCCGTACTCGGATGAGGAACTGACCGCCGCCGCCGAAACGCTGGTGGCGGAGAACACGAAGGGTCTGCCCGCGACCGACGACTTGGCGCTGATCACCTTCGCCACCCCCGGCCCGCTTGGGTACATGGTTGGCACCAACAACGGCCCACCGACCGTGATGATGCACACGTTCCCGATCCCGAAGGACCGCTACCGGCGGTTCTTCACGGAGGGGGTGGTACTGGCAATGGCTGGCCTCCTACCGGACTTTGACGAAATCCCCGCCGGTGTGAAACACCGCAGCCGGATTCACTGGTGGGCGGCGAATCAAACCACCCGCGGGCCGGGGTTGGTGCCGGTGCTGGTGGCAGAGAAGGACGTACCAGACACTGCCG
The DNA here is from genome assembly GCA_025459365.1 of Fimbriiglobus sp. Classification (GTDB taxonomy): domain Bacteria; phylum Planctomycetota; class Planctomycetia; order Gemmatales; family Gemmataceae; genus JALHQU01. The sequence continues at coordinate 8,716 of JALOQR010000051.1, forward strand.
TCGGTGCGGTTCTCACAGTGAAGGAGGGAGTGATCGAGTACCCTGCCGCCGGGTCCGTACTCGATTCAATCAGCCTCCGGGTAGTGTTGGAACTGGCTCCACGGATCGGTGTCGAAGTCCGCGAACGGTCGAGTTGGGCCTTCGGCCGAGCAGAGGATGGCGTGTCGGAATTGTTGTTGGCGGGGTCCGCGTTCGGTACCGCTGGTGTGCGGCGGTATCTGATGTTGAAAGACGTTCAGGATTACCCCTGGCCTGGCCCGGTGTTCACCAAACTCGCCGCCGCGTGGTCCGAAATGGTTACAGCGACCGCGGGCGGATGAGGCGGTTGTGGTCGGTCTGCTCGATGACGTGCGCCGCCCACCCGGTGATGCGGCTCATGGCGAACATGGGGGTGTACAGCGGGATCTCCAGCCCCATCGCGTGGTACAGCCGACCCGCCGGCCAGTCGAGGTTCGGGAACATGTTCTTCTTCTCGGCCATCACCCGCTCGATCACGTCGGCCGTCGCCTCCCACTTCTGAAACTCCGGTGTGGCCGCCGCGGCCTTGGCGTACCCCTTCAGGATGCCCGCCCGCACGTCGCCGGCCTTGTACACCCGGTGCCCGAACCCCATGATCCGCTCCTTGCGGGCGAGGGCGTCGAGTGTCCACTGCTCGGCCGTGTCCGGCCCGCCGGCCGCCCGCACCACGTCCATCACCTTCTCGTTCGCCCCGCCGTGCAGCGGCCCCTTGAGCGCCCCGATCGCCCCGACAATGCCGCTGTGCAAATCCGATTGCGTGGACACGATGACGCGGGCGGTGAACGTGCTGGCGTTAAACTCGTGCTCGGCGTACAGGATGAGCGACACGTCGAGCGCCCGCACTTCTTCGGGGGTCGGCTCGGTGCCGCGGAGCATGTACAGGAAATTGGCCGAGTGCCCCAGTTCGGGCTTGGCCATCACCGGCTGCAAGCCCTTCATCACGCGGTACTGGTCGGCCACCATCACCGGCATTTGGCCGAGGAGCCGCTCGGCCTTCCGCACGTTCGCCTCGTGGCTGTTGTCCGTTGCGTCTGGGTCGAACAAGGCCACCATGCTCACCGCCGTGCGGAGGGCGTCGAGTGGGTACGCCCAGCGGGGGGTGTGCGGGTAGAGTTGCTTCACCGGCTCGGGGATACGGCGGGCGGTCGTCACCCGCGCCTGGAAGTCGGCGAGTTGTTTGGCGGTGGGTAGGTCGCCGTGGAGCAGCAGGTGGGCCACTTCATCGAATGTGGCCTTCTCGCACAGTTCTCCGACCGGGTAGCCGCGGTACCGCAGGCCGTCGTCGATGCACGAAACGGCCGTCTCCCCGCCGACGACCCCTTCGAGGCCGGGGGAGTAGGCGGACGGCGACGGTGACGTGGCGGACATGGCAGGCTCCGAAACACTATTGGCGGGAGTCAGTGTACCGAATCCCAAACCGATGAGCGGTGAGCCGTAGGAGTGCTTGGCCGTGTTTCTCCCTCTGTGGGGCAGCGACAGGATTGTTCCTCACGGTATGGCTTGTTGCCCTTCACCCAGTACCGGAGGGTGATGCTGAACCTCTGATTTCCCCGAACATCGCCTCCCAAAAGATCAAATCGTGGTCGGCGCGGATTGACACCCGCGGTGGGATCAGCAACTGCTTGGTCACGGGCGCCACTGGCCAGCACCCACCGCTTGCGGTTACACTGCTCCGCACGCGGGCGGATGGCCCGCGCCCACCCGTTCCCCGTACCCGCACCTCCGCGGGGGAGCCTCTCTCGATGGCCCGCAATCTGTCTCGCCGTTCCGTGCTCAAGGCGGCCGCCGCCGGTAGTCTCGGTTACCTGTTCACCGGCCCGGCATTTTCCATCGTCCGTGCCGCCGACTCCAACTCCCGCCTGCGTTTCGCCGGCATCGGCGTCGGTGGTAAAGGGAGCAGTGACATCGACAACGCCGGCAATCTGGGCGACGTGATTGCTCTGGTCGATGTGGACGAAACCGACAAGTTCCTGGGCAACAAGGCGAAGAAGTGGCCGAAGGCGAAGACGTTCACCGACTACCGCAAGTTGTTCGACGACCCGGTGTTCAAGGACGTGGACGCGGTGACGGTGAGCACCCCGGACCACCACCATGCCACCGCCGCTATTCCGGCCATGCGGTTGGGCAAGCATGTGTATGTGCAGAAGCCGCTGACACACACGGTGTTCGAGGCCCGGATGATGATGGAGGTGGCGCGGAAGTACAAGGTCTGCACGCAGATGGGCAACCAGGGCACCGCCGCCAACGGCCTGCGGCGGGCGGCCGAGTTGCTCCAGAAGGGGGAACTCGGGGCGGTGAAGGAGGTCCACGTGTGGACCAACCGGCCGGTGTGGCCGCAGGCACCGAAGGTGATGAAGCGGCCGAATAAGACCGACGAGGTGCCGAAGACTTTGCACTGGGACGAGTTCCTGGGCAAAGCGCCCGCCCGCCCCTACGTCGGTGGGCGTACCTACCACGACTTCAACTGGCGCGGCTGGTGGGACTACGGCACCGGGGCGATTGGCGACATGGCCTGCCACACGGCTAACATGCTGTTCATGGGACTCAAACTGGCTCACCCGACGAAGGTGTCGGCCGAAGCCGGCGACGTGAACCCCGAAACCTGCCCAAGTTGGGCACACGTCACCATGCAGTTCCCCCAGCGGGGCGAGATGGTGCCTGTCACCCTGCACTGGTACGAGGGCAAGCGGGACAACAAGAAAGTGCTCCCACCCGAGGAACTGATCCAGAAGGCGCTGAAGGTGTCCGGGGCGACCAAGTTGGTGGATAGCGGGTCGATCGTGGTGGGCGAGAAGGGCATTGCCTACTCGCCGGACGACTACGGGGCGAACGTGTTCTTCGAGACTGGAAAAAAGACCGGCGGAGACACCAAGCCGGAAACGATGGCAGTCAACAACAAGGGCGACCAGGGGCAGAAGGACGAATGGGTGCAGGCGATCAAGGAAAACAAGCCGGCCCTCGCCCTGGCCAACTTCGACTACGCCGCCCTGCTCACTGAAGCCTTCCTGCTCGGGAACGTGGCCATCCGCACCGGCAAGGCGTTCGAGTGGGATGGGCCGAACATGAAGGTGAGCGGCAACGACGAGGCAATGAAGTACATCAAGGGCGAATACCGCAAGGGCTGGGACCTGATCGGTGAGAAGGCGTAAGGTGACCACGAGTTGGGACCGCCTGTGAGCGGAGGTTGAATCACCCGTTCACAGACGGTCCCGGCTCGTTCCGTTTCGCCCGCACCCACACGTCGCCGTCAATCACCTCCGTCGTCACGTCGCCGAAACGCTTCGCGTTTTGCACCCATTCGACGCCCTCCCCGCCGACCGGCGACCGTGCAACCACACCGCCGATCAGCACTGGGGCGACGTAGGCCTGAACCTCATCGATCGCGTCGGCGTCGAGGAACGAACCGAGGACGCCCGCTCCGCCTTCGATGAGGATGTTGGTGAACCGCCGGCGGCCGAGGTCGTGCAAGACGTCTCGCACGCTCGGCGTTGTCTCGCGGCTCAACGCAATCACCTCCGCACCGCATTTGCTCCACGCCCGCAACTTCCCTTCATTCTCCGGCGTGGTGTACACGATCACCGGCGCCTCGTCGATCGTGTCGAGAAGCTTGCACTTCGCGGGTAAGTCTCCGCTCGCGCTCATCACCACACGGGCCGCCACCCGCGGGCCGGGCGGTCGGGCCGTTAGCAGCGGGTCGTCGGCGAACACCGTCACGCGGCCCACCACAATCGCATCGACCCGCCCGCGGAGGTCATGTACTCGCCGCCGGCTCGTCTCGTTGCTGATCCATTTGGAATCGCCGGTGCGGGTAGCGATCTTCCCATCCAGGCTCATCGCCCACTTGGCGATCACCCATGGCATGCCGGTGGCGAGCAATTTCAGGTAGGGTGCGTTCAGCGTTCGCGCTTCGGCTTCACATAGGCCCACGTCCACCGTTACCCCACCCGCTCTCAACAGCCCGATGCCACCGCCGGCGACTTTCGGGAACGGATCGGCCATCGCTGCCACCACTCGCCGAACGCCGGACCGCAACACCGCGTCGGTGCAGGGGGGAGTCTTCCCCTGGTGGCAGCACGGCTCTAGGGTGAGGTAGAGCGTCCCTCCGCGGGCACGATCGCCGGCGGCGGCGAAGGCGTGGACCTCGGCGTGCGGCCCGCCGAACCGCTCGTGCCATCCCTCGCCGACGACGGTGCCAGTGGCGTCGGTCACCACCGCCCCAACCATCGGGTTCGGTTCCACGGCCCCGCGGCCGCGCCCGGCCAGGGCAAGCGCGCGGTGCATCAGAAAGGTGTCGGACATGGCAGGAATTGTAGCCGGGTTCAGAGGATCAGTCGTCGATCGGCGGCGTCGGGAGTACGGGAGCCGGGGTGTGCTCCTCGCCCAACCGCTTGAGCGCTGCCTCTTCCCAACTCGCCCGCTCGTCGATCGGCTCGATATGGATGGTGACCTCCAGCCCTGGCACAGCCCGCAGCAAGCCCTCCTCCACTCGGTGCGCCAGTGTATGGCCATCTCGTACGCTTTGCCCACCGTCCACCAGTAGGTGGAAGTCGACGAACTTCCGCCGCCCGGCCTGCCGGGTCCGCAGGTGGTGAAAGGTCGTGCCCGGCGGTAGCTCGGCGGTGATGGCGGCGCGAATGCGGCTCAGGTCGTCGGCCGGAAGTGCCCGGTCCATCAGCCCATCAAACGACCGGCGGACCAGTCGGAAGCCGGTAAACCCGATCTGCACCCCGACCACCAGCGCCGCCAACGGGTCGAACCACCATAGCCCGGTCAGCCAGCCCAACCCCAGCCCGGCCAGCACACCGGCAGTGGTGAGCACGTCGGTCATCAGGTGGTGGCCGTCGGCCTCCAGGATGATCGACCCATGCCGCCGGCCCACCCGCAGGAGCACCAGCCCGACCGCGAAGTTAACGGCCGACGCGGCCACCGCCAGCAGGGTGCCGATGCCGAGGTCGTCGGGTGTCTTCGGGTCGAGCAGGCGGTGAACGGCGTAGTAGATGCTCCCCCCGCCGGCGGCGAACACCAGTGCCCCCTCCACCCCGCTGCTGAAGAACTCGATCTTCTCGTGCCCGTACTGGTGGTCGGGGTCGGACGGGCGGTTGGCGTACCACAGGGAGAAGGTGGCGACGACGGCGGCGATCAGGTTGATGCCCGATTCGAGGGCATCGGAGAACAGGCCGACCGACCCGGTGACGGCGTAAGCGGTGGCCTTCATGCCGATGGTGACGACGGCGGCGGCGAGGGAGAGCAGCAACGGCCAGCGAAGATGGTGGTACGCCATCGCCACTTTGTAGCACCCGCGGGGGTGAACCTGTAGACCGTGCCGGAACGCGCCTCCGGTTCGCCCGATCGCGACCTACCTCTTGCCGGGGGTGAAAGATTTCAGGTCCTGGTTCGGTTCGGTCTCCCCTTCGGTGGTCTGGCGGACCATGCCCACCCCGTCGGCGAACCAGAAGGTGGTCTTGCCCAACCCGTTGGTGTACCCGCGGGTGACGGGGGTGGCGGTGAACTTGCCCGCCGGGGTACTCAACTCCTCCGCCTTGCCGACGGTCAGCGTCACCTCGTACTCGACCTTCCCGCCGCGGCCCTTCTGGCCGATCTTGTTCACCCACTCGTCGCCCGGCTTCATACCCACCTTGGCGATGAGCATCGGCGGGTCGTAGGTGCCTGCCTGGGTGGCGGTGAGCACCAGTTCTCCGTCCTTCAGCCGGTACACCTCGAACCGCTTGCCCCCCGCCGGCGGGGTGATGTCCACCTTGAATGTCACGGCTCCGTCCTTCTCCTCACACTCCACGACCTCTTCCACCCATACCTGAGTGCCGTCGCCATCGTGGGTGTACTCCCACTTGGTGCCGACGGTATGCGGGAACGGAGCGGCCTTCGGCTTGATCTTCGGCACTGGGGCGGCGATCGCCAGCGGGGCCGCGAGCAACAGGGCGAACACGAGTCGCGTCATCGGGGGAACTCCTCGTGGGCGAGCAGCCGACTCACACGGTACGCCGCCGGTGGCGGCTTACTTCTTCCCGGGGGTGTACGCCTTGAGCACCTCGCTCGGCGAGCCATCCGTGTCGATCCGCACCAACCCCACACCAGCCGCGTACCACACCGCTCCGGTCTGAAACGCCTGCCCCTGCTGCACATACTGAAACTTCACCGGAACGGCGTCGAACTCGCCAGCCGGCACCTTGATCCGCTCGATTCGGCCCACGGTGCGGACCTCGGAGTACCCGCCCATGTCGTTCTCCCAGGTGTCGCCCTCCTTCATGCCGTGGCGGACGACGTACCGCGGCTTCGATTCCCCGCGGTTGCTCGTCTTTACCACCGCCACCCCCACGTCGTCGCGGCGGAACTCCTGGGTCAGGTTGATGGTCCGTTGTGTAGCCGTGGTGTGCCCGTCCTTCTCGCCGACGGATGTAATCTCGCGGGTATCGGTAGTGGTGGCGTTGTCGTCCGCCGATACGAACTCCCATTTCGCCCCGGCCAGCAGGGGCATCCACTCGGCCGCCTTCTTCTGGAGGGCCTTGGGCACCGGGGCGGCAGCCGCAGTCGCGGCCAGTACAATTCCCAGCAGGATGGTCGAGAGGCGGATCATGGGGTGCGCTCCATTCAGGATCACTTCTTGCCGCCGAGGATGAACTCCTTCAACACAATCCGTTGCCCCGCCTTGTGCTGGATCGCCACCATCCCGACACCAGTGGCGTACCACAGGGTCGACTCGTTCTCGTCGTTCGACAGATCACGGCTGACAATCGGGATGGCGGTGAACTCACCCGCCGGGGTCTTCACTAACTCTGCCTTCCCGACGCTACGGCTGTACTTATAGGTGTCGCCCGAGTGAGTGTACTCGCTCACCCATTCGTCGCCGGCGGACATCTTCGGGGCGAGCAGTTTGTGCGGCGGGGTATACGCCTCACCGTCCTGCTTGGTGCGGTACACGCCGGTAGCATCCTTCTTCAACTCCCAGACCTGTTGGCTTCGCCCTTGTTGCCACAAGACAGTGAACTCAGTCACCCCGTCGGTGGTGGTGGCGGCCGTCACTTCGCGGGAGTGTTCGTTGGTGCCGTCCTCGTAGGCGTATACCCACTTCGTGCCGACGACCGAGGGGTAATAGTCCGCGGTGGCCTTGATGGCCTTGGGCACCGGGGCAGCGGACGCGACGACAACAACAGTGAGAAGGGCGACCGAAAGGGCGATCGTCCGCATGGGCGTTCCTCGCAACGGTTGTGCCCCAGGATACCCGAAGTCCGGAACGGGTGGAACGGGGAACGCCCGACGCGGAAGAAACCGGAACAAGGGCGGGTAGACGACCTACCGTAAATGATCCTGGATTTGCCACCGACCGCCGATATCGAGAGCAGGGCAGTGATTGGCTCGCAGTCTGCCACACTGCCACCTGCCACTGTCTAATACTGTCTGCCCAATGCCACCTGCCACTCGGCGGCTCACCGTCTGGCTCGCCGAGCGAAATCTGATAGGGCCTCGGCAGGAGAAGTGCCGTAACCGACCGGCACGATTTGACTTGCGTCAAGATCGACACGGGGGGGCAATGTGGCCAGCATGCTCCCTGGGGGTGTGCGGTCCCCCCACACGAGAAAGGCCCTGCTGGCTTTGTGGCAGAGCGTCAGCCACGGAGTGAACGCTGCCCCACCGCGGCACTACACCGGGTATTCGTTGAAAATCTGCTCGATGCGGCCGGCGGCGGCGATGAAGGCAGCGAGCAGAGCGGGGTCGAACCGCCCGGGGCAGTCGTGGGTCAGGGTGCGGACGGCCCGGGTGTGGGTGAGGGCGGGGCGGTACGGGCGGCGGGACCGCAGGCTCTCGTAGGTGCTGGCGATGGCGACCACGCGGGCGGCGAGGGGGATGTCGGCGCCGGCAAGGCGGTCGGGGTAGCCGTTCCCATCCCACCGCTCGTGGTGGCCGCGGATCAACTCGGTCGCCAAACCGACACACCCGCTCTCGCTGGGGAACTTGTCGGCCAGGCCGGCGATGATCTCGGCCCCGACGTTCGGGTGGGTCTCCATCACCTGTCGCTCGTCGTCGTCCAGCTTGCCGGGCTTGAGGGTGAGGCCGCCGGGGAGGACGAGCAGGCCGACGTCGAACAGGCTGCTGCTGGCGGCCAGCATGGTGATGTAGGTGGGGTCCTTGAGCCGCATGTATTCGCCGCCGCCTTGCACCATCTGGGCGATGACGCGGATGTAGCGGGCCACCCGGGAGCGGAAGCCGGGGGCCATATAGCCGGCCTCGACCATCACCCGCGAGAGGGTGACGGTCATGAGGTCCCACGGGCTGGCGGAGTGGGCGGGCAGGGCCACGCCGCCGGGGGCGGTGGGCACCGGCTGGCGGTGGATGCCGTCCAGGGCGAACCGCATGGTCTCCATGGTGAGCACGCCCTTCTGGCCGTGCAGGGTCTCTCGCCGGCCGAGGAGGACGCGAATGCGGCTTCGCAACTCGACCGGGGTAAATGGCTTGGTCATGAAGTCGTCGGCCCCGACCGACACCAGGCCGGAGAGGGCAGCCACCGGCACCGTGCCAGACACGACGAGAATCATCATCGGCTGGTCGCTCTTCATCCGCCGTGCCAGGGTGATGAGTTCACGAGCGGTACCCCGCTCGGGGCTGGCGTCGAGCACGAGTAAGTCGAAGGCGTACTTCTCCAGGTACTGGCGGGCGTCGGGCACGTGGGCCGCCTCGGCGATGTCGAAGTCGTCGCCGAGGAGGGAGGTGAGCAGCCCGCGAGACATCGGGTCCGAGTCGACCACCAGCACGCGGGTGCGGTCGGCGGCACCGTCGGACGAGCGGGAATGGCTCGGGGAGAGTCGGGTAAACGGTTCGAGCGCGGTGCTCACGGCGGCGGCCGACGGGAACCGTTTGTCGGGATCCACCTGCATGAGCTGGTTGACGATGTCGGCGAGGTCGGCGGGCAGTTCGGGGCGGGCCAGCCGCACGTCGGGCGGAGCGGTGTTCAGCCGGCGGGTGAGGTCGGAGAGCGGGTTGCCACTTTCCGGATACGGTTCCCGCCCGGTGAGCGTCCAGTACATGGTGGCGCCCAGGGAGAACAGGTCGGCCCGCCCGTCCACGAGGTGTGGATCGCGGGCCTGCTCGGGGGCCATGTACCCGACGGTGCCGAGGAGGGTGCCGGGTTCGGTGAGGGCGTGGCGGGGGTGGAGTGCGAGGCCGAAGTCGAGGAGCTTGGCCTGCCAGTCCGGGGTGACGATGACGTTGCTCGGCTTCAAGTCACGGTGAACGAGGCCGTGGTCGTGGGCTTCGGCCAGAGCGTCGGCCACCTGGCGGAACACCTCCGCCGCCCGGCCGACGGTGAAGGGCCCCTGGTTCCGCACGAGGGTGTCGAGGTCTTGCCCTGGCACGTACTCCATGACGAAGAAGTCGGTACCGTCGTCGGCCTTTTGGCCACCCGCGATGTGGCGGCCGGCGTCGAGGCAGGCGACGATGTTCGGGTGTTTGAGCCGGGCGACGCTCCGGGCCTCGGCGTAGAACCGGTAGGCCAGCCGTGGGTTCTTCTCCTTGGCGTGGGCAGTCACCTTGATGGCCACCCGCCGCCGCAGGTGGATGTGCTCACCCAGGTACACCAGACCCATGCCGCCGCGGCCGAGCACTTCGAGCAGGCGGTACGCTCCGAGGAGAGCCTCACCCGATCGCCCACTTTTCACCAGCCGGGCCTGAAACGGGGTGAGCAGTTTGAAGCGCTGGAGCCGCTCGACCAGTTCCTCTGGCGATCGACACTCGCACACCTCGGCCTTGCTCAACGCCGGCAACTCTTCCCACTCCTCCGACAGAACGATGGATGTATCGAGCAGGTCGCCCAATAGCCGAACCGCCGCCGACTCCATGTTGGCTGGGCTGAAGTCGATGACGGCGGTGCCGTTGGCGTCGGGCGGGGCAGGTGTGCCGATCATGAGGCCGATCTCGGGATGGTCGGTCGTGGCGAGTTACTGCGTGGGGAGCCGGCCGGCGAAGCACTCGGCGGCGGCCCGCGGGCGGTTCTGCAGTTCGTACCCCCGGCCAAGCAGTCGGAGGACTTTCGTGCGGTCTTCGTAGTCTCGGGCGAGTACCTGCCGGCAGAGCTGCACGCACTCGTCGGCCTTTCCTTCGTCGAGGGCGAGTTCGGCCAGCCGCACGCGGGCGCGGTCGCCGTATTCGCCACCGTCGGCGGCAGCCGCGGCGGTCAGCCGCCCGCGGGCCGCCGCGCGATGGCCGGTGGCAAAAAGGCTCTCTCCGCCGGCCAGGGCAATCCGCACCGCCCACGGCCCACGGGCGACCTCCGACGCGGCATCGAGGATCTTCAGCATTTCCTTTGGCTCGCCCGCTTGGCCCAGCCATCCGGCGAACAGGAATCGCCCGGCCGGGCCGAACGCCACTCCATACTCGGCTTCCCGCAGGGCGGCGGTCAGTTCCCCGCGGTTCAACTCGGTCGGGTGCCCGGCATGACGGAGGTAGCAGGTGAAGGCCTGCCCGAGTGCCGGCATCGGGTCGAGGTTCGCCACTCGCCGTTCCTTGAGGAACGCCTCGGCGCGTTCGTGGTCGCCGGCCAGGAGTTTCAGGAACACCCGCCCGAGTTGTGCGGCGGCGGTCATCTGGCGGTCGTCCACTTCATCGGCCCGATCCCACGCCTTCCGGCAGGCGTCGATGTTTCCGGTATCGAGTTCCACCCGCCCGACCCACCACCAGGCCATGGCCCCGGCTGGGGTGCCGGCGGCCAGGTCGGCAGAGTCGGTGAGAAGCCCGCGTGCGACGGCCCATTCGCCGAGTCGGTGGCGGATCAGCCCGAGGTTGTAAGTCGCGGGCATCAGAATCCGTACTGGCGGGCGGGCGTCGCGTACCCGCTTGTACTCGCGGGCGGCTTCGTCAATTTGCCCGGCCCGGAAGCGGAGGTTGGCCACCGCCAACCGCACGGCTGTTTCGTCCGGGTGCGGTGGGTCTGCGGCCAGAACAGCGGCGAAGGCGGCCAGCGGTTCGGCGGCGGAGAATTCGCCCCGTGGCGTTGGCCCGCTCCCATGCCCTCCGTGTGGAGTGGCGATGTGAACCGGTGAGTCTGCGGCCGGCAGCTTCAGCCAGTCGGCGTATTCGCATGTGGGCAGCCGCGGATCGTCTCCCATCGGCTGATCGGGAGCAAATGGGCCGGGGGTCGCCCTCGGCTGCCCGAGCAGCGCCAGCCGCCCCCGGAGGTAGGCCACTTCAGTTGCCACACCCGGTGCGGTGCCGGCCAACCGTTCGGCCCGGCCGATTGCCCCGGTCGCCTCGGCCGAGTTCCCCTCGCCCAGATGGCATCGCACCTCGCCGCAGATGGCCACCGCCTTCACCCCATCGGGAGCGCCTTCAGCCAACTTTTCGTAGGCTTCGATGGCATCGTGCCAACGCTCTAACCCTTCGAGGCAAAGAGCCAGGGCATACCGCACGCTGCGGTCGGCGGGGTTTTCGGCCAGCAACTCGCGGGCGACCCGAAGCCCCGCAGCATAGTTCCCGCTCCGCACGTCCACGTTCATGCGCTGGTGGGTGGGAGGCTCGGTGTGTTCGGCGGATGGGTCGTGTTCGTCGTGTTCGTCGTGTTCGGCGTGCTCATCCTGGGTGGGGGCAGTCGCGATTTTGACCCCAAGCACGGCCCCGAACCCCAACCCACAGCACACCGCCAGGGCGGCCATGCGGGCGAGTTTCTGGGCGAGCGTGGGACGTCGAACGGCGTTGCTGGCCATGAGTTTACGATCGAATGGCGCCCGGAATTCGGGCACTTCAGGCAACGGCTTAATCGAAGCGGGTGGGGGATCTGTTGCCAGTGGCCGAAGAAAAAGGCAAACTTTCGCCGTGACCGTCGATTAAGCTCTACGACGGCGGATGAATATCCCGACCCGACCCGGAAGCAGGTGAGACTATGCGGATCGACCCGACCAATGTGAACACCCCGCCGCCTGTGGCGGCCAGCCCGGAAAGCGGGTCGAAGGTGTCGGCAAACAAGGCGGGCGTTCGAGAGTCGGAACCAACCGCTGAGGTGGGCGGGTTCTCCCCGACGCCCGATTTGGCGAATCTGCTCGCCCAGGTGCGGGCGACGCCGGACGTGCGGGCGGACCTGGTGCAAGACGTGCAAGACCGGGCGGCCATCGGCGAACTGACCAGCCGGACGGCCGCCGTGGACACCGCGGCAGCGCTCCTCGACGGGAAGTGAGAGCCAGCCGAATCTACGGGCGGGGTCGTGCGGTGAATGCCGCACGGCCCCGCCTGCATTGGGTTACTTCTTCTCGGGCAGGATCTTGCTCATGTCTTTCGTCAGGGCTTCGATGTCCTTGTCGGTGATGGTGCCCTTCGCGAACGACTTGTTCACCTTCACCGTGCGGTCGGTGTAGAACACGACGGTCACGTCGGCGTCCTTGGCCACGTTGTACTCCTTCGGCCCGGCCGGGTTGTCAACGGCGAGGGTGACGTTCTTCAGCTTGGCATCCTCGGCCAGCTTCTTCAGCTTGCCTTCGGTCTTGTCGTCGTCGCTCAGGAACACGACGAACGCGCCCATCTCCGACTTGCTGTTGGCGGCGGTCGCTTCTTCCAGCTTCGCGATCAGCTTCTTGGTGCCCTCGCACTCCGGGTTGCGGGCGAACACCATCGCCACCGGGCTGTCTCCGTACTTGCAGAACAGGCAGGCCTTCTTGCCGGCGCTCTCGCCGTTCACGTTCAGCGGGTGGAACGGGCCGGGCACCTTCTCCCCGGCTTGTGGGCCGGATTTGATCTCGGCGGCGAAAGCCAGGCCACTCACGGCAACGACGGCGACGGCGAGCATCTTGCGCAGCATCCTGATGTCCTCACGCGGGGTGAAACGCGGCCTCCTTACAGCCGCGGCTTGGTAGACGCCGAGGCGTGGATCGGTATTCAACAGCCCGAGAGAAGAAATGGTCGCGACTGTGACTCGCACGTCACGCTCCGGCGATCTCCAGTTTCACCTTCGCTTGCTCCTCGAACCGGCCCTCGGTCGGGTTCCACACCCGCCGCGTCATGTTCACCGCTCGCCCGTCGATGACATACTCGTTGTGCGCCCACTTGTTCGTCTGCGTCGCGCTGCCCGCACAGACCACCGGGAACGGAATGGCTGCGGTGGGTGTGAGCACGAACGGCTGATGGATGTGCCCGTGCAACCACAGGCCGATGCCCGCTTCTCGGGCCGCCGCGAGCGCCAGAGCGTGGTCGACCAGCCGGTGCGACCGCCGCTCCAACTTGCCCCGTGCCGTGCGGAGTGGGTAGTGCGTCACCAACACCTTCGGCCCGTCGAGGATGCGGCCGAGTTTCACCAGCCGCTCCAGTTGCTTGCGGCCGGCGGTGCCGCGGGCGGTGGTGTTCAGCACACTCGGGTGGCTACTGTTCAGGCACACCACCCACACATGCCCGACCCGCCGGGCGAACGGGTAGCGGTGGGTGCCGTCCACCCGTTCGCCATGTAGCCAGGGGCCGAAGTGTTTCTCGAAGTGACCAATCCGCACGTCGCGGCGGGTGTAGTAGTCGTGGTTGCCGGGCACGCACACTGCCGGGGGTAGGGCACCATCGCCGACGCCCAACCGCTCGGCCGCGAACGCGAACTCCGGCTCGAACGCGAGCTTGGTCGCGTCGCCGGAGAACAGGATACCGTCATGCCCGCGATGCCGGGCGTCGGCGATCATGGCATCGGCGACGGTGGCGGCGTGGCGGAAGCGGTGCCCGCGGCCGAGCAACCGCACATTCACCCACCCCATCGCCTTCTTGCTAAACACATCCCGCGGACGCCACCCCAGCTTGGGCACTGTCAGGTGGACATCGGAGTAGTGAAGGAAGCGGAGCATTTTGGATCGTGGGTGGCCGATTTGCGATGGCGGCGGGTGCCACCCCCGCCGGAGGACTGGTATTCTAATCGAAAATCAACACCCCCGAATCGGCAATTCCCCCATGACCAAGTTCGACTTCACCGGCAAGGTGGCCCTCGTGACGGGCGGCTCTCGCGGCATCGGGGCGGAACTGGTCCGCTCATTCTGGCGGTGCGGGGCGGACGTGGTTGTGCACTACTTCGCCGACCCGGATGGGGCGAATACGAAAGACGCCGAGGCACTGGCAACCGAACTGAGCGGCGGGCCGAAGGTGCTCGCCCTCGCCGCCGACGTGCGGGACGCCGCCCAAATGGAACGCCTGACGGGCGAAGTGAAGGCGGCCTTCGGCGGCATCGACGTGCTGGTGAACAACGCCGGCATCCTGAAGGACCGCACCCTCAAGAAGATGACCCTCGACGAATGGCACGCGGTGATCCAGACGAACCTGACGGGAGTGTTCCACGGGTGCAAGTATGGGGCCGAGATCCTTCGCGACGGCGGGCGGATCGTGAACATCGCCAGCGTCGCCGGTTTGGTGGGGTTCCCCGGTCAGGCGAACTACGCGGCGGCCAAAGCCGGCGTCATCGGCCTGACCCGCGTGCTGGCGAAGGAATTGGCGAAGCGGGGCATCACAGTGAACGCGGTGGCGCCGGGCGTGGTGGAGACGCAGATGATGGCCGACATCCGCCCGGAGATGCGGGCCGAGTACGTGAAGCAGATCCCGCTCGGCCGGTTCGCCACCACCGCCGACATCGCCAACGCCGTGCTCTTCCTGGCGAGCGGGGCGAGCGGGTACATCACGGGGCAGGTGCTTCCCGTCACCGGTGGCTGGCTGGTGTGATCGGCCCGCGCGGTTCGACCGTATCGAGACTATCAACGGGTGAACGAGTGGAACCGGGGGCGGTTCGACCGGGTGGTCGCCGAACTGCAATGCACGTGAATTGAGACTGGGACTAACCGGGGGGAAGGTGTCGGTGTTGGAGTCCGCCCTTCAGGGCGTGTTTGCCTCAACACGCCCTGAAGGGCGGACTCCAACATCCTGGTTGCCTGAACACGCCCTGAAGGGCGGACTCCAACATCCTGGTTGGCTGAACACGCCCTAAAGGGCGGACTCCAGCATCCCGGCTCGCCGTACCCACTCGCGGAGCGAGTGGACCACTTTCACCCATTCCCGGTGTTGGCCGGGTTACCCTTCTTCATCTGGCCCCACAGGTCGAGGAAGCCTTCGAGCTGCCGGCTGCGGATGGGGTGTTGCAGCTTTCGCACCGCCTTCGCCTCGATCTGCCGCACCCGTTCGCGCGTGACCTTGAAGATGCGGCCAACCTCTTCGAGCGTGTAGGTGTACCCGTCGCCCAGTCCGTACCGCAGCTTGATGATCTCCCGCTCACGGTACGTCAGCGTCTTGAGCACGTTCTCGATCTTGTCCTTCAGCATTTCGTTGGTGGCGGCGTTCACCGGGCTTTCGATGGTGTCGTCTTCGATGAAGTCGCCGAAGTAGCTGTCTTCGCTCTCGCCCACGGGTCGGTCGAGGCTGATCGGGTGGCGGCTGATCTTCAGCACCCGCTTCGTCTCTTCCACGCTGATGTTCGCCTTTTTGGCCGTCTCCTCGATGGTCGGCTCGCGGCCGAGTTCCTGCACCAGTTGCTTGCTCACGTTCCGCAGCTTGCTCATCGTCTCGATCATGTGCACCGGGATGCGGATGGTGCGGGCCTGGTCGGCGATGGCGCGGGTAATGGCCTGGCGGATCCACCAGGTGGCGTAGGTGCTGAACTTGAAGTTCCGCCGGTACTCGTACTTATCGACGGCCCGCATCAGGCCGGTGTTCCCCTCCTGAATCAGGTCGAGGAAGCTGAGGCCGCGGTTGCGGTATTTCTTGGCGATGCTCACCACCAGCCGCAGGTTGCCGGCGGACAGTTCCCGCTTGGCCTGCTCGTACTCGGTGAACCGTTGCCGCATGATGGCCACCCGCCGGCGGAGGCCGGCCGGTTCTTCCAGGGTGATGTCCATCAGGTCTTGCAGTTCTTTCGTCAGGTTGGCTCGTTCTTCCTTCGCCGCCCGGTTGCCGCGGAGCCGGCCGATCTGCCCTTCGAGGTCGTCCATGCGGCTGCTGATCTGCTCCAGCTTCTTCATCAGCGGCTGCACCTTCTGGGTGCGGATGCTGAGTTCCTCGATGAGCGTCACCGCCTTCCGACGTCGCAGCTTCAGTTTCCGCCGCAGTTCCTCTTTTTGGGCCTCGGTGGTGCGGTCGTCGATGAGTTGCTGGAAGTCATCGACGTTCCGCTCCATGAGCGGGTCGATGGTGCGGAGGTTGTGCGGCATCCGCTGGAGGATCTGGTCTTTCTCCAGTTCCTCGGTGAGCGACACCTTGATGGTGCGGTCGAACGGCAGTTCGCCGGCGTGGACCCGCTTGAGAGTGTCGAACACGTGCCGCATGGCGTAGTCGCACTCGAGCACCTTGCGGCGGAAGCGGCGGCGGGTCGCCTCGATCTTCTTCGCCAGGCTCACTTCCTGGGCGCGGGTGAGCAGGTCGATTTGCCCCATCTGGGTGAGGTACATCCGCACTGGGTCGTCGATGTGCCGGCCGTCGCCGTCGGAGTCGCCGCCGAATCCGGCTTCCACCTCGGCCACCACGGCTTCGTCGAGCTTGGTCGGCCGTTCGTCTCCCTCGTTCTCTTCGTCTTCGGCGTCCACCGGGGTGATGCCGTTGGCTTCGAGCAGTTCGAGCAGTTCGGGGAGCCGTTCCGGGTCGGCCAGTTCGGGCAGTGCGGTGTTTAGCTCCTCGAACGTGAGCGAGCCCGACTCCTTGCCCTTTTCGATGAGAGCCTTCAGGGCTTCGTCGTTCTTCCAGTCCATGTCAACGCCTCCCGGTGCGGCGGTCGGTCGGGGAGAAAGCCCGGCCGATCGTGGGTGTCGTTGTCCCCGGCTTTCCATGCCGGGGCCATGTCGGTTGCTTGGTGTGCTCCGCACCCTCCGGGTACGGTTCCGTCGCTTCCCCACAGGGCAGGGTCGCCAACGTGCCCTCCCCCGACATCAGGAGGGCGAGCAGTCCCGTACCCAGAGGGTACGGGGCACTTTCCTACCGCCCGCCCTGCAGCTTTCGCAGCAGGTCGAGCGCCGCCTGGTCGTCGGCTGTGCCGGCGGCCAGTTGTTCCTTCACCGCCCGTTTCTCTGTCTCCGTCCGGAGTTCGGCGAACCGGGTGACGATCTTCCCGAGTTTCTCGTTGCGCTCGGTGATCTGGTGTCCGACAAACTGGAGCTTCTGGGCTGCTTCCAGTAGGTCTGGCCGATCGAGCAGCCTGACTCGCAGGCCGTCCATGTCGGCCGGTTGGCCGTCGGCGTGCATGGCGTAGAGTTCGCTCAGCATCCGCCGCAGGCCGGTGTGCCGGAGGGTATCCGGCGGCAGTTTTTCCTGGGCCGTGCCCACTAACCCCGGCTCGGCTAACAGCAGTTGTAGCAACTGCTTCTCCAGCGTCGCTTCGGCCGGGTTCAGCATTGGCCCGCCGGCTGGCATATCGAGCATCGCCGCCCGATTCAGGGGGACTTTCGCGGCGGGTGGGCGGGCGGCCTCTCGCTCGGCCCGCCGCCGCTCGGCCCGGAGTTCCGAGAGTCTGGCCCAGAGGGTTTCTTGCCGTAACCCGAGCCGGTGGGCGATGCGGGTGATGGCCGACTGCTGCCGCAGCTGGTGGCGGGCACTGGGCATGTCTGGGGCGACCGCGATCACGCCCAGCATGCGGTCGACGATCTGCTGGATGTTCTCCGCGGTCGTCTGCGGGATTCTACGGAAGAGGCTATCGAGCTTGTACTCCAGTACCGACTGTGCCGCGGCGAGGCGGTCCTTGAACACCTGTGGGCCGTCGGGCTGCACGAGCAGGTCGCACGGGTCGAGGCCGTCGGGCAGGGTCGTTACGGTGATGTCGATGTCGTGCTGCGACCAGAACAGTTCGAGGGCCTTGTCGGTGGCGGTTTCGCCCGCCTCATCGCCATCGAACACCAGCACCACCTTGGGGGCGTATCGCCGCAGTTGCATGACGTGCGAGAGCGTCAGGGCGGTGCCCATCGTCGCCACCACGTTGGCCACGCCATGTTGGTGGGCCATCATCACG
This sequence comes from Fimbriiglobus sp., assembly GCA_025459365.1. Lineage (GTDB taxonomy): Bacteria > Planctomycetota > Planctomycetia > Gemmatales > Gemmataceae > JALHQU01. The sequence goes on from JALOQR010000051.1 coordinate 26,669, forward strand.
TCGGTATAGCCCTCGACCACCGCCAGGTAACCAGCGGTGCTGGCGGCGGTGCGAGCGAGGTCGAGGCCGTAGATCAACTCGCTCTTGCGGAACAGCGGCGTCTCGGCGGAGTTGTAGTACTTCGGCCCGCGTGCGGCGTAGGGCGAACTCGGCAGAATTCGCCCACCGAACCCGACCGTTTGACCTCTGGCATCGCGGATGGGGAACATCACGCGATCGCGGAAGCGGTCGTAGAACCCGCGGTTCTCGTCGCGTTTGGCGATCAACCCAACTTCGAGCAGTACCTCGGCCGGTACGCCGTCGTAATCGGCCTGCCTGCCGCACCAGCCAGTCGCCGGCCGGCGGAGCGAACCCCAATCCGAACTGCCGCACGACCGCCCCGCTCAGCCGTCGCTCCCCAAGATACCCGCGGGCGTCTTCCGCTGAGTCGCCTTCCATCAGGCAGGCTTGGTACTTGGATTCGGCCCACTTCATCGCACGCAGCAACCGGCTGCGGGCTTCGTCTTCCGGCGAGGATTGGCCGTCGAGCTTGATGCCAGCCCGATCGGCGAGCATGCGGAGAGCTTCGCCGAACCCGACCTTCTCGAACTTCATCACGAACTCGAACACGTCACCGGTTTGCCCACAACTCCAGCAGCGGAAGTTCTGGAACTGCCGGCTGACTTGCAACGACGGGCGGGTATCGTTATGGAAGGGGCAGACCGCCTTGTAATCCTTACCAGCCGAGACGACGGGAATGTACCCCGACACGACATCCACGATGTCGTTGGCGGCCTTCACCTGCTTCTTTTGGTCCACCGAAACGGGCGGCACGGGTCACCTGGTGTGCAGCGAGAAGGACGGCGCACGACAACAAAACCGACTCAGGGTCGTGGTTGGTCGTGTGGTGGAGTTCGTAGTGTCGAAACAGTTCGGGGTCGCGGAGGTTCGGTGGACGCCCCGGCGTACCTCCCGGCGTACCTCCCGGCCCAGAGGGAAGGTGAGACGGCCGCTCACTCGACAGGCGAGAGGCGTGACACGTCTGGGTGAATGGCCGGAAGGTTCTAGCTGGGAGGTTCGCCCTGATCCGCGGGCCGGCACGTTGGGGAAACGGCAGCACCCATCCATAGATGCTAGCGTGATTGTATCCCCCACGGCACGGCCGTCAAGTTGGGCGCCCCCCGCCCAACCGTCCGACGTTCTCCATTGAACAATGTACACCCCATGGGAGCGTGCGGGGGGCGGTTGGGCGTGAATTCATCGGCGGGGGGGAATGGTAGCGCTGAACGAGCGGCCTGACACGCGCCGTACGCGCACCACAGCGCGACGGCACAACCGGCAGAATCGGAATTGAGTAGGGATATTGTGAGGTTCTAGCCACACTTGCGTGGGCAACGATGGGCTCAACGGCCAGAGGCAATGTCTGACGTCAGGCAAACAAACAAGCCACGCCGCAACTCGTGGTTGGGGCGTGGCTTGTTTTGAGTTACCCGGCTAGGATTCGAACCTAGACAAAGAGAACCAAAATCTCTTGTGCTACCGTTACACTACCGGGTACCGATCTACTCTTTTTATCGTGGGT
>JALOQR010000052.1 GCA_025459365.1 Fimbriiglobus sp.
CGGTGCGGTGACAGTCGTCGGCGGGGGCGAAACGGCCGAGGCGGTCGAGCAGTTCGGATTCGATACCAAGATGACGCATGTGTCCACTGGCGGTGGGGCATTCCTTGCGTACGTCGAGGGGAAGAAGTTTCAGAGCCTCGCCCAGATCGACGACCGATAAGTCGGTTCTCTGGAACTCTGGGTGCGGCCTTCCGAACCGCACCCAGAGGGTGCGGAGTGCCTTTCCGTTCGCTATAACGCTCTTCACCCTGCGCCCCTACTGGTCCCCGATGCCCGTCATGTCCCAGACCGACCGACATGCTCACCGTAGCGTCCCCGACAAGGTGTGGGTGCAGTGCCCGTCGTGCAAGGCGTCGGTCTTTCGCCAGAGTGTGACCACCACCTTCCGCTCTCGGCCCACGACCGTCTACGGCAACTGCTCGACGAGAACAGTTTCGAGGAGTGGGATGCCAACCTTCGGCCAATCGACTCTCTCGGGTTTGTCGACAGCCAGCCTTATGCTCAACGGATCGCCCAGCAACAAAGAAAGACTGGTCTACCAGATGCGGCGGTGTGTGGTGCTGGGTTCATTCGCGGTCGGCGGGTGGCCGTTGGTGTGACCGATTTCGCCTTCATGGCCGGTAGCATGGGGGCGGTGGTGGGTGAAAAACTGAGTCGGGCGGCCGAGCGGGCGACCGAATTACGATGCCCGCTCATCTTCGTGTCCGGATCGGGTGGCGGGGCACGGATGCAAGAAGGCATCCTCTCGCTCATGCAGATGGCGAAAGTGTCGGCGGCCCTGGCTCGATACCATGCGGCCGGTGGTCTTTACATCTGTATCCTGACGCATCCAACAATGGGCGGTGTAGCGGCCAGTTGGGCGTTCCAGGGAGACGTCACGCTCGCCGAGCCAAAAGCGATGATTGGCTTTGCCGGTGCCCGCACCATCAAGAACACCATCCAACTGGAACTGCCCGATGGGTTCCAGACGAGTGAGTTTTTGCTCAAGCATGGATTCGTAGACCGCGTCGTCCACCGTAAGGACATCCGCACCGAGGTGTCACGCGTGATCGACTACTGCGAGATCCAGTAAGGGCGCCGGTAGCACAGGCATTCCTGCCTGTACGTTCGAATCGCACGCAGGCAGAGATGCCTGTGCCACCGGAACTGGGGGGTCGGGCGTGGGCTTCTTCAGCAACCTGTTCGGCAGCAGCAGTAAGCGGAAGGTGGTCGACGCCAAAAAACGGTGGGACCTCCAGTCTCGTGCCGGTCAGGGGAGCATGTCGAAGGTCTGGAAGGCATTCGACCGCGACCTTGGTCGGACAGTGGCCATCAAGTTCAATGACAAGGTGAAAACGGCCAAGTTCGAGGAGAAGTTCAAACTTCAAGGGCTGAAGAAGCCGCCCGAGGGGGAGATCTGTGTCGGCCTGCGGCACGACAACATCGTGAAGACTTTCGAGCATGGCGTCACCACCGACGGCGAGCCTTACCTGGTGATGGAGTGGGTGGAGGGGCTCGGGCTGAACTTCCTCATCGATAGCCGGCACCAGCAATTGAACGGCAATCGTGTCAACTTCGTCGGCCAGTTGTGCGATGCGCTCCAGTTCCTGCACGATTCCAAGTACTTGCACCGCGACCTTTGCCCACGGAACGTGATGGTGACCACCGATGGGGTTGTGAAACTCATCGACTTCGGACTCACCATCCCATACACCCCGCAGTTTTGCCAACCGGGCAACCGTACCGGCACGGTTGACTACCTCGCTCCGGAAGTGATCAAGCGAAGCTCCACCGATCATCGTGTCGATCTGTTCGCGCTGGGGTGTACGGCATTCGAAATGTTCACCGGCCAGTTGCCCTGGGAAAAGAGTCTTAACTCCGACGAGACGGTACGGCGGCGGCTGAACAGCCCACCTCGCCAGGCGAAAGTACTCAAACCGGACATGACCGACGAACTGTCCGCCATCCTGATGAAGTCGATCGACATCGACCGTAACGGCCGGTACAAGACCGCCACCGAGTTCAAGGAGGCTCTGGCCGGAATGAGCAAGACGGACTACTGACGATCGGCCGCCCATGCAGCGACTACCAACGCCGCCGTTTCTACTCTGAGTACCCGTGGCCCAAAGCTCGCCACTCGCCATCCCGCTATGGTGGCCGCCGACACCTCCGCCGCCGAGAACCCGCCCTCCGGTCCGACTGCGAACACCACTCCACCGCCCAGTGCCTGCGGCGTTTCACCGCCGATAGTGTGTAGCACGTACTTCACCTCGGGCAGGTCGGCCAAGTGGACGAACTCAGCCCACAGCCTGGGTGGGGCGATCTGCATCAGCACATTCCGCCCGCATTGCTTGCTCGCTTCAATCACCTGGCGTTCCAGTTTTGCCAGCGTGTTCTCCTTCGGGATCACGACCGAACGCTCTGTGATGAGCGGAACGAACCGTGTGCAGCCCACTTCCACCAGCTTTTCGATCAGGTAGTCCGTCCGGTCCCCTTTGGGGAGTGCCGAGCCGACGACGACAGGGAAGGGCACCTCGCGGCAGACCGCGTCGCGGCGGAGGATCTGAAGCGTGACCTGCTTCTTCCCGATTGCCACCACTTCAGCGGGGTATTCGCCACCATCTCCGTTGAAGAGCACCACGGCATCTCCGGGAACGAACCGGCGAACGGTGGTCATGTGGTGTGCATCTGGCCCGGAGAGGGTCCATTCGCCCGGGGAGAGTAGGTCGGGGGTGTAAAAGCGGTCGGCCATAACGTTGTTGTAGGGCACGGTGAAGCCGTCACGAATTCGGCGAGGCCCGACCGCAACTACTTCCTTTCCTCACGCCCCGCCCGCTGGATCGAACCCGGAACGAGTTCACCCTTCGCTCGCGGGTCGCTCTCGTTCGCGGCGAACGGCAGCGGTAGCCGGGGAAGTTCTTCACCGGCGAGTTCAGTCCGTCGCTTGATCGACCCGCTACTGAACGGCCCAGCTCCGAGCAGCCAGAAATCCTTCAGAGTGCTGCGATGCTCCACCAGCCCGGATTGCCACAGAGCTTCGCCAGATTTTCGTTCGTAGGCGAACAGGGCGAGCTTCGCCACTCCTTTCATGTCGGTTCTTTTGATCAGAGCGATCTCGGGGATCTGCGATGGCTGCCCTGTAACGACGACTGGTACCGACATCGCCGGGGTGCCGAAAAGCAGAAGCGAACTACGGTCGGTCCCGACCGCACCACTCCGGGCCTCGACGATGATCTCGGACTCCTTGCGTTCCTCCCGCAACTTAACCCCGTGGGCGAGCAAGTGCTGGCGGAGTGAACTGATGACGTAGCCCTTGTCCACCGTGCCGTCGAGATATTGCACATCGAGGTACACGTGCCGGCCATTGAGGGAACTGCAGTCGATCTGACCGATGGCATTATCGACCGCCGCCGATACTAGGAGCATCTCGGACGCGGCACGGGTGGTGTCGGTCATGCGGGTGGTACCGCACCCGACGGCCCCGCACACCAACACGACGAACGCGAATGCAATGGCCGTACCCCGGCGGGTCATTGGCGACCGCCCCCTCTGGATCGAAAATGGTTGAACTCGGCCCCCGAACGCGGGACCATACCGTTCTCTCGTGAACGGTCAAGGTGAGCCGCGCCGGCGGTGTGAGCCGCCGGTGCTATGGTCTAGCCAGCTCGTGACGGAGCATGGCTCGTTAAATCCTCCAGGTGACTCATGCCTTCTCGCCTCTCTCGCCGTGGGTTTCTTCGCACCGGCGTAGCCGCCGGGGCAATTCTGGCGCTGCCGGCTTCGGTCTATCGGGCCGCGTTTGCCGCTGACATCAAGCCGAGCGAATCGGTTCGTATCGGGATCATCGGCACCGGACTACAAGGCCGCGCGAATATGGGGGCCATCATCAAGAACGTGGTGGCCGTGTGCGATGTGGACACGGAGCACCTGAACCTTGGTGCCGGTCTGGTGAAAAAGACTGGCAACACGGCGAAAACATTCTCCGACTACCGCAAACTGCTCGATGCCAAAGACATCGACGCAGTGCTCATTGCCACCCCCGACCACTGGCACGCCCTTCCCACCATCGATGCCTGCAAGGCCGGCAAAGACGTTTACTGCGAAAAACCGTTGTCGCTCACGATCGCCGAGAGCCAAGCGATGCTAAAGGCTGCCCGCGACAACAAGCGCGTCGTGCAGACCGGCACGCAACAGCGGAGCGGAAAAACGTTCCGCCAGGCGGTCGAGTTGGTGCGCAACAACTTCATTGGCAAGGTGAGCCGAGTCGAGGTCGGTCTGCCACCGCCGAACTGGACGACGAAGGCCAAGATGCCGGTGCCCGACTCCGACCCGCCAGCCGGCCTCGACTTCGACTTCTGGACCGGCCCGGCCCCCGCGTTCAAGTACAACGTGAACAAGGTGCATTACCTCTTCCGCTTTTTCTGGGACTACAGCGGCGGGCAGCAGACCAACTTCGGCGCTCACCACCTCGACATCGCCCAGTGGGCGCTCGACATGGACAAGAGTGGGCCGACCACCGTCGAGGGTACGGCGAAGTACCACAAGGACGGGTGGTACGAAACTCCCGACTGGACCGATATCACCTACACCTACGCCAACGGCGTGGTGCTGAAGTGCGGGCAGGGGTACAAGGGCGACGTGACTTTTTACGGCGAGAAGGGCACCATCAACGCGACCCGCTCTTCGATTACCGTGACCCTCGGCGACGAGAAACAGGATGCCGCCAAGATCGGCAGCGGTGGCAAGTTCCAATTGCCCGCCTCGAAGGGGAGCCACCACGCCGACTGGCTTTCCTGCATCAAGAGCCGTGAACTGCCGGTGGCCGACGTGGAGATCGGCCACCGCTCGGGCGTCGTCTGCCACCTCGGCAACATCGCGATACGCCACGGGAAGAAGATCACGTGGGATCCGGCCAAGGAGCAAATCGTGGGCGATGCCGACGCCGCCAAGTGGCTGAGCAAGGAGTACCGTAAGCCCTGGAAACTGGGTTAATCGCCCAACCGCGACCGCTCAGGGACGGGGCATCCTACACCCGCTCCCTGGCGGTCGCGGCTCATCCCGCTTACACTTTCCCCGCCGCCTTCTCCCCCTTTCCCGGAGCCTCTCTCATGGACCGTCGCCAGTTCCTCGCCACCGCCGCCGTCGCCACCGCCGGCCCGATCATCCTCGGAGCCGAGGACAAGGGCGGCACCAAGAACCCGGTGCTCGGCGTCGAGGGCCACAAGTACGAGGTGATCACCCACAACTGGGGCGTGTTGCCGCCCGATTACACCTGGCAGACGACGCACAACGTCGCCTTCGACTCCGAGGGCAACGCGTACATCACCCACCAAGGCGTGGGCAAGCAAATGGACGTAGTGCTGGTGTTCGACCCGAAGGGCAAGTTCGTGCGGAGCTTCGGTAAGGAGTTCCACGGCGGCGGACATGGGATCGAGATCCGCAAAGAGGGGAGTGACGAATTCTGTTACCTGAGCAACACCTGGACAAAACAGTTGAAGCTGATGAAAACCGATCTGAAGGGGAAGGTGGTGTGGAGCAAGGGCCGGCCGGACTGCAAGGAGTACGAAGACCCGAAGAAGAACTACAACCCGACCAACATCTGCTTCACAGCCGACGGCGGGTTCATCGTCGGTGACGGGTACGGGTCGGCGTACATGCTCAAGTACGACAAGGACGCCAAGCTGACGAAAGTGTTCGGCGGTGCGGGTAAAGAGTTGGGCAAACTGAGCACCCCGCACGGGCAGTGGGTAGACGCCCGCGACAAGGACAAGCCGGTGCTCGTCATCTGCGACCGGGCAAACCATCGATTGCACACCTTCGACCTCGAAGGCAAAGCCATCTCCGCGACCAAGGCCGATGAGGTGGTACTCTTCCCGGCCCACTGCAAGACTCGCGGGGACGTACTGCTCGTGCCCGACCTGCACGCTCGTGTCAGCCTCTTCGGCAAGGACAATAAACTGATCACCCACTTGGGAGACGACACCGACTGGCGGAAGAAGGTGCTCGACGGGATGAAAGTCCGTACCCAACCGAAGGAGTGGGTGGCCGGCAAGTTCGTCCACCCCCACGACGCAGCCTTCGACAAGGAGGGGAACATCGTGGTGGTTGAGTGGGTGAGTACCGGCCGGGTGTCGTTCCTGAAGAAGGTGGGTTGAGTAGGTCCGGTGAGCCGAGCCGGACCCTCCGCCTACCCACGGTGTCGCTCGGCTCGCGGCACCTATTTTTTTCACATGAACCGACCGCACCCGACGGCCGCCGACCTCGCCCGCGCCCGTGCCCGATTCCACGCCGAACCGACGCACGCGGCCGTCCACACGGGCCGGTATCGCCTGCGGTACCAGGACTGGGGGAGTGGGTCGGCATTGGTCTCGGTGCATGGGCTGTGCGACGAACCGCTGTCGTTCTGCATGCTCGTGAGCCAGTTGGTCGATCACGGCTTCCGTGTCATCTCCTACGACCTGCCAAACGGAAAAGACGACGACGCCAGACTCGGAGCATATCGCCACGACCACTACGTCGATGATCTGTTGGCCCTGATGGATCATCTGGATCTCGACCGAGTCGACCTACTCGGGACGTCGTTCGGTAGCACAATCACCTTGCGAGCGCTGGCCCGAAACCCTGAACGGTTCCGGCGTGCGGTGTTGCAAGGAGGCTTCGCACACCGGCCGATTGAACCGATCGAGCGGGGGCTGTCACGGTTGGGACGGTACTGGCCGTGGCGGATGCACGAACTGCCGATGCGACGAAAGATCATGACCCCAATGGATGCCCCGCAGTTCGAAGGCTGCCCACCGGAGATCTACGACTTCTTGCAGGAGTGCAGCGGCAAGACGCCGATTCGGGCGGCCGCTCGGCGGGGCCTGATTCTGGATGCTCTCGACCTCCGCCCGCAGTTGCCGTCCATCCCGCACCCGGTGCTGATGATCGGCGGTGACCGTGACACGATCGTCCATCGCTGGTGCGAAGCGGACGTGGAGAAGGGATTGCCCGATGTCCGACGGGTCGAGTTCCGCCCATGTGGGCACTATCCCCAGTACACCATGCCGGCGGCGATGGCCGAGGAGATGGCGAAGTTCCTGACCGGCGATCCGGTGACGTGATCTCTCGTCGGAGTGAAGAAACCGCTCTTGAAGGCGGGGCGACTCTCCCCTATTTTTTAGTACTAGATTGCCGAGGTGGCGGAATTGGCAGACGCGCCAGCTTGAGGTGCTGGTCCTCGCAAGGGGGTGCAGGTTCAAGTCCTGTCCTCGGCACTGAGCCCGTTGGGTGATCCCCAACGGGTTTTTTCATGTCCAGAGTACCAATTTCCTGCGAGTTTGAGTGTTCCAACCCGCGCACTCCTGACCACCAAGACCCTGTAAATTGTGCCTGTGAACCTCGGATCCGTTGCAAAACACCCCAATGTGAACTGACGTGCACTGGTGTACGAGCGTGTTGAGTGGTTCGTGTCGCCAGCATGGTTGTTCCCTCTTTTCCCCCCGATCGTACACTCTCACGGTCGCCTCTCTACCTCTCCCGGATTGCCTCCATGAACCGTCGCCAATTCGCCGCCGCGAGTGCGACCGTAGCTGCCCCAATGGTGTTCGCCGTCGAAGCCAAGTCGAAACCCCTCCGTGTCGGGCTGATCGGCTGTGGGTGGTACGGCAAACTCGATCTATGGCGGTTGCTGCAAGTGGCACCATCCGCAGAAATCGTGTCGCTGTGCGACGTGGACCGCAAGATGCTCGACAGCGCCGCCGAGATGGCGACTCAGAAACAGGCGAGCAAGAAACAACCCCGCACCTACGCCGATTACCGCGAGATGTTGAAGGAAAAAGACCTCGATGTGGTGATGGTGGAGACGCCCGACCACTGGCATGCCCTCCCCGCGATCGCGGCGATCGAGGCCGGAGCTGATGTGTGGGTGCAGAAGCCGATCGGCGTCGATGTAATGGAAGGCAAGGCCATGCTCGATGCCGCCCGAAAACACAAGAAGGTCGTGCAGGTTGTTACTCAGCGCCGCAGCACTCCGCATCTGGTTGAAGCGAAAGAGAAGGTGATCAAGGACGGGAAGCTCGGCACCATCGGGCATGTCGAGATCTGTTGCTACTACGAGATGCGGGAGCGAAGTAACCCGAAGGACTCTGACCCACCGGCCAGTTTGAACTACGAACTCTGGACCGGGCCAGCTCCGATGCGGCCGTACAACCCGCTCGTCCATCCGCGAAAGTGGCGGGCGTTCATGGAGTACAGCAACGGCATCGTTGGCGACATGTGCATCCACATGTACGACATGGTACGTTGGATGCTCGACCTGGGCTGGCCCACCCGTGTGTCGTCGGCGGGTGGTATCTTCGTTGAAAAGACGAGCAAGGCGAACATCACCGACACGCAGACCGCCACCTTTGAGCACCCGACATTCAACGTGACGTGGACGCACCGTACCTACGGTGCCCCACCCGACCGCGACTACCCCTGGGCGGCCATCATTTACGGCGAAAAGGGGACGCTGAAGGCCAGCGTGAACAAATTCGAGTTCTTCCCCAAAGGCTCTTCGAAGGCAACGATCAGCGGGACGGCCCTGATCGAGTTTGACAAGTATCCAGAAGACAAGACCGAGAAGGATCTGGAAACTCACGTTGCTTCGGCACTGCGTGCCCACTGGCTCGACTTCTTGAAATGCCGCGACGACCGTAGCAAGCCGGTTTCCGACATCGAGCAGGGACACATCTCGTCGACCAGTTGCATCCTGGCGAACCTCAGTCAGAAACTGGGTCGCACGATCACTTGGGACCCGATGAAACACGAGTGCATCGGCGATGCCGAGGCCACCAAGCTGCTGAAGCGGCCGTACCGGAAACCGTGGACCCACCCGGCAGGGTGACCTTTCAGACCTTCGGGCTGTGGGGTGGTTGGTGAGGCCAAGTGCCGCGATGTGTCCATCAGTTCAATAACTTGATCCCACCTACGGAGCCGTTCCAATGCGACGCTGCTTCATCTTGCCGCTCCTCGCCCTTCTCATGCTCGCCACTACTACCTCCGCCCAGACTGCATATCGGAAGCCCCCACAGGTGGTCGCCGATGTGCTCGACGCCGCGGCGAACCCGACGGTGTCGGTATCGCCCACGAGGGACTTCCTCGCCCTCGTGCAATCGGCCCGCTACCCTGGCATCGCCGAAGTGTCCGAGCCGATGCTGCGGCTAGCCGGCGTGCGGCTAAACCCGAAAACGAACGGCCCAGCACGCCAGGGGAGCGTCACGAGCCTGGCGTTCCTGAAACTGGCTGATCAGAGCAAGGTGGTAGTGAAACTGCCGGCTGGGAAAGTGTCATCGCCCGACTGGTCGCACGACGGCAAGCGGTTCGCAATCACTGTTACCACGGGCGACGGAATCCGACTGTGGGTTGGCACCGTGGCGGATGGCTCGTTGTCCGAGATCATGGGGGTGCGAGTGAACGCCGCCATGGGCGATGGTGTGCAATGGCTCAACAACGACGAGTTGCTAGTGGAAATGATTCCCGAGAAGCGGGGTAAACCGCCGGAAGCCCCGACCGCCCCGATCGGCCCCGTGGTCCAAGAGAGCAGCGGGAAGGCGGCCCCGGTGCGGACGTTTCAGGATTTGCTGACGTCGGCTCACGATGAGGCGCTGTTCGAGTACTACGGCACCTCGCAACTGGCCATACTGAAGCTCGACGGCACCATGACGAAGCTCGGTGAACCGGCCATCATTACCGGCATGTCGCCTTCGCCGACTGGGAAGTACCTGCTCGTCACTCGGCTGAAGAAGCCGTTCTCGTACCTATACACCTACTCCGCGTTTCCGAAAGTCACAGAAGTGTGGGACCGCAGCGGGAAGGTGGTTCACACGGTCGCCGATTTGCCGCTGCAAGACAAGGTGCCGATCGAAGGCGTGCCGACTGGCCCACGTGGCATCCGGTGGGTCGCGGGCGAAACGGATGAACTAGTGTGGGCCGAGGCGCTCGACGGCGGCGACCCGAAGGCCAAGGTGCCACACCGCGACGAACTGTTCCGCCTCGCCGCACCGTTCGCCACCAAGCCGATGTCGGCGTATAAGACAGAACACCGCTTCGGGGGGTTGAGTTTCCTCCGCGCCGGCAATTGGCTCGTCACCGATCTTGACCGCGAACGCAAATGGACCCGCACCGTGGTCGTCGAGCCGGATTCTGGCAAAGCAACTGTCTCGCTTTTCGACCGCTCCATCAACGATCGCTACAACGACCCCGGCTCGCCGGTGACGGTGCCGCTGGCAAATGGCCAGCGGGTGGTTCTTGTCCGAGAGGGGAGCCTGTATCTGTCCTCCGCCGGGGCGACTCCGAAGGGTGAATTGCCCACACTCAAGACGTTCCGGCCAGACAGTAAAGAAACGAAGACCATCTTCCAGTGCCGCGACGGGATGTATGAGTCTGTCGTGGCGATAATCGACTTCGAGAAGAACACGTTCCTCATCCGCCGCGAGTCGCCCACCGAACCGCCGAACTATTTCCTCCGCACCGGCAATCAGGAGATCGTCCTCACCGACAATAAAGATCCGTTCCCAGAGTTACGGAAGGTGAAGAAGCAACTCGTGAAGACCAAGCGGAAAGACGGTGTGGAAATCTCGTTCACTCTGTACACCCCGCCGGGGCTGAAGGACGGTGAGAAACTCCCCACAGTATTCTGGGCGTATCCCCGCGAGTTTAACGACGCCGCGACTGCCGGGCAGGTGACGGGCAGCCCTTTCCGCTTTACCACGCTTGGTGGGTACTCCCACCTGTTCCTGCTTACGCAGGGGTACGCCGTGATGGACGAGGTGAGTATGCCCATCGTCGGTAAACCGGAATCGGCCAACGACACGTTCATCGATCAACTGGTGAGCACTGCCGAGGCAGCCATCGAGAAGGCATGCGAGGTCGGGCCGGTGGACCGCGACCGGATCGGCGTTGGCGGGCACAGTTACGGGGCGTTCATGACGGCCAACCTGCTCGCGCACTCCGATCTGTTCCGTGCCGGCATCGCCCGCAGCGGGGCGTACAACCGCACCCTCACCCCGTTCGGCTTTCAGAACGAGCGGCGAACCTTCTGGGAGGCTCCAGAGGTGTACGGTAAGATGTCGCCGTTCTTCAATGCTCCGAAGGTGAACGAACCACTGTTGCTCATTCATGGGCAGGCCGATAGCAATCCCGGTACATTCCCGGTGCAATCGGAGCGGATGTATCAGGCGGTGCGGGGTAACGGTGGCACAGTGCGGCTGGTACTATTGCCACACGAGGATCACGGCTACGCCGCCCGTGAGAGTATCGGGCATGTCCTGGCCGAGCAAATCCAGTGGTTCGACACACACGTGAAGAACGCCAAGCCACGCCAGCCGAAAGGCACCGGTGAGAAGTGATGTCTACCGGACTGGACGTGCTGCGCGACGCCGACTTCGCCCCGCTCCGCGGCAAGCGGGTCGGCCTCGTTACCCACCCGGCGGCGCTCGACGGCCATTTGTGTTCCGCCGCCGAGTTGTTTGTAGAACGGGTGAACCTCGTCGCACTGTTTGGCCCGGAACATGGCATCAATGGTGAAGCTCAGGACCTGATTCCGGTCGCCGGTGGCAGCAAAGGTCCGGTTCGGGTGTACTCCCTTTACGGCGAAACGTTCGACAGCCTGAAACCGACACCAGCCATGCTCGCCAGCCTGGACGTTCTCGTCATCGACATGGTGGACGTCGGCAGCCGGTACTACACCTTTCAGGCGACAATGCTCTACTGCCTGGAGGCGTGCGCCGCGGTCGGCCTTCCGGTGATGGTGTTGGATCGCCCCAATCCTCTCGGCCGCACGGTCGAAGGGCCCACGATTCAGCCTGGCTTCGAGAGCTTCGTCGGCCCGCACCCCATCTGCACCCGGCACGGGATGACGATGGGCGAGTTGGCGAGGCTCTATCGAGCCGAGCGTGTACCCGGGCTTAACTTGACGGTGGTTCCCTGCGAGTGGCCGGAGGTCTACCGCATCGAGAGCCGCTTCTGGCTCCCGCCGTCGCCGAACATGCCAACCGGCGACACCGCCCTCGTCTACCCCGGTATGTGCCTGATCGAGGGCACCAACTTGAGCGAAGGTCGCGGCACCACTCGGCCTTTCGAGAACGTCGGCCACCCGGACGCCGACGGCCGGGCGATTGCTGTAGCGGTCAATGCCCACTCGTTCCCCGGCTTCCGTTGTCTACCGGTGTCATTCCGCCCAACATTCCAGAAGCACGCCGGGCGGACTTGTGCAGGTGTCATGACTGCCGTGACTGACCCGTACTCTTTTCGCCCGGTAAAGACAGGCTTGCTTCTACTTTCGGCATTCCGCGACTTCCTCGGTAACGCCTTCCGCTGGCGAACCGATACCTACGAGTTCGTCAGCCAGATCCCGGCCATCGATCTGCTGTTCGGTAGCGACCGTGAGCGGAAGGCGATCGAAGCGGGTGCGAGTTATTGGGACATCATTACGCCGTGGAAGAGTGAGGAAATCGCCTTCTGTGAACGGCGCAAACCGTACCTGCTTTACTCCGAATGACCCGATGCCCACCCTCACCACCTTCGATTTGGCAATCGTGGCCGCGTACATCCTCGGCATGACGCTGTTCGGCCTGTGGTTCAGTAGATGCCAGAAGGATCTGAAGACGTATTTCGTCGGCGAGCGGAACGTCGGCTGGTTCCTGGTACTCGTCTCCATCGTGGCGACGGAGACGAGCGCGGTCACTTTCCTCAGCGTACCCGGCACCGCGTACAACCCAGCCGGTGGAAACATGACGTTCCTCCAACTCGCGATCGGTTACATCCTTGGGCGGATAATCGTGGCAGGATTGCTGCTGCCGATGTACATGCGGGGTGAACTGTTCTCCGCGTACCAGGTCCTCCGCGAGAAGTTCGGGCCGGGTGTGCAGCGGGTGGCGTCTGGGCTGTTCTTGGTCACCCGCACGGTTGCTGATGGCCTTCGCCTCTATCTGACCGCGCTGGTGATGCAGTACGTCGGCTGGTGCATCGAAGTGGCGGTCATGGTCGTGGGCGTGGTGACAATCGCGTACACCTACCTTGGCGGGATGAAGGCAGTCCTCTGGACCGACCTGATCCAGTTCATCATCAAGATTGCCGGTGCTGGACTAGCTGGGCTGTTCGTGCTGCGGGTAATTCCTGGCGGGTGGGACACAGTTGTGACCGTCGGCGGCCAGGCCGGGAAGTTCACCTGGATCGACCTCAGCTTCGACCTGACGAAAGACTTTACTCTCTGGTCAGGACTGATCGGCGGAGCCGTGTTCAGCATGGCCAGCCACGGTGCCGACCAATTGATGGTGCAGCGGTACTTCTGCGCGAAGTCGCTCGGGGAGGCAAGGCTGGCACTGGTGCTCAGTGGGTTCACGGTGTTCGCGCAGTTCCTGTTGTTTCTGCTTGTAGGCGTGGGGTTGTTCGTGGCTGAGAAGCAGGGGGTTTTCGAAGTGGGTCAAGCGACGAAGGACGAGGTATTCGGACTGTTTATCGTCACCAAAATGCCTGTCGGGGTGGTCGGCTTGCTTGTAGCAGCAATCCTGGCGGCCGCCATGTCAACTTTGTCGTCGTCGCTGAACAGTTCCGCCAACGCCGTCGTGTCTGACTTTCTCAAACCTCTGATCCCCGGCCGTTCAGAGCATCGTTGGGTGCTCACCTCCCGGCTCCTCACAGCCATGTTTGGTGTGGCCCAAATCATTGTCGCCTTGCTCGCTCATTGGTCCGGATCGGACCGCAGCATCGTTGGTCGAGTGTTCACTGTCGCCGGCATGACAACCGGCCTGCTCCTCGGTCTGTTCTTGTTGGGGCGGAGCCGACGGCCTGTGCCAACGCTCGCAGTGAACGTCGGGCTGGGGTGCGGGTTCATCGCGGCGGTGGGTGTATGGCTCCCGTCTCAGTTCGGCACACCTATATTGGCATTCCCCTGGTTCGCGCTGGTGGGGGCTGGCACCACCGTTGCCATCGCCCTGCTGCTCTCCCTACTCCTGGCTCGCTCCGATGGACCCGCTGCAACACCTCCAGACCGAAGCCCGCAACCCGGCGTCTGAGCGGTTGGATGAACTCACCTCGATCGAACTCGTTGATCTGATGAACCGCGAGGACGGTACCGTTGCTGCGGCGGTGGCCTCGCAGCGGGTTCAACTCGCGCAAGCCATCGACGCCATCTCCGAGCGGTTTGCCCGCGGTGGTCGCCTCATTTACATGGGCGCAGGTACATCTGGCCGGCTGGGTGTACTCGATGCCGCCGAGTGCCCGCCCACGTTCCAGAGTGATCCCGAGCAAGTGGTTGGGTTGATCGCTGGCGGGCAAGGTGCGATGTTCCGGGCCGTTGAAGGTGCGGAGGATTCGCCGCGGCTTGGTGAAATAGACCTCGAAGCGATTCACTTGACTGCGAACGACGTGGTGTGTGGTATCGCCAGTAGCGGGCGAACACCCTATGTGCTCGGCGGTGTGAAGTTTGCTCGCAAGCTCGGGGCGTTCACACTGGGTGTGGTCTGCACCTCCGATTCACAGTTGCGTGGGGTGGTCGATCTTTGCATCGCTCCAGTGGTTGGGCCTGAGGTGTTGACGGGATCAACTCGATTGAAGGCCGGTACAGCAACGAAGTTGGTACTGAATACCCTCACCACTGGCGCGATGGTGAGGCTTGGCAAGTCGTTCGGCAACCTCATGGTTGATCTGAAGGCAACGAACACCAAACTGGTGGCGCGAGCCAATCGTATCGTGCGGAGTTGCACGGATTTGGACGCCGATGCTGCCAGTCAACTGCTCAGACGGTGCGGCGGGGAGGTCAAGACTGCCATCGTTGCCCACCTCAGCGTGCTCGATCCGGACATGGCGAGGGCAAAGTTGCTCACCCACGGTGGTCGAATCAAGCCGACGCTTGCGAGCCTGGGGCATGGCCGAACGACCGCCCCAACGCGGGAACTGGTGGTGCGGCGAGACTTAGTGCTGGGCATCGACGGTGGCGGTACGACCACGGTCTGCCTGCTCGCCGAGAAAGTGTCGGGCCATGTACTGGGGAAGGGTATCGGCGGGCCTTCCAATATTCAGGCTGTCGGCGTGGAAGCTGGCATGCGGGCGCTCGACGACGGCATCGATCGGGCGTTTCAGGCGGCTGGACTGAGCCGGGTGAAGGTCGGGTCGATCTGCCTAGGCTTGGCGGGCGTTGATCGTCAGGAAGGATTAGATGTGGTTCATGGCTGGGCCGAGCGGTCGCAAGTGGCCGAAACGGTGAGCGTATCGAACGACGCGACCTTGCTGCTTGCGGCAGGCACGCCGGATGGCTGGGGGTTGGCGGTGATCGCCGGTACCGGCAGCATTTCGTTCGTGCAAACGCCCGATGGCAACCTCGGGCGGTGTGGTGGATGGGGCTTCCTGCTCGGAGATGAAGGAAGCGCGTACCAACTCGCGCTCTCGGGGTTGCGTGCGGCGTGCCGATCTTTCGACGGCATCATTCCACCAACGAAACTCGTGAACGCATTTGTGAAACGCATGAACCTGAGTGAGCCGCCCGATTTGATTCCCGCCGTTTACCGCGGCCCGTGGGACCGCTCCGCCATCGCGGGAATGGCTCCGCTGGTGCTTGAATTGGCCGAAGGGGGCGATGAAATCTCGGAGGAGATTGTGAAGCAACAGGCACGAGAGTTGGCTTTGACCGCAGCAGGGGCAGTGAAGGCGAATGGTCTACCGATACAAGGGCTACCGGTGGCCTTGGCTGGTGGGGTGCTGACGAACAGCCAACTCTACCGTCGGCACTTTCTCGATGGGCTTCGCACCGCCGGCATCGAGCCCGGCGGTGTGCAACTGGTGACTGAACCGGCGGTCGGGGCAGTGGTGCTTGCCCGGCGAGTGGCGAACGTCAGCCCCCAAGTTCGAACATCTCCCAAGAGCTAACACACCCCGCTCGCCAGCAGATCACGCCTCCACCATCTCCTCGATCGGCTCGAACTTGTTGGCCCACTCGATCAGGTTGTCGAAAAGCTGGCGGTCGAGTGCGCTCGCCGTTTCGCATTCGGGGTGCCACTGAGTGCCGATGCAGAACCACTCCTCGTCGGTCGTCTCGATGGCTTCGATCACGCCGTCTGGTGCCTTTGCCCCGATCCGCAGTGCTCGCCCGAGTTGATTCACACCCTGGTGGTGCGTGCTGTTCACCCGGTGTTCGGGAGCACCGAAGATGTCTTCCAGCGTGCTGCCAGGTTCAACGCTCACCATGTGTCGGTGCGGGCCACCACTCGGGTCGAAGTGAGGCATCGCCTTTGGGTGGTCAGTGGGCAGGTGAAGGTGAAGGGTACCACCGAGAAGTACGTTGAGCAGTTGCATGCTGCTACCGATGGCCAAGAGCGGCAGTTTGCGTTCAATCACCTTGCTCATCAGCAAGCGATCGGCATCCTCGCGACGAACGTGCATCATCTGCACAGCCGCCGTCAATTGTTGGCCATTCCGTCGCGGGTCGAGGTCCAGCCCGCCGATCATCACCACACCGCTGACGCGATCGAGCAGAGCCTCTAACTCGGCAAAGTTGTCCTTTTTCACCGGCGGCAGGATGACGGGCAACCCGCCGGCTGCGAGCACCGCATCCAGGTAGCCTGCGTTGAGCCGTAGGTATGGGTGGCTGTTCTTGGGGGCATAGAAATCGGTGCTGATTCCGATGAGCGGTCGTGGGGGCTGGGCGGGCATAGGTGAACTCCCTCTCTTTCGTCGACCGCCAATCCGTGTCGGTCGTGTTGCGGGCTGGGAGTTTACGCCGAAAAATCCGACCGCCGCAAGCCGAAGTTCGGCCGTGGTTCGAGGGCTTGAGCGGTCTGAAACTGTTGGCGATAGTGTCTGGGAGTTTGGGCAAGATGGTCAAGCAGGCGAGAAGGTTCCTGGCTCCCAAACCAGGTCAGTAGTGCAGATCAGATTACATTTCCATTCTTGCCCAGAACATCGGGAGATTCCTCCGGCTCCGACTCAACTGAGCCCGAGTTCCTTTTTCAACTCCCTGTACCAGTCGCGGAACCAACCGCGTTTGATCAGGTTGTGACCGGTGTCTTCCATGAGCGTCACCAACAAGGTCCGCATCTCGCGGTCGGATTTCTTGCCGTCGGCCAGGACTGCCCCCTCGATCACAAGTCGCTCGAAATCATCGTGGCAGAGCCGTCCGGTCGGCCCGATCGCGACCGCCAACCGCTCGGTCAGTTCCCGTACGATGGTGCTTTCCAGTACGTACCCTCTCTCTTTGCACACGGCGGTCATGTCGGTGCGGGCGTCGGCGTAGCTCACCCCGAGTTGCACGGCGATCTGCAAGATTTCTCGCTCCTCGTCGCGGTCGATGTAGTGGTCGTCGTAACCGCGGAGGTGGATCTCCTTGAGCAGTTTCGCCTTCACATCGTCGGCGGTCATGGCAGGGCACCGGGCGGTTGCAGCAGGATTCATTCGGGAAGGCACGTTCTTTTTCCGGCACTCGTGATTATACCGTTTCAATCGACCGCCCTCGGGATCACCGATGAACGTACCGCCCACACATGCCCGCACTCTCCCTAGTGCTCAGACCGCCCTTGGCTTGCTCTTGGTCATCAACTTGTTCAACTACATCGACCGTCAGGTGCTGTCGGCGGTGTTGCCAAAACTCCAGCGTGATCCGAGTCTTTTCGACCCGACCGATCCATTACGTCAGACGAAACTCGGGGCGCTCGCCACCGCCTTTATGGTGTCGTACATGCTCTTCTCGCCTTTGTTTGCCAGGGCGAGCGACTTTATGCGACGGTGGTGGCTAGTCGGCATCGGGGTTGTTATTTGGAGCTTGGCCAGTGGCAGTTCAGGGATGGCGACGACGTACATCATCCTTCTTCTCACTCGCTGTCTGGTCGGCATCGGCGAAGCGGCCTACGGCCCGATCGCCCCGGCGATCCTCGCCGACCTCTTTCCTCAGTCGTCTCGTGGGAAGGTGATGGCCTGGTTTTACGTCGCCATCCCGGTGGGCAGTGCCCTCGGTTTTGTCCTCGGCGGGCAACTAGCCGAGCACTTCGGCTGGCGGCACGCTTTTTGGGTGACTTACATTGGCCTGATCCCTGGCCTTGTCTGCTTCTGCTTCCGCGATCGGCCGCAAACGGTTAAGCGGGTGTCGGTGTCGTATCTGGCTGTTTTGAAGGAGGTCGCCCGGAACCGTTCATATCTGTTGTTGTGCGCGGGGATGACAGCTACCACGTTCGTACTCGGTGGGGTGGCAGTGTGGGTGCCGGAGTACATCTTTCAGCGGGAAGCCAAGTTCGTGCTGAACGACGACACCTTCAAGAAACTGGCGAGCAGCGAGCAGTTTCTGACACTCGACAAAAGCCAGCGGCTGGTGCCCGAATCAGTGACCACCAAACTCGCCGCAGCC
>JALOQR010000053.1 GCA_025459365.1 Fimbriiglobus sp.
GGCGTCCTGTAGGTAGCCCGCCCTGAAGGGCGGACCCCAACGCTTCTGCAGTCACCCATCGTCAACCGTGACTCATCCAGGCCAGCCGCACTGTTGGAGTCCGCCCTTCAGGGCGAAATCGCCAAAGCCCGCCCTGA
The DNA here is from genome assembly GCA_025459365.1 of Fimbriiglobus sp. Taxonomy (GTDB): domain Bacteria; phylum Planctomycetota; class Planctomycetia; order Gemmatales; family Gemmataceae; genus JALHQU01. Next base: position 138 of record JALOQR010000053.1, read on the forward strand.
AGGGCGGACACCAACGCTTCTTCTGTCACCCATCGTCAACCCGAATTCAGCACTCCACCACGTTGACGGCCAATCCCCCCAGTGACGTCTCCTTGTACTTCGCCTGCATGTCCACGCCGGTCTGTCGCATCGTTTCGATCACTTTGTCCAAACTCACGCGGTGGGTGCCGTCGCCGTGGAGTACGGCCAATCTCGCGGCGTTGATCGCCTTGATCGCCCCCATCGTGTTCCGCTCGATGCATGGCACCTGCACCAGCCCCTTGATTGGGTCGCAGGTGAGGCCGAGGTTGTGCTCCATGCCGATCTCGGCGGCGTTCTCGATCTGCTCATTGCTGCCGCCCATCACCGCCGCCAGCCCGGCCGCCGCCATGCTGCACGCAACTCCCACCTCGCCCTGGCAGCCCATCTCGGCTGCGCTCAGTGATGCGTTTCGCTTGTAGAGCATGCCGATGGCCGCTGCGGTGAGTAGGAACGTCCGCACCCCCGGCTGGTTCGCCCCCAGCACGAACCGCACGTAATACGCCAGCACTGCCGGGATCACGCCTGCGGCGCCGTTGGTCGGCGCGGTCACCACCCGCCCGCCGGCGGCGTTCTCCTCGTTCACCGCGAGGGCGAACAGGCTCACCCAGTCCATCATGCTCATCGGGTCGAACGGCCCGATCTTGAGTAGGTCACGGTGAATCTGCGGGGCACGGCGTTTCACATCCAGCCCGCCGGGGAGTGTGCCCTCCGTCTTGCATCCGCGTTCGATGCAGTCGTTCATCACCTGCCAGATGCGGTCCACCCCTGCGTTGATCTCGGCGAGTGGGCGGCGCGAAAGCTCGTTCGTCAGCAGGATGTCGGCGATCTTCTTCCCTGTGGCGTGGCCGATGTCGAGCAGGTCGGCCCCGCTGGTGAACTCGTGCGGAACGACCACCTCAGCGGTCGAACTGTCGGCCCGCTCGCCGTCCTTCACCACGAATCCGCCGCCTACTGAGTACCACTGCTCGCGAAGCAGTTCGCACCCCGCCTCGTCGATCGCTGTGAACCGGATGCCGTTTGGATGGAACGGCAGGCTCTCGGTTCTGTGGAACAGCAGGTCGGCTGACTCGGTGAAGGGGATTTCCCGCGTGCCGCCGAGACGCAGCCGGTTCTTGGTGCGGATACGATCGACGATCACATCGACCACGTCCGGGTCGATCTGGTCCGGCTTCTCACCGCTCAACCCGAGGAGAATGGCCTTGTCCGTGGCGTGCCCGTGGCCGGTGAGGGCGAGCGAACCGTACAGATCGGTCTGCACCCGCTGCGTCCGGTCGAACAGCCCCTTCGCTTGAAGAGACTCGACGAACCTCACCGCCGCCCACATGGGGCCGACAGTGTGTGAACTGCTCGGCCCGACGCCGATCTTGAACAGGTCGAAGACAGACAGGTTCATGACGGATTTCACCGCGGAAGGCGCAGAGGGCTCGGGGAGACAACACTCCCATTATCTCCGATTCTCCGCGACCTCTGCGGTGAATTTATCCCCCCTTCAGCATCGCCTTCGCCGCGTTCAGGCCGGCCGCGCCCATCACCCCGCCGCCGGGGTGGGCCGCTGCCCCGCACAGGAACAGCCCACGGATCGGCGTGCGGTAGTTGGCGAAGCCCGCCACCGGCCGCAGGCTGAACATGCTGCCCAGGCTCATCGTCCCCTGCATGATGTTGCCGCCGGTGATGCCCCAGAGGCGTTCCATCTCCGGCGGCGGGATCACCTGCCGGTGCAGCACGCTCGCTTTGAAGTTCGGGGCGTACTCGTTCAGGATGTCGAAGCAGCGGTCAGCGAACTTGTCCTTCTCCGCGTCCCAGGTGGTGCCCTTCAGGTGATACGGGGCGTACTGCACGAACATGCTCAGGATGTGCTTCCCCGGTGGGGCGAGCGACGAGTCGAGGGCCGTCGCCATCGTGCATTCGAGCATCGGGTTCGTCGCCGGCTTGCCGTACTTGGCGTCGTCGTAGGCCCGCTCGATGTACTCCATACTCGGGCAGATGTGCATGGTGCCGTGATGTTGCGGACCTACACCGGCGGTGGGGAGGGCCGTGAACCGTGGCGGTTCGGCGAGGGCGACGTTGATCTTCACCGTGGCGGAGGAGTAGTCGATCTTCCGGATCGCCGTCACGAACTCGGGCGGCAATGCGTTCTGATCGGTCAGCTTCAGGAACGTCACGTTCGCGTCGGCGCAGCTCGCCACCATGTTCGCGGTGAACTCGGTGCCGTCGGCGAGCGTCACGCCGGTTGCCATCCCGTTCTTGACGTTGATCTTCGCCACCGGTGAGTTCACCCGCACTTCGGCCCCGTAACTCTTGGCCGCGGCCGCGATGCTCTGCGAGATCATGCCCATGCCGCCCTTCACGTACCCCCACACGCCGCGCACGCCGTTGCACTCGCCCATGACGTGGTGAAAGAGCACGTAAGCCGTGCCGGGGTGGCTCGGCGGGGCGAACGCCCCGATCACGGCATCGGTGGCGATCGTCGCCTTCAGCACGTCCGACTCGAACCAGCGGTCGAGGATTGGGGTGGCCGCCCCGGTGAGGATTTCAATCGCTTCCGTGCCGACGGTGCGGCCGAGCTTGCGGAACTTCATCCCGAGTTGGCCGAGGCTCCACAGATCGCCGAGGCCGCCCCACGGGTCGGGTGGCGTCTGCGTCAGCAGCGGTTCGAGGAAATCGGCGACCTGCGTGAGCATCGCCTCGTACTTCGGGTACTGCTCCGCGTCGTGCTTGCTGAACTTGGCGATCTCGCGGTGGGTCAGATCTTTGTCTGGCCCCATCAGCAACGAGCGGCCGTCGGGCAACGGTGTGAAGCTGCTCGGGCTGCGGGGGATCATCTCGAACCCGTGCTTTTTCAGTTCCAGGTCGCGGATGATCTCCGGGCGGAGGAGTGAGTTCACGTAAGCGGCCGTGCTCACCTTGTAGCCCGGCCAGACCTCTTCCGTGACGCAGCATCCACCGATCACCTCGCGGCGTTCGAGGACGATGACCTTCTTGCCGGCCTTGGCGAGATAGGCGGCGGCGACCAGACCGTTGTGCCCGGCCCCGATGATGACGGCGTCGTAGTGCGGCATGGAGGTAAACTATCGGGACGACCGTGGAGGTGTCCATGAACACCCGACTCGCCCTGCTGTCGGCCATTCTTGCGAACCCCGACGACGACCTACCGCGGCTGGTGTTCGCCGACTGGCTCGATGGCCGCACGCTTCCATCCCCTCGTTCTGGCCGACGAACACGGCATCGCCGCTCCTCAGCACCGCCTCCGCGCCGCGGTCGCCACGGCCATGACTACCCTCGCCCGCGAGTTTGTCGGCCTCACTTCGCCGTCGCCCGCTGGATAAGCGCTCGTTCCACCGGCTCGGGCAGGAACTTCGACAAATCCCCGCCGAACACCGCGATCTGCCTGAGTAGCGAACTGCTGACGTGCGAGAACTCCTCTTTCGCCATCAGGAACACCGTCTCGATCTCCGGGTCGAGGTTCAGGTTCATGAGCGACATGGTGAACTCGTACTCCATGTCGGAGAGCGTCCGCAGCCCCCGCACCATGATGCGGGCGCCGGCCTCCCGCACGCACCGCACCGCCAGCCCCTCGAACTTCCGCACCTCCACGTTCGGGTATTGCGTGGTTACGGCCTGGATGAGGGCCACCCGCTCGTCGATGTCGAAGTACGTCTTCTTCTCGGGGTTGATGCCGACGCCGACGATGAGCCGGTCGAACAGCCGACTGCCGCGTTCGATGACGTCCAGATGCCCACGGTGGACGGGGTCGAACGTGCCGGTGTAGACGGCGATCCGCGGGTTGAGCGTGCTCGTTGGCATAAGTGGCTCCGGGGAAGCGGAACGCCGACTTTGTTAGCCCTTGGCGCTACCAGGGGCCACGACTTATCGCCCGAAATCGTATCCGGCACTGAGGAGCAGAATTGGGAGAGATGGCGGATTACTTCCGAGAGAAGGAGTAGAAAGCGCCAATCCGCCGCACCAAATCCCGAAGGTGGAACGGGCCAGAGGAGAGTGGACGCTGGCAAAGACCTCGGAACAGAGGGCGTTCGCCCTGAGGGGGAACATGGTCATCGTCGGCCCAGTCGCCAGCCGATGAGCGAGAGTACCGTGCCCAGGAACATCGAGACGTGGTAGTCTTGGACCGGGTGGACGGTGCGAATGCCCATTTTGTGCCCAAAGACGACCACCGCCGTGCCGAGGAGAGTCAGTGCCGCCGCACGGTGCCCGCGGTACAACAGCGACACCAGCAAAAGCACCCCACCCCATCCAGCGTTGACCGTGTCGCACCAGTTCGTCCATGCTTCCGGGACACCCGGCAAAGCGAGGGGCATGACGTCTGCTTCTGTTCGGCTAAGTACGTTGGCCAGGTCGTTCTGAATCACCCACAGCCCGCACGCTGCGATCAACGTTGCCGCTGCTGCCGCCCTGAGTGCCTTGCCAAGCAGAGCATCCCAGACCCAAGCCAGGTGGTCTGGCCCGGCAGGGGTTTCGGGCGGTAGCCCATCCCCGCTGAGGGTGGGTTGCAACAGTGGGCGGAAGGAGATCACCCCGGACTGCGTTTGCGAGGGGCTCTCCAGGCCGGTGAGGGTCGATTCACGAATGACGCTGGCCTGCTCGACCAGAGCAGCGGCGGTGGCATCGGCTCGCTCGCGGGCGGCCCGCTTGGGAATACCGGCCGCCACCAGTCGGTCATATTCCGCTCCTTCGAGCATTCGCCGTTCACGGGCCTTGCGTTGCTGGCTCTCGATGTGATTGAGGAGAACGATGACCGGCTCTCGCCAGGCGGCGAACTTCACCCGCCGTCCGGCCGCTCCGCCTCTCAATTCGGCTCGCGCCGCCAGTTTGGCCTCGAACCCGAAGACCGCTTCAAAGAATTCCTCCCAGTGCCGCCCGCCGAACTTGGCAAAGAAGCTCTTGACCTCCGCTTCCGCCCACCCCTGCTTCCGGAGCTTGCGCACGAGTTTGTCGGCGGCGGAAAGGGTCGGGTACCGCTCCACTTCTCGCTTTTGGTCGAGGGTGCTCGATAAGACGACGGCGGCCGCCATTCCGATCAGGCCCAACCCGACCCAGACAGCGAGAAGGCCCGACAACCACAGGAAGGCGGCGAAGAGCCCGGCGGCGGCCGTCGCCACCAGCCAGTCACCGACCGATAACGCAGCGGCGAACCGTCGCACCCGGCCGTAGAAGTAGGTCTTGCGTGTGAGGCCGTGGATGACGAAGTAGGCGATCGCCGCCTGAACCAGCATGCCTGCCACGCCGAAGGCGTAGGGCACCTTGCCGAAGAATAGGAGCAACACCGCCGCTACCGCTGCCGCTGAAACGAACCCGTTGACGGCGCGGGCGCGGGAGTGAGCGGCTGGGCTGGCAAAGAAAGCGGCGGTGAGCCGCTCCACCTCCACGATCTGCTCGGCCCTGGGCACAACCGGTCCATGGGTGCGAACACCAAGCCACCCCTCCAGGGTACGAATCACCTCGCCCATGCTCCGCGGCCGCTCGTCTGCCCGTTTGGCCATCATTCGCTGGATGATGGCCGACACCTCGGCCGGCACGCGGGGGTTCACCAACTCCGGCGGCACCGGTGGCTCGTAAGCCTGCTTCTTCATCAACCCCAGGGAGTCGTCGGCGTCGAACGGCTGGCGGCCGGTGACGAGTGCATACAGAGTACAGCCGAGGCTGTAGATGTCGGCCCGGTGATCGACGGCGGTGGCGTCGCGGCACTGCTCCGGGGCCATGTAGGCCGGTGTGCCCAGAGCCATTCGCACGCCGGTCATGTCGGTCGGGAGGGTGTGCAGGCCACTATCGGAGGGGGGAGACAAGCGATCGGCTTGGGCCGGCAGGTCGGGGGTTTTCACCAACCCGAGATCGGCGACCTTCACCACCCCGTGCGGGTCGATGAGCAGGTTGTCTGGTTTGACGTCGCGGTGGACGATACCGCGGTCGTGGGCGTGCTTCAGACCACGAGCGGCCTGTAAGGCGTATCCGACGGCCGTCTCTACGTCGAGCGGGCCGTCTCCACGAACGTGGTCGGCCAGGCATTTTCCGGCGACGTACTCCATGCTGAAGTAGCGCGATCCGCCGTATTCGCCGATGTCGAAGATCTGCACCACGTTCGGGTGATTGAGCTGAGCGGCAGCGTAGGCCTCTCGCACAAATCGAGCGGCAAAGACAGCATCCGACGCCCACGCCGGGCTCATCACCTTCAGTGCCACAGGGCGGTCGAGTGAAAGCTGGCGGGCAAGGTAAACAGTGCCCATGCCGCCGGTTCCAATCACCCCCTCGATGCGGTAGCCAGGGATCGCCGACGGTGCGAGGCGGCCGTGATGGGCCATTTCGGACGGGCACGATCCCGCACCGCCGGCCGACGACGGAGCGAACAGTCGCACCGCTCCGTCGTTGACTGGTGGGCTGGTTTCCGGCGGCCGCGGGGTGTCGGCCAGGGGAGCCGGGGTAAGCCGGCGGGCCGGGGGTGCCAGCGAGCGGTCGAATGGTACGGGGGGCGGGGTCGGCACGCGGTCATTCCTGATCGTCGGGACCGCTCTAAACGTAGCTCAGGTTCGCCACTGGGGGATGCGAACGAGGGGCCGGCCGGGTGGGAAATTGACCCCGTGGGCCGTGAATTCAGGATGGGGATCAATCGCCTGACACAATCAGCGCAGAATTGAGCAGCGGGCGGAGTCGGAGTCATTCGGGGAAGAACGGAGCGAGCAACTTCAGATTCGCGCCGGCGGAGGTCGGTTCGGTCGGTTCCAGGTCGGTTGGGCGAGCCGTTGCCTTCATGGCCGGTGGCCGCTTCAGTTGCACCGTTGCCGACTCTGGCTCGCCGCTCCATTTCCGCCACTCGCTCGCATCCCACTTTTTCGGGTCGGCGGTCTCGTCGGCGAGAACCTCGGCGAACGTGACCCAGCCGCCGAAAGCGTTGCCGGCTCCGGCAAACCATGCGAGCGAACGGTCGGCGGTGTTGGGGTCCAGGGCCGTAATGCGGAGGAGCGGGTCGGTGGTCTCATCGAGACGGAAGAACAAGCAATTCTCTGGGTGAATCTCGATCTTGGTCGCCGGTCGGTCGTCTGGACGGCGTGCGCCGCGAAAGTCGAGGAACGCGCCGGAGAGGGCGGCCGACACGTGCGACAGGGTGAGACTCACAGCGGCGGCGCGGGCCGGTGGGCCAAGGTCGAAGGCCGGGGCGGATCCGGTCACGATACCAACATGTGCCAGGGTGATGCTCGCGTTGACCGTTGCCTCCGCCCGAACCACGCTCCCCCGCCCACGGATCAGGCAGTGCTCGAACGAGAGCACCGGTTGGTCGGTGAACTCCTTCATCACCATCAACTTGCCCACATCGGTGAACGATGCGACGGCGGCTCGTTGCCCACCTTCCTCATCGAGGGTGACGACGCACCGTTTCAACTCGCACTTCTTCCCACCAGTCATCGCGACCAGTGCCGCCGCCTCTGCTGCCCGCGCCGGCTTCAACTCAAACTGAAGCCCCTCCAGGTGCAATTCGCCTGCCTCCAGGCGGAACAACGTCGTCTCGCGGCGGTCGTTTCCAGCAGCCGGGACCAGCACCGGTGTCGAGTCTTCGTCGGGTTTCACCGTGATCGATTTGTTTCCACCGTCGATCACCACCGAGGGGGTCGAGAGCGGACCCCTCCCGCGGACAAGTAATGTCCCACGTCCCTTGAGGTACGCCACCGCGGCTTTCAGGTCGGTGAACACATTGGCGGGTGCAACAGTCAGTTCGGCGTCGGTCATCTTGGGCGCCCACACCGCCTCGCCCGCACGCACCAGAGGTGTCAGCGGCCAGGGGGTGTACATCCACCGGCGGTCGCTCCACTGTCGAACGCCCAGGAGGTCGACTTTGCCCACTCGCACCGGAGGCAATTTGGGGTTCAGTTCCAGCACGGCGAACGGGTTATCTGCGTCCGCGCGTGGTGGGTTGGCCCACGGCGAGGCCGGCAGGGTCACGACGGAAACATCGGTCGGAGACTCGACCTGAAACACGGCCGACGGGGCACCGTCCGGAATGATGACGGTGTTGGCCTCGGTGGCATCGGCGGATCGGACCATCACTGCCCGGCGATCCATCATCCTACTCGTATCGGCGGTGGCGGGGGCGGCGAACAGGCAGTGTCCCGCTGTCAGTTCGCAACGGCCGCCCTTTGCCACCCCCACTGCTGCCGCCGTGTTCTGAAGTAGAAATGTCACATGGTTCATCGCGATCACAGCCGGATCTCCCGCCATCACCTCGACGCTGGCCCGCCCTGTGATGAACCCGCACTCCGTGAACTCGGCCTTTGGTCCACCCGAGAGTTCCACCGCTGCCCAGTTTTTCGCCTGAAAAAATCCGTGCTTCACGACCACCGACGTTACCCGAGTGAGGGCCAATACCGCGCCATCGCCTGCCCCCGTGCCTGGCCCGCTGAACCGGCACTCGGCCAGTTCCAGACTCCCTACATCATGGAAGAGGAGTCCTATTCCGCGAGTGACCTCGGCCGCCACGGTTGGGGTCACCTCAACCCGCAGCCCCCGCAACTTCACCGACTCGCACTTATGAAAGGTGAGCGTGCCTGCTCGTGGATCGCCTGGCCGGTCGCCACGCGGCGAGCCAGTCAGCCGCAACACTGCTGGTCCGTCGGGAGCGTCCCATTCTACTGCCCGACACGACACCACCAGCCCGGCCTCCCCGGTCAGGTCGTAAGTGCCAGCGGCCAGGGTGACTCGCGGCACGCCCTCCTTCAACACCTTCACCAACTCGGCCGTATCTTTCACTCCAACCTGCGTCGGCACTCGTGGGCCGGGTGGGGGATCCACTGGCAACGGCTCAATGGCGGCAGTGGTGCTTTTGGTATCCGCCCACGGTACTGGGGGTGGGCCTCCGGTCTGTCGGCTGCCCGCAACGGCCAACACCATCACGGCCAGTGAGAGTGCGGCCACCGCCATCGCGAGCGCCAGTATGGAGGTCCGGTTCCGCCCCGCGGGGGTCGGGGTGACGGTATGGACGACACTCGGTTCGGCCGAACGGTTGGTTAGCCCGAGTGCCACCGCAACTCGGTTGAGTTCGGTGATCAGCTCTTCGGCCGATTGCTGGCGGTGCGTGGGGAGCTTGGCCATCATGCGGTCCATCACCGCGGCCAGTTCGTCTGGGACGTTCGGATTGATCAGTCGCGGGTCGGTGGGAGCCTCGGTCTGGTGGGCGGCCAGTTTTCGGGCGGCGTTCCCATCTGGTACCGGCGTCTGTCCGGTGAGGGCGTGGTAGAAGGTGCAGCCAAGGCTATAGATGTCGCTCCGGACATCCGCCCGTCGGGGGTCGATGGCCTGCTCGGGGGAGATGTAGTCAAACGTGCCGAGGGTCATGCCTGATTGCGTCACACCGCCATTCACCGATTGTGGGTCGATACTTCTGGCGAGGCCCATGTCGATCAGCTTTGCTCGCCCGCTCGGAGTGATGATGATGTTGCTTGGTTTCACATCGCGGTGGACCACTCCTCGCTCGGCGGCGTGTTGTAGCCCGACCGCGACATCGAGCAGGTAGCGCACGGCGTCCGCCGGTGCGAGTGGGCCGTGGAAGTCGATCAGATCCCGGAGGGTGCGACCATCAACGAACTCGAACGCGATGAAGTGCAGCCCGCGATCTTCGCCAATAAAGAACACACGGGCAACGTGATCGTGGTTCAGTTTGGCGGCGGCGCGGGCCTCGAACTTAAAACGCGACACTGCATCTGGGTCAGAGGCCAAGGGGGGGGGGAGGATTTTCAGGGCGACTTCCCGCCCGAGGGTGAGGTCTTTCGCCTTGAAGACGGTGGCCATACCGCCTGCCCCGAGTGGGCCGATGACCTCGAAGTGGCCGAGTGTGCAGCCGGTGGGAAGATCGAACACGGACGGAGTGGGTCGGGCGAGAGGGTTTTCGCCGACAATTGTTGGTACGTGATCTGTTGTGCCGGGGAATGGTGCCCGAGGGTTCTCTGCAGCCAACGGGACCACCGAAGAACGGCCGGCGGCCGAGTCGGGGGGAGCGTTGTGGGGCGGGGGTGTGTGCATTCCGCTCGCACCGGGACCGCGGGCAAAGGCCCCGCATCGGGATTCGGCGGGGGATCCGTCCCACCGGGTCCGTTCGCCTCAGATATGACAGGCGAAGTGGGCGAAGTATAGCATAAATGTCGGCGTGCGGTCAATGACGCCGGCGGCGTCCGGTACATGTTGACACGCTGAGGTCGGGGGATGGTGCCACCACCCCTTCGGGCGACCGGGGTATACTCTCGGGATCACTCGTTGTTCCGCAGGCTCTGACTCATGGCTCTCCCACGTCGGTCCTTGCTTCGATTGTGCCTCGTGTTGTTCCTGTTCGTTACTCCGGTCGCGGTCGGGGTTTGGTGGTTCGTTCCCCGGTCCACCTTGCCGGTCGATGCACAGGCGACTTCCGAACCATTGCCTCCCGATCCACGCGAGGTGTACAACGGCCCCTTCCGAAACGTGAAACCGGGGGCGGAGTACGTGGGAGATGCGGCGTGCGCCGCTTGCCACCGTCAGATCTGCGATTCGTACCATGCCCACCCGATGGGCCGGTCGGCGGACTCCATTGCGACTGGCCCGATGATTGAGAAGTACCCTCCCGGTGGAGCCAAGTTCGACGCCGGGCCGTTTCAACTGACCGCCGAGAAAACGGCCGAGGGGATGACTCACCGGGTACGGCTTCGCGAACCGGTGGCGGTTGAGGTGCCCGAGGCGGTGCTACCGGTGCGAGTAGCGATCGGCTCGGGCACCCGTGGGCGATCGTACCTCCAGGTTGAAGGGAGTTGCGTGTGGCAGACTCCGGTGAGTTGGTTCGGGCCAGAGCAAAAGTGGGATGTTTCGCCTGGGTTTCGGGTTGGCCGCACACTTCAGCGGCCCATCGCACCGGCCTGCCTGTACTGTCACACCGATGCTGTGCAACCAATTGCCGGCGCGACCAACCGCTATCGTGAACCGCTCTTCCCTCGCCAGGTGGCCGTTGGGTGCGAACGGTGCCACGGCCCCGGCGGGCTGCATGCCGCCGAACGCCTGAACGACCCTTCCCCGAAACTCCCGGACACTTCCATCGTCAACCCGAAGCATCTTTCCCCGGCCCTTCAGCGGGCCGTGTGCGAGCAGTGTCATTTACAGGGCCAAGAGCGTGTGAACCGACTCGGCCGCGATCCTTTCCAGTATCGCCCGGGCTTGCCGTTCGAACAGTTCGTGAGTGTGTACGTCCGCCACCCCGACATCGCTGCCGCCAACAAGTCGGTTGGCCAGTTCGAGCAGATGGAACAGAGTCAGTGCTTCATCAAGAGCGAAGGGAAACTGACCTGCACGAGTTGCCACGATCCGCACCTCGCTCCAGCCCCCAACGCCAAGGACGCACACTACCGCCACCGCTGTCAGTCGTGCCACGAAGGATCGGGGAGTGTCCACTGCTCAGCCACACCGATGGCCCGCGAGGCCAAGGCCGACAGTTGCATCGCCTGCCACATGCCAAAGGCGGCCAGTAGCAACATCGTCCATACCAGCGTGACCAACCACCGGGTGCCGCGAACAACTGCAGCGCCACCGGCAGTTCGGCCGCTCCCTTATGGCACCGTACCTCTGGTCCGATTCCGGACGGGTCAGGGGGAATCCGCGGAGGAGAATGAGCGAGATTTGGGCATCGCCCTGGCGCGATACGCCCGGGTGGTATCCCCGCAAGAGGCGGCCATCTGGGGCGATCCGCGGGTCGCGGCGGTGGGGCGACTGAAGGCGGCTGTTAATCGTTGGCCGAGCGACGCTGAAGCGTGGGAAGCACTCGCCGATGCGAAGCCCGCCACCGATGCCGCCGAAAAACTCCGCGCGGCACAGAAAGCGGTGGAACACGCGCCGGAGTCCGAATCTGCCCTGGCTGTACTCACTGAAGCGGCGACCGTTGCCGCACAATTCACTACAGCCGTCGAAACCGCGAACAAGTGGGTGTCGCTCAACCCACGGTCTCTTGACCCCTACGTCGCTCGGGCGTTCGTTCACCTCAAGCGGTCGGACTGGGCGGCGGCCGAGGCAGACTGCCGGGCTGCTTTGAAGCTCAACCCCCTTCACCCGGAAGCCCGTCTGTATCTGGCCATCTGCTTGCACCACCAGGGCGACCCCACGGGGGGGAAAAAGCAGGCCGAAGCCGCTGCCCAACTCGAGGTGAACCCTCAAGAACGCAGCGGACTTCTTCAGTGGTATCGCCGGGCTACCCGCTGACGGTGCGTGGCTGTTCGTCTCATCGTGCGGGTGGGGAGAGTTTCTCCAAACCTGCCACGGCCAATCGCCGTCCGCCGAAATCGACCTGTCCGCCACCGCCGCGGTGGTTGGGCGTATGAACGAGAGCCTCGGTGAAGGCTTCCCGAGCGCGAGTTGTGTTCCCGGCTTCCAGTGCGACGAGACCACGAAGCGTGGACATGTTCGCCCGTAGGATGAGGGTTCGGGCAATTTCGGACACGCGGTTTTGCAGGTCGGCCAGGCTCAGGGTCTGCCAGCTGTGCTGGTTCAACTGTCCCCCGCTCGGGAACCCATCGAGCACGCTCTTCCCAACCACCGCGGCCACCTCATCGCCAACCGCCGTCGGGGTCCGCGGTCCTTCTTCCGCGTCGATCATGGCGGTGAGTTCGCGGTCGGCCGACTCGTAATCACCGACTGCGAGGTGAGCCTGGGCCAGTGTCCAGTAGTACTTCTGATCTCCCAGTGATCCGCCGACTTCGGGGGTGGTCCATGTCAGCACATCACGCGGGCGGCCAGTGCGGAGGAGGAGATCGACCTCCAGTTCCACCCCCTGTGCTCCGAACGCGGAGACGTCCGAGTTGAGCAGGATGTCGCGACCCAGGCCACCGAGTTGCAACTGCACGGCCGTGAGTGCGCGATCGGCCACGGATGCCCGACCGGCTTGCTGGTCGTACATCTCCTTACGGGACGCCACCTCTTTTTTCAGGGCATTCAGCTCGGTGTCGAGGTTCCGGGTCAGTTCACCCTCGGGTGGGCCGCCCAAGTGTGGTGGGAGAGAACGGAACTCTTGGAGGTGTTCGGCGGCGAGGTCGAGGCAACCGTTGCGGCGATACAACTGTGCGAGTGCGAGGTGAGCCGGGGCAAGTCGGCGGTTATACCTGATCGCGTTGTTGAGCGCCGCGATCGCCTGAACCTCACGCACCCGGCGGACCTGGTTTACCCCGTCGCGGTCCGACCACCGCTTTTCCGAGGTGTTCTCCATCAGGTTGAGATAGGCCTGGGCGAGCGTCAGGTGGGCTTTGGCATCGGTCGGATTCTCTGCCACCCCGCGCCGGGCAGCTCGAACGGCGGCGTATACCTCTGCCAAGGGCATCGCTCCGCGTGCAGCCGCGAGTTGTTGTTGCAGCAGGGTCGCCAGTTCGCCAAGCGGCAAGGGGGTGGCAGACGGGCCGGTCGGCGAAGGCGGTTGAATCATCGAGAGACGGATGGTCGCGTCCAACCCGAACCCTGGCCAAGTGCCACCCCCGGCCGCCCCGATCAGCCCGGCGAGTTGGCCGAATTCCCAGTCTCGGATGTTCTGGTACGGCACTGCTGGTCGTGCGGCTTCCGCCCGACGGAGCAAGAGTTCGGCCTCGAATCGCCCCGGCGGGGCAGGGGGGAAGGCAGGTCGCCAGAATGCCTCCCAAAACTCGGGTGGAGTTGGTGGGCCGTTCGCGAGGGGGGCTTCCTCATCGGTCGGGCGGAACCCGAGGCGATCGAAGTCAACCTCCCAGGCTGCGTAACGATCCGACGACGTAGCGACCGGATCCACCCAGGCGAATACTGCCAGCCCCCCCCACACATGCAACACACGCCACTCCTCGGGGTTGGCAAGCAGGCGATTGAGGGCCATTTGTGCCAACCTGCTGTTGTCGGCCACCCAGATCACCACTCGGTTCACCCGCCGGTCTCGCAACATCTGGTGGACTTTGTCTTGTTGAGTCGGGTCGGTGAGAACTGCGAACACCTCGTCGTCTCGTCGCCGGGAGTCTTCGGGACAGAGCCAGCCGAACACTTCGAGCGTATCCGGCGACACATGGAGGGTGTGGGTTCCTTCGGGCCATAGCCTTGCGACGTGAGTTTGCCGGAGCAGGTTGGCCCCTCGTTCCAGTGCCGCAGGCAATTCGATCGCCCATCGCCGCGGCTCGTAGGGCGGGGTCTGGAGCCAGCCTGGCCAGGCCGCGACCAGAAAGGCCACCGCCACCAACACCGACAACCCGACCGTGACGAACCGCACCCACCATCGCGGCGGCGGAGATGCACGCCGGGCGAAGAACGGCTGGAGGTTCCAGGCGGCAATCGGCCCGGCAAGAACCGCAAAGAATGGCACTGTTCGCGCTTCCAAACCACTCACCACCGCGAGCACGGCCCACGGCAGTGCCCAGCCCCAATTCCAGCCCCGACGGTTGAGCAAGAACGACAGCCCACTGAGTGCCAGGAGCGGGTAATACGCCATCGCGGTTGAAGTGGTGGCAAATTGCTCGAAATAGGCCGTAGAGAACGGCGAGTGGACAACGAACGCCTCGGGTGGTTTGTTCAGGGCAAGAAACGCGGCTCGAAGTTCGGCAGGCACCGTCAGCCCACCCACATGCGACGGACTTAAACACCCCGCGGCCACCAGCACAGCCGTCGAGACGACCCAGCGCACGAATCGCGGCCCGAATGCCGATCCGCCGCGGGTGTCGAGCAACTGCCCCAACCGTGCGGCCGCCACGACGACCAACCCCAGTACGAACCAGCGGTCAACGTTCGCCCAGAATGCGAATAGCAGGAACAGTGGCCAGCCTGGCCAGTACCCAGCAGGTGGCGTCCGCCGGTAAACGACCCACACCGCGATCCCGAGAAGCAGGACCGAAACCGCCTGCGGTTGAAGGAGCATACGGCTGCTCACGGCGAGGACCGCGAGGCCAGTGGTTGCGAGGGCGATCCGCCAACCGCCGACTGAACTCAGACGGAATAGCAGGATCGCGAGAACTCCGCAGAGTAGCGACTTGATCGCGGCCAACCCGCTCAAGCCGACAGCCCGTGAGATGCCATAAACAGACAGATCGAAGAGCCAGGTTGGCCGGATCCCGCCCTCGGGTTGGAACAGGTCTCGCCCACTGTTCATGTGCCGCCAGAAGTCCAGGTTGCGTACAGGGAACGAGGTGAGCAGCACTGCAAATGTCGCAAGAAGTAGAGCGACGACCACGGGCAACCAGGTCCGTTCAGGCTGCCGGGCGGCCTTCCCGACGTCGGCTTCGGGAAGCGCAGAGGAAGACACAGAGGATGACATGGCGTTGGAGAGAACGAGGATGAGGCGGTGCGGGCACCGGGGTGCAATTAGGGTACGACATCTGGCCACCTGGCGATCGCGCCCGAGGAAGAGGAACAAAATCTGAGCAAAGCGGGGAAAAAGCTCGCCATTCACTTGACGCGCCCCGTCAGGTGCGGGTAAAAGCAATGGTTGTGGTCGCATTTTTCTTCCCCCCACAATCTCCAATGGGGTGCCTGGTGACTCGCTTCTCTCCGACGAACCCGCGTCGCGGGTTCACACTGATCGAGTTGTTGGTGGTGATCGCCATCATCGCCATCCTCATCGGTCTTCTCCTGCCCGCCGTACAAAAAGTACGCGAAGCAGCGGCTCGCATGCAGAGCCAGAACAACCTGAAGCAGATCGGCATCGCACTGCATGCCTGTCACGATGCGAACAGCAAGCTGCCGGTCACCACCGGCTGCTTCCCGCAAAGTGGCCAGGGCATCAACTGGGATGACCGCCCGCTTCCGTCCCGGTTCGGCACCCAGCAGTACTTCCTGCTGCCGTACCTCGAACAGGAGAACCTGTTCCGCGCGGCCTGGGTGAACGGCAACGGTACCGCTCGCTCGAACTCGTGGCGGACCAAGAGCAACGACACCGGCCGTCGGCTGAAGGTGTTCGTCTCCCCGACCGACCCGAGCGCTTCGGCTGAAGGTCTGGCCTGGGACAACGGCGGTGCCGCCAGCTACGCCTCCAACTGGCACGCCTTCGGTGGCGGTTGGGATGAAGACTGGCAGGTCGGTGGGAAAGCTCGTATCCCGGCCAACTTCAGCGACGGCACCAGCCAGACCATCGGCTACATGGAACGCTACGCGATCTGCGGCCCGCGTGCTGGCAACGAGTGGGACAACTCGAACGTCTACGCCGAACGCAGCTGGCAGGAAGACGGCTCGCTCCCTGGCCCGATCACCCAGTTCCACGCCGGTCAGAGCGCCTGGACCTCCCCGGCGTTCTGGGTCCCGGCTGGGGTGAGCGGTGGTAACGCTGGCCGTGGTGGTTTCGCTAACTTTGGCTCTTTCGCACCGGACTACCCGATTAACCGGGTGACCGGCGTTACCAACTACTGGCTGCCGGTTCAGGCCAAGCCTTCCATCCAGACCTGTGACCCGAAGCGGCTTCAGGCTCTCACCGCCGGTGGCGTGCAAGTGCTCATGATGGACGGTAGCGTCCGCAACGTCGCCGTGAGCACCTCGCCCACCACCTGGGTGCGGGCTTTGGTGCCGGATGACGGCCTCGTGATGGGCAACGACTGGTAAGTTCTGTCAGTCTGCCCGATGCGGCCAAGACTGACCCACGAAGTACGTCGGGAGGGGTTTCACTCCTCCCGACGTACTCCCGTTAGTATCGCATTTTTCGCTCCCTCAGTCCCGTTCTGGGACTTCACCCACACTCCTATACTTCCATGACTTTTTCCAGAGTCGGCTCCCCCTTGTTCGCCCTGTTCGTTGTTTCGACCTTCGGTTGTGGCAGTGGGGTCAACCCACAGGCCCCGGCGTATGTTTCAGGCTCAGTGACTTACAACGGCAAGCCCGTCACTGGTGGGACCGTGCAGTTCGTGACGAAAGAAGGTGTCGCGGTATCTGGTGGTATCGATGCTGAAGGCACCTACGCGGTCTCCGATGTTCCCCTCGGTGATTTGATCGTGGTCGTCGAAACCGAATCGATTAACCCAAACCAGAAAGCGGCCGCAGGAAAAGACGCTGATCGCCGTACGAAGATGATGGGTGACCGCCAGCCGCCGTCGGGTCAGGGACGTGGCCCCAGTAGCGGTGGAGGTGGCGGCACCGCCGGCGAGCAGAAGTACATCAAAATCCCGGAACAGTACACCAAAGCCAAGACCTCGCCGCTCACCTTTACTTCCAAGGCGGGGCGGCAAGTCCACACCATCGAACTGAAGTAACCGGGCAGTCGTACAGAATGTCGTACAGGGCCCCGGTGGCGGAGTCCCCACCGATCCGTCGGATGGCCGGCTCTCTCACCGGTGATTGAACATGTCCACCCTTTTTTCCTGGGGGCTGCGGGCGGTGTCTGCCATCGTTCGGTTGGCACGCCGCCGACCGTGGCTCTCAGCGACTTTAGCTCTGGCTCTGCTTGCCGTCGTGTCGGTTTCTGGGTTCTGGTGGTATGCCAACAACCGATGGCAGTCTGCTCGCAAGGCGACCGACGACGAAAAGTTCCGTGAGGCTCAACCCCACCTCGACTTCTGCCTGAAAGTTTGGCCCAGCAGTTCCGAGGTCCATCTTCTCGCCGCGCGGGTCGCTCGCCGACTTGGGGACCTTGGCACTGCTGAGGAGCATTTGAACCGCTGTCGTGAACTCGAGAAGGGGGCGACCCAACAAGTTCAGTTGGAATTCCTTCTCCTCCGCACCCAGGCCGGGGAGGTCGACGAAATCGCCCCGGCTCTGTTCGACCTCGTGGACAAGCGGCACCCCGACAGCCGCGAAATTCTCGACACCATTACCCGTGTGTACAGCACTCGGTTGCGTTACAAGCCGGCTTATGCCTCCCTGAGCAAGTGGATGGAGGTGGAGCCGGAGTACGCCAAGCCGTACTACTGGCGGGGCTGGGTGCTGGAGCGTCTGAATAACCAAAAAGCTGCCACGGCTGATTATCATCGAGCGCTCGAACTCGACCCAGACATGGTGC
>JALOQR010000054.1 GCA_025459365.1 Fimbriiglobus sp.
CGGCCGGTCGGTAGCAGCAGCAAGCCACACGGTGCCGACCACAGCCGGGCGGTCGCGTGTGGCCGAGTGCGGCATGGCGTCCGTCGCCATCAATTCGAGTTTGGCCGCCTCGCACACCGCTAGTACCGCCTCCCAGAATGTCCTCCGGCCGCCGGCCAACTTCACCCGCTGCGACAACACCGCCTGATCGCCCTCGATTCGCAACCAGTACCGGCTCTGGGTGTTGAGCGCGTCAAAGACCATTCGCAGCGTCTGTTCGCCCTCAGGCAGTTCCACCAGGGTCGGGGCCAGCAGGTCATCGGTGTCGAGTCGCTGGCGGACGGCGGCGGCGAGGGTGTGGCAGCGCTCGGCCACTTCGGGGATGGGGGAGTCGCGGCCGGTGTCGAGGGCGGAGAGGGCACGCTCGCCAAGGGCGAGGAGTTTCTTGCCGGCCGCTTCGCGGGTGTGGAAGTCCGGGTGGCCGAGTTGCCCCACGAGTGCGGCGGCCGGCGATGGCCCGCCGGGGGTCGGGGCTTTCAGGTCGTCGGCGACGGCGACGGGAGCGAATGCCGACAACAAAAGCGGCGCGAAATGTCTCATACCGCCATGATCCGCGATCGGGGCCGTTCCTGCAAACGGGAGTTACACCCCCGGTTCGTGTTGGTCGGCCGTCGCCCGATCGCCGGCAGATTCGTTTCAATCGTTCCGGGAGGGTGATCCGGGAGGATTGGGAACACTGTTCCGGTTTCAGCGGTCAAACGGGGCGCTTCGCCAGGGTATATTGATGCCATGCGAGTTTTGACTCAACTTCTGGCCCTGCTGGTGGTGGGGATGGCTACCGCCCAGCCACCGGCTCCTGCGAAAACGGCCGACAAGCCGAAAGCGTCGGCGATCAAACTGCCCGACGGCACAGTGGTGTTTGTGGTCAAGGGGGCTGACGATCCCAACCCCATCGTGGATGGGGTGGTGCTTTCGCCTGCCGAGTTTCAGTCGCTGGTCGAGCAGGCGGAAGCGGCGAAGCGAGCGAAGGAGGCGGCCCGGCCGGTGCCCCCGAGCGGTGTGGCAGTCGTCGGTGCGATTGAGGCCCGCGGCGAGCGAACCGTGGCCGCCCTCACGCTCACCTTCAGCTTCCGCACCACCGTACCACGCACGGCAGTGACACTCGGCTGTCAGCGAGCAGCGGTCGTGGCTGCCCGAAGTACCGACGGGAAACTACCGGTGCTCACCGCCGATGCCGACGGCCTGACAGTGCTGGCCGAGTCGGCCGGTGAGCACGTCGTGACGATCCAGGCCGAGGTGCCGGTGTCCGGGCGGGCAGCCAAGGGGGAGGTGGGGTTCGACCTGGGGTTGCCGCGGGCGGCGATCAGCACGTTTCGCCTGACCAAACCACCAGCCGACGGCGTCGGGCGGGTGAGCATCGGCGCCCGAGGCGACATCCCGGCGACGGTGAAGCGAACCGCGTTCGCCGCCGACCAACTCACCGCCAAACCGATCGCCCTCGGTGCGACCGACCTACTGGAAGTCACCTGGGAAGCACCCGGCACTACCCCCGGCGATCCTGGGCTGTCGGCCGACGCCGACGTGCAGGTACGGGTGGAAGAATCACAGGTCGAAACGGTCGCCAGGTTGCGGCTCAAAGGGGCCGCCCGTGAGTGGCAACTGACCCTACCGCCCGCGGCCGAGGTGAGCGTCACGCCGGCGGCCGGGCCGCTCCCAATGCCCACGCCGGCGGTGGTGAAGCCGGCCGAGCCGGGGAAGCCGTGGCTGCTCCGCACACCGCCGGAAGGGGGCGAGTGGCTGGTGGCTGTTTCAGTCCGGGTGCTGCGGCCGAAAGCGAGCGACCCAAAGCACCGTGGCCCATACACCATCGGGCCATTCGCCGTGAACGGAGTGCGGCCTACGGGCAAGGTGAGTGTGTACGCCCCGGCCGGCATCCGCCTCGGGTTGAAGCCATCGGCCGACCTGCGACGACAAGATTTGCCGACCACCGCCGACGACGACCTCGTCGCCGTGTTCACCACTCCGGCCGGGCCGAAGGCCGGTGGCTGGGTGGAAGTGGATGCCCGCCCGGCCACCGGCCAACTGCGCGTGCGGCCGCAGCACCGCCTGCGACTGGTGCCCGGCGGCTGGAAACTGGAAACCACCGTGCGGGTGGTGCCACCTCAGCGCACCGAACTGGAAACGCTCACCCTGGAAGTGCCCGCCGAATGGACCAGCGTGGAGGTCGGCCCGGCCGAGTTTGCCGAAGTGGCCGCCGACGGGGGCGACGGGCGGACGTACTCGGTGCGGTTCGCCACTCCACAGCGAACCGCCTTTGAGTTCACGCTCTCGGCGATCTTCCCCATCCGCGTGCCGACCGCCGCAGCGGCGATCCCGCTGCCACGGTTCCCCCAGGCCGAAGAGCGTGACACCAAGTTGACCGCGAGTGTGGGCGACGGATACGAGGTGAGCGGCACCGGGTTCGGATGGGAGAACGGGCAACCAGCAGCAGCGGGTGAGTCGCTCAAGGGGAGCGGCCGTGGAGCCGCGACTACCACCACCAGCGGCGACTTCGACCGCGGGGCATCGCGGGTGGAGCTCCGTTGGCAGGCGTATCGCCCAGAACTGGCGTGCGAGTCGCGGGCCGAGGTAACCGTTCATCCACGCCAACTGGCCGTCTCTCAAACGCTGAAGTTTACCGCACCCGACGGCGACGTGAAAACGGTGCGGCTCCGCGGGCCGGAGGAAGTGGTGGGCGTGCGTGCCAAACCCCTGCTCGAACCCGTCGGCCGGGGCGAGTGGGAGTTTCGCCCCGCCGCCGACGCCGCCCGTGAGTTCACCCTGACCGTGCAGTTCGCTGTTCCTCTTCCACCCGGAGCAACGACCCCCGCCATCCCGCTACTGTGGTGCGAGCCAGCCACCCGCACCGAGGCCGTGGTGCGCGTATGGGGTGGGGGTGGGCCACGAGCGGAAGGTTTCACCGGGCGATGGCGGGAAACCCAACCGGAACCAGCCACCGACCGCGATTCACTCCCGTGGTTCACCCTGACAGCCGGCGGACCCGAACCACTGACCCTGACCCTCGCCGACGGCCCCGACACCGGCGGCACGGTGGTCGATCGCGGACTCATACAGGCGGCGATCGGGGCAGATGGATCGGCGTTCGTGCGCGGGCTGTTCGCCCTGCGGCGATGGCCGGGCGGTGGTGTCGAGATCGATCTGCCCCCCGGCAGTGTTCCGGATGTCCTCGTGGATGGCAAACGAGCCGAGCCGGTGCGAGTGGGCGAACGGCTGATCGTACCGATCCCCGATGCCCGGCCAGGGGGGACTCTCATGCTGGAGGTGCGGACGCAGGGCGTGACCGCCCCCGACGGCCGCGGCGGGCGGGTCATCACACCACCGACCGTGAAGGGAGCCAGCTACCGCGGGCCCGTGCGGTGGTACGTCGCCTGCCCCGGCGAGCGAGTGCCGATCGTGTTCGATGCCGGCTGGGACGCCGAACACCGCTGGAGCTGGCGGGGATACGGCGTGGGGCCAGGGCCAGCCGACTCAGCGACCGAGATGGAAGGATGGCTCCGCGGTGGAGGCGAAGGCGACAACAGCGGAGAGGGAAACGCGACACTCGTCGGCGATGCGGTGGCGGTGCGGCGGGCGACCGCCGACCCGCTCCGGATCTCTCTGGCCCCACGGTGGGTGTGGGTGCTGCTGGCATCCGGGGCGGGGCTGGCTGCGGTGGCCGGGCTGGGCCAACTCCGAGCGGGGGCAGTGGCGGCGGCGGTGGCGGTCGCGGCGGTCGGGCTGGGTGCTGGGGCGATCTTCTTCCCTCAACCCACCGCGCAGGCAGTGGCGGCCATGCAGCCGGGGCTGGCCCTCGGGGCGATGGCCCTCGCGGGGCGGTATGGGTGGCAGTGGTATCGGCGGTGGAAGGTGGAGCGGCGATCGACGTTCAGCCGCACGCTTCCTCCGTCCGACCCGGCAACGCCGACCGCCCCACGGTCGAGCCGACCTGGCGGATCGGTGGTGCCCTTCGAGGCTCGGTCGACCTGAAGCGGCCCACTCACAGGGCTTCCGCCCACACAAGTGCTTTCGCCAGGCTCTCCATCGGTAGGCCGATGACGTTGCTCGCCGTCCCCTCCACCACCGTCAATAGTGGGTCGTGCGGCATCTGGATCGCATACGCTCCGCTACACCCCACCCACTTCCGCGTTTTCAGATATGCTTCAATCTCGCCGGCCGTCATCGGCTTCATCGACACGCGGCTGAGTTCCTGCCAGCAGATCTGGAAGTTGCCGGGCCGCACCCACAGGCACACACCGGTCCAGAGTTCGTGCGTGGTACCGGCGAGGGCGGTGATGATCCGCCGGGCGTCGGCTTCATCGACCGGCTTGCCAACGACCTTGCCGTGCTGCCAGCCGACCGTGTCGGCGGCGACAACGATCCCGTCGTTCACCGTCTTCGCCACCGCCTGCGCCTTCAGCCAGGCGAGTTCACCCACGTAGTGGGCACAGTCGCCCAGCCGCGCGTCGGTCGGTTCGTCGATGTTCGCGGGCCGCACCTCAAAGGCATACCCGGCGCGTTCCATCAACTGCCGCCGGCCGAGCGACCCGCTGGCCAGAATCAGTTTCTTCCGCGTCGCCATGACTGGAGCACCTCGGCGAGAGCAGGCCACACTTTGTCTGGGGTCAGTTCGCCCATGCACGCCAGCCCGTTCGGGCACTGCCGCAGGTAACTGCCCGCACACGGCACGGCGGTCGGCACACCCGCCACCGACTGCCCGTGCGCCGAGTACGGCCCGTGCAGCACCGGCTTGGTGCAAAGGTACGGCGCTACGCACGGCACCCCGAGGGCGGCGGCCACGTGCAGCGGGCCGGTATCGTTGCTCAACATCGCATCCGCTCGCCGTAGCACCGCCACCATCTTGGCGATGCCCGTCTTCCCGGTGTAGTCGATCACCGGGCCGCCCAACCGCGACGCGAGGTCTGCTGACAACGCGGTGTCATCGCTCGCCCCGACCAGCACGAGCGTGCCGCCAAACTCGCGGTGAACCCGGTTCCCCAGTTCGGCGAACGCCCCCACCGGCCACCGTTTGGTGAGCCACCGTGCACCGGCGGCCACCGCCACCCACGGCCGCGGGAACGGGGCGAGTTCTGCGTCCACTGCCGCCAACTCGGCCGCGTTCACCGGCAGGATAAACTCCTTCGTCAGGTGTCCGCCACCAAGCGTCTCCACCACCCGCCAGTAGCGGTCGATGGCGTGCAGGCGGTCGGCGTCGGGCACTTCGATCCGGTGAGTGTAGAAGTGCCGGCTCCCCTCGCGGGCGTTGGCAAACCCAATGCGAACCGGGGCACCGGTCGCGGCGGTCATCAGCCCGGTGCGGAGCAATCCTTGCAGATCGAGAACGAGATCGAAGCGGGCGCGGCGGAGGCGATCGGAGAAGGCGAGGGAGTAGCGGGTGGCGGCGAGCGGGCCGCGGGAGAAGGAGCCGCGGTCAAACGGGATGACGGCATCGAGGTGCGGGTGACCGGCGAGCAGCGGCACGTACGCCCGGTTCACCACCCACGACAGGTGGGCAGCCGGGAACAGCCGCCGCACCGCCGACAGCACCGGCACGGCGTGGGCGATGTCGCCGAGGGCGCTCGGCTTGAGGATGGCGACCCTGCGGATGTTCCGAGTTCCAAGTTCCAAGTTCCGGGTTCCGTCGGAATCATGACCGACGGGGGGCGCACTCGCCACCCGCCAGTCGCGGTTCCAGGGTGGTTACTTCTTCTTCCGCGTGACCGACTTGATGACAACGTCCTCGGTTGGCACGTTCTCGTAAGGGATGCCATCCACGTTGCGTTCGCCCACCTTCACCTCGCGGATCTTGTCGACCACGTCCATGCCGGCGGTCACCTTGCCGAACACGCAGTACCCGACCTTGTCCGGGAATTTGGCCTTGTCGAGGCGGTCGTTGTCGACGGTGTTGATGAAGAATTGGCTAGTGGCGCTGTCGGCCGCCTTCTTGCGGGCCATGGCGAGCGTACCGCGGGCGTTGCTCAGGCCGTTGTCCGATTCGTTCTTGATCTCGTCTTTCGTCTTCTTCTGCTTCAGCCCCGGTTCCATCCCGCCGCCCTGGATCATGAAGTCCTTGATGACGCGGTGGAAGATGGTGCCGTCGTAGAACTTGTCGTCGGTGTACGCCAGGAAGTTCTTCACCGTCTCGGGGGCCTTGTCGGCGAACAACTCGGCCTCGATGGTGCCGAGGCTGGTAACGATCACCACCACCGGGTTCTCCTTGTCGGCGGCGGGGGCGGGGGCGGCCAGGGCGAGGGCGGCGACGGCCGCCAGGGTGAGCGTGCGGATCACGGATCGACCTCCGGAGTAGGGGCGGGAGCATTGTAGGGGTGGCCGACCGCTCCGCCGCCGCCCCATAAAACAACCCCCATCTCCGGAGCCACGCCATGACCCCGCCGACGTTCGCCGAACTGGCCAAGATGTTCGACCACTCGCTCCTCCAACCGGTACTCACCGACGCCGAGTTGGAGAAGGGGCTACTGTTGGCCCGCGAGTACGACGTGGCCTCGGTGTGCATCAAACCCTACGCGGTGAAACTGGCCGCCAAATTGCTCGCCGGCACCACCGTGCGGGCGAGCACCACCATCGGCTTCCCGCACGGCGGGCATGTGACGGCGATCAAGGTGGCCGAGAGCGAGATTGCCCTGGCCGATGGGGCGACCGAACTCGACATGGTGGTGAACGTCGGCAAAGTGCTGAGCGGCGAGTGGAACTACGTCGCCGATGACATCGCGGCGGTGGTGCGGGTAGCCCACGCGGCCGGGGCGAAGGTGAAGGTGATCTTCGAGAACGCCTACTTGAAGGACTCGCACAAGATCGAACTGTGCCGCATCTGCGGGGAGGTGCGGGCCGACTGGGTGAAAACGAGCACCGGGTACGCCGAGACGGGGGCGACGGTGGAAGACCTGAAGTTGATGCGGCAGCACTCGCCGGCCCACGTGCAGGTGAAGGCAGCCGGCGGCGTGCGGACCTATGAGAAGTTGCTGGAGGTGCGGGCGATCGGCGTCACGCGGGTCGGGGCGACGGCAACCAAAGTGATCCTCGACGAAGCGAAGGCCAAGATGGGGCTGTGAGGGCGGTCACACCTCTCCGGCGTCGGGGCCGTGGTCCTGGACCGAACTAGGGCCGGCAGTTCCGTGGCGACCGAACTCGCCGGCGAACAGCGGGTCGGAGGCGTAACTGATGGGCGGTGTCCACCCGAGCGCACGGCCCCAGACTTCCAGCAGCGGACGGTGGACCCAGAACTTCTCCCGCACGCTCATCACCCCGTGCTGGCCGAACGTCGCCCCCTTACCCCCTGCGTGCAGGTCGGTCAACAGCATGTCCGCCGCCCGCTGCCCGATCTCCTCGTCACTCGGCTGGATGGCGACGGCCGACAGCCCGTCTTTGGCGTGGGTGGTGATGGTGGACACGAACATCATGTCCTTCAACTCATCCCTCGGGGTGTGTCGGTCCATCATCACCTCGAGCGAATACCAACCCCAGGTCACCCGAGGGCAGCATTTCTTCCACAAGTCCGACAGGGTTAAGTCTCTCTTGAACGGCACCAACTTCAGCCCGTCGGCGCCGTCCGCAAGGGGCAAACTCTGGAGTTCACGCATGGCGGCGTGCTCGTGCTCCACTCGCTGGTCGTAGGCGAACGCCAACATCGGCCGCGGTCCGTCACCGCCCACGAACACGTGCTCCAGCAGGATGTCCGGATACACCTGCAACCCCTGTCCGTATCGCACCACCCCGATGTTGTGCTTGTGCCCCTGGTGGGCGGGAAGGCCGAGTACAGCCGGGTTGGTCACCCCCGCGGCCAGCAAGGGCACCGGACACCGGCCTTTCAGGCCGTCCAATTGCTCCCGCAGCGCCTTCACCGCGGGCGACCCGATGCACACCCAGTAGTCCGCCGCCACTTGGTCGTGTTTGTCGCAGAACTCCCGCGTCTTCGCTTGAATCAACTCCCCGAGGGCAGGGTTCGACGGCAGGCGGAAGTCGTTGACCGTCGGCGGTGAAACGTTGCCCCCAGCGGCCGCCTCCTCCAACCGCTTTCGAAGCGCGTCGAAGATGCACTTGGTGTACGCCAGTTCCGACCCGAGCAGGCATTGCACACGGAGTTCGCGGGCGAGCGGGGTGACCTCGGCGTGAGGTTGAGAATTGCATTCCTTCGGGCGGCGGCCCCGGCGGGGGAGTTCGCGGATTCGAGTTTCCAATCGTTCCAGCAACGCTGACCGTTCGCCGTTCTTGTACTGTCGGCAGGCCTTTTCAGTACCCTCGAACAGTTTAACGTTCGCGGCATCGACACGGGTAAGCCGGGCAATCTGTGGGCCACTTCCGCCCGGCCCGTCGATCACGAACAGTTCATCGACACCGCAACCGAACAGCGAGTCGAACCAGTCGCCGCGCCGCAGATTCTTGAGAGATTGAGCTATCTCGGGTGGAGTGTTGCCGCCCAACTCCATCGCCGTTGCGACCGCCAACCAAGCGACGTGGAAGGCGGTCGAAGTGTTCGCCGGAACGGTCTTCCACTCCACTTGCGTCGGCGCCTGTTCCGCCTGTTGGTAGTTGAACCCTCTCGGGCTACCGTCAGAGTCGAAGAGGACGTGCAACCACCACCGGGCGGGCATGGGCGACTCCGTCACGCACGACTGATGTTTAGCCGCGAGAAATTGGGAAAGGACAGAAAATCGTTGAAAATCGGTTTCCACACCCAGCCGGAGGGAAAGACGCTGGAAATGGATTTCCACAAAGTATTAATCGGTAAACACTTACGCTTGATAAGCGGCCGGTGCCGGTTAGCATGCCGGTGTCGTGAAGGCCGATCACGACGGAAGGAAGTCTTCCCCGCTTCACACCAGGAGAGAGTCGATGTTCCGTCTGTACGCCAAGCGGCTGTTCGTCGCCGCGTGCCTGGCCGCCACCGCGGCGACCACGCTGGCCGGGCCGCCGACCGCGGGTCCCCGTCCGGCCTCGCCCCCGCCGGTGAACACCCCGCGGCCGGCCCCCCCGCCGCCGACCCCGCGGCCCGCTCCGCCGCCGCCGGTGGTGAACACCCCCAAGCCGACCCCGGCCCCAGCCCCGGTGGTGAACACCCCCCGCCCGACACCCGCCCCGGCCTCGACCCCGGCGCCGGTGGTGAACACGCCGCGGCCCGCGCCGGCCCCGGCCGTGACCCCGGTGGTGAACACCCCCAAGCCGATCCCGGCCCCCCAACCGCCCAAGGTCGAAGTCCCGAAGGCGGACCCGAAGCCGCCGGTCCAGCCGCCCAAGGCGGAACCGCCCAAGCCCGCCCCGCCCCCGGCCTCGCCGCCGAAGGCGGCCCCTCCCAAGCCGGTGGTGGCCCCGACGGCCCCGCAGACGGACCACGGCAAACTGACCATGAAGGATCTGATGCCGCAGCCGAGCGGGAAACCGCTGCCCCCGCCGACGACCAACGTCCCGACGCCGGGGTTCGACCCAGCGAAGGGGGTGCAGGTGGGCGGCACGAAGCAACTCGGCCCGAACACCAAGGCCGACGGCTCGGCCGGGGTGAACGCCGGCCGGGACGGCGTGACGGCGACGGCCGAAGGGCGGGTCAAGACCGGCAACGGGGCGACGACGGCCGAACTGGCCGGCAACGCGACGGCCACCGCCAACCCGCTCGCGGGCACCGGCTCGGTGTCGGCCAACGGGACGGCGACGCTGAGCGCCACCGGCAAGGGCGGAACCCTGACCGCCGCCGCCGGGCTGGACCACGAGTTCAAGAAGGACCCCGGCGGGACGACGAGCACCACCACCGCCCGCGCCGCCTTCCAGGGCCAGACGGCGGAGAAGGGGGCCAACCAGACGACCATCTTCGGGTACGTCGCCGGCGCCCACACGAACGTGGTGTCGCCGTCCGGAACCGCCCGACAGACGACTCTGAACGCCGGGATGGGAGTGGGGTCGAAGAACGTCGACGTGAAAGCGGAGGCCTCCCGCACCAGTGACAGCTCTGGCGCCGCGCCGGTGTACCAGGGCGGGCTGATCTTCCGTTGGTTCTTCAAGTGAGATCGGACGTTGACGACCTCGTGGCGAGCGGGCCGCCGGATAGGCCCGCTCGCTTCCGTGCTACAGGACGGCCAGCTATACCCCGACCGCCACGCGGCCGGCTTTCTCCTTCGTCCGCCCTTCCATGTTCTCGCTCAGCTTCGGGTGCGGCACCACGAAGCTCCCCGCCGCCAAGTAGTCGATGTTGCCCAGCAGGAACGCCCGCACCGCGTCCTCCGGCGAGCAGATGATCGGCTCCTCGTGCATGTTGAAGCTGGTGTTGATCACCGACGGGATGCCGCTGCGGCTTTCGTAGGCCTTGATGATGCGGTAGAAGCTCTTGTTCGTCTTCTCGCTGACCAGTTGCGGGCGAGCGGTGCCATCCACGTGGACCGCCGCGGGGCACATCCGCTTCATGTCGTCGGTGCAGTCGAACGTCACGGTCATGAACTCGGCCGCCTTCTCGCACCCGCTCAGGTTCTTGAACAATCGCGGGCCGGCTTCCATCAGTGCGGCCGGAGCGAACGGCATGAACTCGGTGCGGCCGAGTTGCTGGTTCAGCCACTGGTTCACTTCGGGTTCCTTCGCCGGGTAGAGCACGCTGCGGTTACCCAGTGCCCGCGGGCCGTACTCCATCCGCCCGTTGAACCGGCCGACGATGCAGTCGTTCGCCAGCAGTTCGCCGATCTTGTCTTCCGGGTCGTCGAATCGCTCGTATCGCAGATTGGCGGCGTCGAGTGCCCGCTGGATGTCGGCGTCGGAGTAGTCCGGCCCGTAGTACACGTTTTCGATCGGGCCGCGCTGCACCTTGTCGTGTCCGAAGGCGAGCATGGCGGCACCGGTGCCGCACCCACCGTCGCCCATGTTCGGGTAGATGAAGATGCCGGTCACGCCGGGGATCTCACGCACCCGCTGGTTCAGCTTGACGTTCGCATTCACCCCGCCGGACATCACGACGTTGGTCAGGCCGGTCTTCTGCACCCAGTACGTCACCACCCGGCGAGCCACCTCTTCGAGTACGTACTGGTAGGCGGCGGCCACATCTCGCTTGGCGAAGTTCTCGGCCAGTGCACGGGTGAAGAAGTGGTTCAGCCCGTTGCGGATGCGCACATCGCCGTCGCTAGTGTCGAACCGGGCGAGCAGCACATCGGCCAGGTGTTTCGGGTCGCCGTAAGCCGCGAGGCCGACGATTTTGCCCTCGTGCCGGCTCGGCTTGAAGCCCAACCCGCTCGTGACGTGCTCGTAGAAAATGCCGAGCGAGTTCGGGAACGGGAACTTGATGAGGGGCTTGAGGCCATCGGGCCCGGCGGCATAGACGCCCCCGCAGTTGCCGGAGCCGTAGCCGTCGAGAGTGACGACCAGCGCCTTGTCGTATCCGCTGGCGTAGAAGCAGTTGGCGGCGTGGGTGTCGTGGTGGTTGAAGCGTTTCAGTTTGCCGGCCAGCCCGTGCCGCTGCAAGCCGGCGGCGAGTTCGCCCGACCACTTGCGGTGATCGGCCACGGCCGCATCGGCCCACTGTTTGAAGAGCATCTTGTGGGCCTGGTTGTCGACCCACGTGTTGGCAGCGGTGTATTCGTTGACCGTCTTCTTGAGCCACCCCTTCTTGGGCATGAACTCTGCCGCGTCGGTGTCGAGGCCAGGGATGCGCACGCTGCGGTCGAGTTTGTACCCGGAGGCGAGGGCCTTCTTGTACGCGGCGGCGCTGGCGGCGGAGGCATCTTTGCCGAACCGCCGGGCATCTTCGGCGACCGCCCCGGCAATCAACTTCGCTTCCTCGTCCCAGTCGAAGAAGGCGTAGGCGACGGTATCGATGCTCTCCGGCGTCCAGCCGGTCCGCTCGAACCCCATCCGCAAAGCCAGTTCGGGGAAGCCGCTCTGGAGCTTGACCCGGCTGAGCCGTTCCTCCCCGCAAGCGAACACGACCCGCCCGTCTTCCATGAAGGAAACGGTCGAGTCTTTATCCAGTGGGCTAATGCCAAGAACACGCATGGGGAGAGAACCTCAAGGGTGTGAAACCGATGCTGGGATCCAGGAACGCTGTCGTTGAGGGAATCGTTTTTCACGCGGTCACGGCGTTCCCGACTTCAGATGGGATTGCCGGCCGAAGTTTACTTCCAGTTCCTTCGCGGTGTCAGTAATGGTGGCGGGTCGCCACCCAGCAGCGGCCGCCGCCGCCAGCGATTGTTCGGTGCGGGCCAGGAGCCGGGCCACGTCGGTGGCCGTGCGGCAGTAGGGGCTACCCCCTGGCAGCAAGCTCGAACTGTGCAGCGTGAAGCAGGTAAACGGTAGCCCCTCAGCTGCCACCACCGGCACGAACGCCGCCGGGTTCGGGTAAGCGGGGTTTTCCAGGTTCAGCCACGCTTTTCGCACCACTCCCAGACGATCCAGAATCCCCACCGCCCGCAGCGGCTTCCACACACCTTTTCCAGCCGCCGTCAGGAGGCCGTGCCATTTGCGGAACGGCCGACGGGTGTAGCCGAAGGTCAGTGGCACCTCCCACATCGCCCCGGCCGGGGTGAGACGCCGGACCGGCAACGGGTCGCGGTCGCGGAAGTCCGGGGCACCCTCGTCGACCCAGGTGGTGAACGGTAGCACGGAAGCGTCGGCCAAGACGCCACGTTCTCGCAGGTGATGCTGAATTTGAGGCGAGGTCGAATACCGCCCGCCGCGAAAGCTGGTGGGCGATAGTCCGGCGGCAGTGAACGCGGCGAGGGTGGCGTCGAGTTTCGCCTTCGCCACCTCCCACGGCAGATTGTGGAGGAAACTCTCGCGTACCGGCACGCTCGGGGTGCTGGCCAGCGGGGGCGTGTTCCACGGGTGAATGTGAAGCCCGATCTCGACATTCGGCCGGGCGGCCAACTCCTGAATCACCTGGGTGGCCGTCGGGTCGGCGAGTACGGCGTGATTGACGAAGTACACGACGGCGGCCCCGTGCCGTTCGCACAGGGCCTGGAAGTCGGGCAGGCGGGCGATGTTCGTCACCGTGGCCGGGCCGGTGGGATAACCGCTCGCCCAGTCCCACTCCTCTTCTGTATCGACAGTCACGCAATAGCGGGTAGTGGATGCTAGGTTCATGACACTTGTTTTAGTTCCGGAAGCGACTCACCGCCACCAGCAATGCACAGCACGGTCGGTACAGGCCGCGATCTTGGTCTAACCGCGCCGCAGAGAAGCCCACAATGGAACCTGAACAACGAACGGACTCGTTTCGGAATTGCTGCTGGTCGAAGAAACAGAGCACCTTACCCAGGCCCGCACGCGTGGAGCGGAACTCCTTGTAAGGCGGTCAGCCGATCGACTCTTCCCCTGGTTTTCGATTGGCCGGCTCAAAAAAACGATGCTTGAGGAGAAAAAAATCATTGACACCCATTATGGGCGTCATTAACTTCTCAAACAACCGCCTGAAGTTGTGGCCTCGCACCCAACTCTCACCCTCCCGCGGCCAGCCCTCTCTCGACGTTCGGCACCCTCCTGGCGTGCGACAAGCCGCCTGGTTCACTGTGCATTGTTATTCTTTTTCCCACGCTTTTTCGAGCGGAGTCATCTCATGAGAACTCGTCGTGGCGGGTTTACGCTGATCGAGCTACTGGTGGTGATCGCCATCATCGCCATCTTGATCGGCCTCCTTCTGCCGGCCGTGCAGAAGGTCCGCGAAGCAGCCTCGCGGATGCAGTGCAGCAACAACATGAAGCAGTGGGGGTTGGCCATCCACAACTACCACGATGCTCGTGGCGAATTCCCGGCCCCCCGTGCCGCCCGGCAGTCTGGTGGCAACTGGACTCAAGGCGGGTACACCACCGGGTACTGGCTCGTGGTTCCGGCTAGTTCCGACACTGTCGGTGGGTGGAGCACCCGTGCCCTGCCCTACATCGAACAAGACAACCTTTTCCGGCCGATCGAGGCGGTGACCACCACCAGCCAACTGGCCACCGCGTTCAACAACCTGCTGAACGCTCGCGTCAAGATCATGATCTGCCCGTCCGACGCTCTGGCCAGCCGGGCGCACACCAGCGGGGCCGCCGTCGGCACCTACCTGGGGGTGACGGGGAACGACGAACGCGAAGGCAGCGACGCCCGCAACGGGATGTTCGCCGTGTACGAATGGTGGAGCGGCCCGAAGCGCGCGGTGCGGATGGCCTCCATCACCGACGGCACCAGCAACACGGTGGCAGTCGGTGAGCGGCCGCCGTCCAGCGACCTCTACTGGGGTTGGTGGGCCTACAGCGACTCCGACAACATCCTCGCCCACCCGAACCGCGAAACCTACACCGTGAGCGGCTGCAACGGGAACGAGTTGTTCCGCCCCGACGTGCCGACCAACCCCCGGGCGGCCTGCCACTTCTGGAGCATGCACACCGGCGGCGGCAACTGGCTACTGGCCGACGGTTCGGTACGGTTCATCACCTACTCGAACGCCAACGTCATCAGCCAGATGGCTAGCATCAACGGCGGAGAAGTCGTCAACCTGCCGTAAACCCCGGCAATAGTCGTCCATCTGGCGGGCGGTGACCCTGGGGCCTCTCGGGTTCACCGCCCGCATTCGTTCCTTCCCCCCAACACTTCCGAGGCGTTCTGATGTGTGCAACTAACGGGCGGTGGCCGCGATTGGCCGCTGCTCTCGGTGGGCTGGCGGTCGTTCTCGCCTTGAGCGGATGCGGCGGCACCACCAGCGTGAGCGGTAAGGTCACTCACGATGGCAAACCTGTGGTGTGGGGCGGCGTCACCCTCGTGGACTCCACCGGCACCTACCACCAGGGCGATATCAAGCCCAACGGAACCTACCAGATCGACAACGTGCCGACCGGGCCAGTGAAGATCGGCGTCACCAGCCCAAAACCCCCCGAAGAGAAGCCGGGACGGGGCGGCAAGACGGCCCCCGGTGGCAACGCCGCCGCCGGCGGTGGCAAAGGCCCGGCGGGTCAACCCGAAGACCCGCGAGAGAAGTTCCTCCGCGATCAGGGAATCACCCCGAACCAACCGCCACCACCGCCGCCACCCGGTGCGTGGTTCGCACTCCCGGAAAAGGCACGCGATCCGATGACCTCCGGGCTGACCGGCACCGTCGCGGCTGGCAAACCACTCGACATCGACGTGCCGAAGTAACGTCGCCAGCAACCCTCACCCTGGCCCGCCAGCCTTCGCTGGCGGGCCGTCGCATTCGATCACCGTGTGAAAGTCACGCCGACGCTTCCACAACTCGTCAATCCCCCGTCGCCCGATCCGCCCGTTACTCGACACATCGAGCCGCACGAGCCGCGTCATCAGTTCCGATCGCGCCAGTAGCACCGCCCCCACGTCTGTAATCGGGTTCTGCCGTAGCAGTAGGGTGTGCAGGGCGGTGGCGTGTGGGGAGTCGGCCAGCGTTTCCAGCCCGTCGTCGCCGATGTAGTTGTGCGACAGGTCGAGCACCCGCACCCCGGCCAGTTGCGGGCAGGCCGCCAGCGCTTTCAACCCCGCCGAGGTGATGCTGTTCTGCCGCAGATCAAGCCGCGGATCGCGGGCCAGAAGGCGAGCGAGCAACGGGGAGCCGGCCAGTGCCTCGCACCCCGCATCGCCGATGTGGTTGTTCCGCAACCGCAGAGTGTGCAGGCGGGCGAGTCGGTAGGAATGGGCCAGGGCCGACACCCCGGCGTCGCCGACGTCGTTAGCCGAGAGGTCGAGCACGCGCAGCCCGCCGAAGTGCGGCGACTCGGCCAGCCGCTTCACCCCACTGGCGGTGATCAAGCCATTGTCGTTCAGGTGCAGAGCCGCAAGCGACGGCAGGCCACTGCATTCGGCCAGCCGCCATACCCCGGCATCGCACAGGCCATTGAAGCTCAGGTCGAGGGCTTCCACATGGCCCAGGTGAGGCGAGCGGAGAAGCACGTTCAGCCCGCCGTTGCCCAGATCGGCCCCACACAGGCCCAGTTCTCGCACCTGCGCGAGCACCGGCAGGTGGATCAACCGGTGGACGTGCGAGCCGGCATCGGTGATCCGCACCCGACGAACGGCCGCCCGCCGGAATAGCTCCTCCCCGCGGGCGGCGAACTGGGCGACGTTCACCGTGACGGAATCCACAATCCCGCGGCGGAACTCGTACCCGTCGGCCAGCCCCTTCAGGTGACGGGTCCACTCATCGGCGTGGCGGAGGCGGAGTTCGTTCTCCCGCTCCACCAGATCACCACGGCGGGGGTGGTCGTCGGGGAGGCGGGCGAGGGCGAGTTGGAGGCGGATGAACTCGGCCCGATGGCGGTCGGCCGGGTGGGGGGAGTCGTCGAGGTAGTCGGCGAACACCAGCCGCGGGCCGTCGTCGCGGAAGCGGGCGACGATCGACCGGGTGAACGCCTCTTCCTCGGCCGGAGTCGGCATCGTGCGCGCCTGCGGGGTGTGCCAGCATTGTAACCGAAGCAGCCGTGCGGTGGCGAAGAGGTGGCGTGACCGTTGCGAGTGGCATCTGGACTCATCCGATCAACCCCCTTCCCCCAGCTTCTGCCTTCGGGTACGCTCAACAGCCTGCCGACTTCCCCCGCCGGGCACATCCATGCTGACTGTCTCTTCCGGTCCTGCCATTCGCAATTGCGCCGGCCTCACCCGCCGGGCCGCCCTCAAGGTCGGGGCACTCGGGTTCGCCGGCCTGAGCCTACCAAACCTGCTCCGCGCGTCCGACGGCCAGTCGTCGCCGAAGAAGTCGGTCATCCTGGTATGGCTCGACGGCGGGCCAAGCCAGCTCGAAACCTACGACCCCAAACCTGACGCCCCGGCCGAGTACCGCGGGCCATTTGGCGTGTGCAAGACGGCCACCCCCGGCGTGTGCGTGTCCGAACTCATGCCCGAAACGGCGCGACGCTTCGGCAAGCTCGCCCTGCTGCGGTCGGTGAACCACGGCACCGGTGACCACTTCGCCGCCGCCCACTGGGTGACCACCGGCCGATTCGGGGCAACAGTGGCGAACAAGACGCAGCAGTACCCATCGGTGGGGAGCGTCGTGGCGAAGGTCAAGGGGGCGAACGCCCCCGGCCTGCCGGCCTATGTCGGGCTGCCGTCGGCCGAGACGGTTTACCTCTTCCCCGGCTACATGGGAGCGGCGTACCTCGGGGCGGCGTATCACCCGTTCGACGTGAACCGCGAACAGCAGTACCTCGGCCCGACCGACCCCGGCCCGGTACGAACCCCGAAGTGGCTGACCGGGCTGAAGGGCGCCACCGCCGACGGCATGACCGAGCGGACCAGCCTGCTCAAGCAACTCGACACCCTCCGCCGCGACCTCGACACCTCCGGCACCGCCGCCCTGATGGACGAACACCAACAGAAAGCGATCGACCTGATCCTCGGCGGGTCGGCGCGGTCGGCCTTCGACTTCGACAAGGAAGACCCAAAGGCCGCCGACCGCTACGGCCGCTCCGCCACGGCCCGGTACACCATGATGGCCCGCCGGCTGGTGGAAGCAGGGGTGACCTTCGTGACGGTGGACATGCCGCACTGGGACGACCACGCCAACATCGAGAAAGCCCACGCCATGCGGGTGCCAGTGGTCGATCAGGCGGTAAGTGCGTTGATCGACGACCTGAGCGATCGCGGATTGCTCGACACGACGCTGGTGGTGGTGGCCGGCGAGTTCGGGCGGACACCGAAGATCAACACCGGCCTTCCCGGCCAACCGGTGCCAGGGCGCGACCACTGGGGGAGTGCGTTCTCGGTGCTGATGGCCGGCGGCGGGCTGCGGGGCGGGGTGGTGGTGGGCCGTACGAGCGCGAAGGCCGAGTACCCGGTCGAGCGGCCACTCACTCCCGCCGACGTACTGGCAACGATTTACAAGGTGATGGAAATCGACCCGAAGCAGGCATTCAAGGACCACACCGGCCGCCCGGTACCGCTGATCGACGACGGCGAGGCGATCAAGGAGCTGTTCTGAGGTGAGCCTTCTGTGGTGTTCAAACCGCAGGAGTCCGCCCTGAAGGGCAACGGCTGGGTTACGCCCTTCAGGGCCACGGCTGGGGTACGCCCTTCAGGGCGTGATTCCCAATACCGCCCTCAAGGGCGGACTCCAACCTCAAGGGCGGACTCCAACGGCTGGGGTACGCCCTTCAGGGCGTCTTCA
>JALOQR010000055.1 GCA_025459365.1 Fimbriiglobus sp.
CACGACGTGGAGGCGATGAAGAGCAGCCCCGGTTTCGCCGTGCTTCTGGTGCGTGGGGTTGAGTGGGCAGCGACCGGCAAGGCGACCTACACCGGACCTGCGAAGAAGGAGAAGTAGACCGCGAGGCACCCGCCCACCGCTCCCTGTGGAGCGGTGGAGGGCGGATCATGGTGCGGCGGGCGTGGGTGGTTCGGTCGCGTCGAGAGCGGCGTCGAAGGTCGGTTCCAGTGGAGTGATCGACTTCAGGCCCAGAGCATCGGTGGCAACAATCACGGGGTGGCCGTCGGCCCGAAGCAAGACGACCGCATTGCGAGCATCGAGTGGCAAACGGGCTTCGAGCACCAATCGGCCGGCCGTGTTGGCAGCCAGTATCCGTTTGCGGGTGGCCTGGCGTACCCACCAGATCACCCCGCCGCAGATGGCCAGCGTGATGGCGGCCAGCAGGCTCAGGCGGAGGAGGGCGCCGAACAGGTCGGTCGGCGGCGGGGCGGTCGGCGGGGCATAGGGGAAGGCGGGCGAAGTCTGGGCGAACAGTGCGAGAGCGAACGGCGGCACGGCAACGTCCCTGGAGTCGGCGTCAGCCCTTCGCCCCCTTCGGGCTGAGGAGCGTTTTGATGCGAACGGCGAAGCGGTCATCGACCACCACCACCTCACCTGTGGCGAACGCCACCCCCCGCACCATGAGTGTGATCGGCTGGTGAGTCATCTCCTCCAGTTCGACCACAGCGCCGGGGCTGAGCTTGAGCACATCGCCGATCGGCATGACGACATGCCCGAGTTGGGCCGACACGGTGACTGGCACATCGCGAAGGAAGTCGACACTCGCCGCCGCCCCGCCCGCCCCGGCCTGCGGCAGCAGTTGGGCGAACTCGGCCATCTTGGCGAGAATCTCCTTCACCTCCGGCCCGGTCGGAGTGGGCGGGTCGGCCGGGGTGTCGGCGGGGTCGGGCATCGGTCATTCATCCTGGCGAACGGCCGGCGTCTGCCGGCTGGTGTTGGTGACGAACCCGAGGCTCACGCCCACGGCTCGCCGGCTGTTGTCTTACGCCTGATCGACCACCTGGTGAATCTGCACCGCGGCACGTCCGGCGACTGCCCCCGGCCAGACGCGGAACTTGTCGGCCCCGCCGACGGCCGCCGGTAGCGGCTCGGTGACTTTCTGTTGCAGCACCAGGAGGTCGCCGGGCTGGAGTTTGGCGAGATCGAACAAGGTCAGGTCCGACGAGCCGAGCGTGACGGTCAGATCCACTGGCATCTCGCGGACGAGGGCTTCAATGTGCCGCTTCTGGGAGTCGGACTGCGGGGCGGCCTTGGGCGGAGGCGGATCGGCCAACCGGAGCAGGCGCACCGAGCGGGTGAACATCAGGTGGAAGGTCTGGTCGCCGAACGGTGTGGTGACGGTCATGGTGGCGAGCACGGCGGGGTCGGCCGGGGCCACTCGCCATACGTTCCGTGGCTGCCCACCTGGGCCGGCTTGCCAGCGTGGCTTGTCTCGCAGTGGCCACGCCGCTTCGAGCGGATTCAGGAGCAATTCCCGCACCACGTAATCCAGCAACTGCGGCTCAAGTGGGGTGAGTTCGCGGTCGGGAGCGTACCCTTCGACGATCTCGTTCATCAGCCCGGCGAGAAGGGTGAGAAGCAGCGGGCGGGGAACGGCCAGAAGGAACCCCTCATCGTCGTCTGGGGTGGCGTTCACCGGGCGGACTGCGAACCCGATGGCGTTGTTCGGGAGGGCGAGCATGCCCGCCCCGGCGGTGGTCGGCACCACGCCCGCGGCGACTGGCTCGGCCTGGAAGGTGAGCAGTTTCGCCCAGGTGGCGGTCGCGAGGCGGGCGGCCTCGGCTAACCACTCGGATGTCTGCCACTCCAGTTCGCCGGGTGGGGGCCGGCGGAAGTCGAACGGAACGGGCATCATGCCGGGAACCAACCTCAAGATCGGCCAGGGTAAGCCCGGCCGGTTTCGATCGTCCGGGGCAACCCCGGCCGATCTGCAACACTCACTGCACCTGGACCAGGTATTCCTCGAACAGCACCGCTTTCAGCGGCGAATCCCCGCTCGGGAACAGCATTTCGTCGAACCGCTCCAGGAACTCGCGCTGGAGGCGGTTGATGGCCACCGTGCCGCTCACATCCTTGAGCGACTTGCCGGCCAGGTAGGCGATCATCCAGCTTTTCAACGCCGCCTTGTTCTTCTCAATCAGTTCGTGCAGCTTACTCTCGGCCGAGTGCTCGCACTGGAGGGCCACCTTGATCCGGAGGAAGCGGGTCATCCGGT
Organism: Fimbriiglobus sp.; assembly: GCA_025459365.1. Taxonomy (GTDB): domain Bacteria; phylum Planctomycetota; class Planctomycetia; order Gemmatales; family Gemmataceae; genus JALHQU01. The sequence continues at coordinate 2,276 of JALOQR010000055.1, forward strand.
CTTCGGCCAGGTTCACCGCCACATCGCCGACCGATACGCTGGCCAGGTGTTCGGCGTGGGCATGGGCTTTCTTCTTCTTGGCTTTCGCCGCCGCGTTCGCGGCTGCATCCGGGTCGGTTTCCTTCTTCATCCCCATCATGCCCGGCACATCGACCACCAGCGGGACGGCCGCCCCAGCACCGGCGGCCACCAGCGGGAGGGCGAGCAGAGCGAGGGGGAACTTCTTCTTCTTGCCAGCGGGCGCAGCAGGAGCCGGGGAGTCGGACATCGGGAGGACTCACAGAGCGTCTGTGGGGCAACTCCGCAATCCGTGCGCGGAAGGTGGGTCCGTCCTTCCGCCCCGTGGGTCGTCGGGGGGCGGTTGTACACCGAAATCAACGGTCGGGGCAAGGCCGAGTGTTGGGCGACTCGCACGCCCCGCCGACCACCACGCCATCTCCCTCCACCAGCAGGCGGGCGGTTTTGTGCGCCACCCAGCGCTGGAAGAGGGCAGGGGAGTCGAGCGACAAGTCTTCGGCGAAGTTGTCGTCGGCGGTGATCGAGAAATTGCGGACGTAAGCCGGAAGCGGTTTCGGCCGCTGTCGGTAGTACGCCCGCACCTGCTCGGCGACGCCGCCGTCGGTTGTGTCCCACAAGCCATCCACCGAGCCAATCACCTTCCCCTCGGCTGGTGCCACGGCTTGCAGCACCACTCCCATTCGTGGGCGGGGGTAGGGCGAGTACTGCGTGACCGTGGGAAGCACGACCACATCCGCACGGGTGGTGCGGGCGATGTCGAGCATGGTTCGCTCGTCGAACGCCCCGCTGCGGTGAGCGATGGTGCTCAGGTTGGCGTGGTCGTCGATCGGCGAGGCGATCACTTCAAAACGCCCGAGGCGTTGTAGCTCCGAAGTTAACGCCGCCTGAAACTCCGCGCCGGCGCGGGTGTACGCCGATTCGTTCCGCGGAGTGAGCACGACCACCCGGGCGACGGCATCCCAGTTCCACCCGTCTTTCGTGTAGGTGCTGAAGGTCACCGGCGGGGGCGGAGGCATCTGGTTTCGCGGCAGCAACGGAGATTGGCTGAACCACCCGCATCCGGCGGCCGCCAGTACTACGCCCACTGCTCCGGCCGCACCCGCTCGCATTGGTTGCCTCCGTGGTCACCGGGCCGGGGGAGCGGCGGTCGCTCCAAAGGCGTGCCGCCCGCCAGACTTACTTCTCGTTCGCTTCCAGCACTTTTTCGAGTACGGCGATCACCTTCTGGAGCGTCTCCACCTCGCTGGCCTCGACTTCCTTCACCCGCGATCGCAGTGCGGTCACCTCCGCGCGGAGTCCCTGGATGTCGGTACGGGTCTTGACCACTTCCTCGGTCGCTCGCTCCACTTCTCGCAGTGTTTCTCTCACGGCGTCTTCGCGAGACAAACCGTTCGCTTCGAGTGTCTTGATGCGGACCTGAAGCCGCTTGTTTTCGTCGATCAACTCGTCGAGGCGCTTGATGATCTCCAGTGCCCGGTCGAGCGGCATTTCGTTCGGCCCGAGCGCCAGGTTCGCCCCGGCGTTGGTCGGTGTCGTCCGCTGGTGTGGATTGCCAGCGACGGCGCCGGGCCAAAACCCCTGGTTGGTAGGACCGGGCAGCCCAAGTGGTTGGCTCGGCGTGTTGGGCGGCACCGATGGTAACTGATTCGACAACGGCACCGCTGACAACTGATTGGGCGTCGGCAACGGCACCGATCCAGGCGGGCCAATCGCCGCGGGCGGCGTGGCCGGCGGAGGGTTCACGGCAGGTGTCAAGTGCTGCGCCCGCACGACTGGGTCCGCGGTACGATTATCGATCGGGGCAGGGGCGGATTTGTCCGACGGCTGTGGCGGAAGCGGGTATCCGGGCGGGTAAGCCGGGAACGGATTCAAGTTTGGGTTGAGGCACCCGCCAGAAATGATGGCGAGCGCGGCCGCGACCACGGCGGTAAACGCCGATGTGCGGTGGTGCGACCACATACGTTCCCCCCATCCGTGGGTATCGCTCGATGCGATCGGATTGCGGCGGCTCCCCCGAACCATCCGCAGACCGTTTCAGACTGTCGCCGGCCTCAGTCGGGCCGGACTCCGGGGCGGGGTCACAGACCCCGTCTCCAGCTTTCAGGTGTAGTCGCAGCGGATGCGGATCTTCTCCCCACATCCGCACGTCACCTCAATGGCTCGCACAGCCCCATCCTCGCGGATGAGTTGCACCCTGGGCTCGCCGTGAGCCAACTGCACCACTGGCGCACCCACGCGAACCGGGTTATCGGTCACTCGCACGCGGGCAGCCGTGACCACCGACGCCACTCCCGACCCCGCTCCCGCTCCCGCTCCCGTCCCCGTATCTGTCGGGATCGCGGTAGTTGTGTTCGTCACGTCAGAACGCCTCCATCAAGGAGGTCCGGATGCAGGCTTATGCCGATCCAGACCGCGGATGTCAACACGGATCGTCAGGATGGTTGCTCTGCCCGCCAAAGTCGTCCATGACCCTGCCCGATTCATTGCTGGCGTGCAGAGCGGTGGCCGCTTCCTCACCCAAACGACTACCCCAACGCTCCGGCGAACACGGCGGCCGTGTCCACCCCTCGCGCCCTCAGTTTCTCCCGTAGCTCGAACGTCGCCCGGCTGAGGATGCGGCTGATCCGGGACGGCGAGAGCTTCATCACCGACTGCATCTCCTTCAGCCGCATCTCCTCGCGGAAGTACAGTGTCACCGCCATTCGCTCTCGCGCGGGGAGTTCTTCAATCGCATCGGCGAGTTGCTGCACCGCTTCCCATCGTTCGCTCGCCGCCTCCGGTGGGGCGGCCATGTGAGCTGGGCCGAACCCATTCGGCTGGGCCGTCTGCTCCCAACTCACCATGCGGCTGAACCGATCGGCACTCAGGGCGTCGGCCACTTCATCGATGGTCAGGCCGGTTTCGTCGGCGATGGCATCAACGGTCACTGGCGGGGGGAGTTTGCGGCAGGCCTTGCGCACCAGCGCCACCTTTTCCAGCATGTGCTGCGGGAGAGGGCTGTTCCGCCGCAATTCATCGACGATCGCCCCGCGGATTCGGAGAAAGGCGAACGTCTTGAACTGAGCGTTGCGGGTCGGGTCGAACTTGCCGGCTGCCTCCACCAACCCGAGAACTCCGGCCGACTCGAGATTGTCGACATCGACGCCTGGTGGCAGTTCCGCTGCCAGACGCCCGAGGACGTGCTTCACCAGCGGCAGGTGCGACAGGATGAGTTCGTCCCGGCGCGCCTGATCGGCCACCCGCTGATACTGGATTACCCCGCTGGCTTGGCTCACGGTGCTGCTCCAAGTTCCAAGTCTAGGACCTCACCCCCCGGCCTCCCTCTCCGAAGGGAGAGCGTGATCAACGGGCGAGGCGTCTTCTTCATTCCATCCGTCGAGTGTGGGGTTCGGCGTGTCCGCCGAACCGCAGTCGTCTCAGGCCTCCCTCACCACGATCGAGAGAGTGTTGGGCGTGTGGTTTCCTTCTCCCATCATGGCCCGAACGGGTTCGGCCCGACGGCCTCTCCGGCGAGTTCGGTGGGGCGGATGACAGTAACCGGTTCCATCAACAGATCGGTCGGGATCTCCTGGTACGCCACCACGCTCAGGTCGTTGAGCGCCCGCCCGAGGGCGTGCCGCACTCCGCGGCGAATGCTTCCGTCACACAGAAGGGGAACCTCGTACCCCCGGGCGTTCGCTCGCTTGAGTTCCGTCGCCAGCCGCAGCATGAGTTGCTGCGAGCGATTGAAGTCGATGGCGATGTGCCCGTTCTTCTGTAGCCCACCCCGGAGTTCGGCTTCCAGTTGCGGGTCGAGCACGATGGCCCGTATCTTCCCGCCGTTGTCGCGGAAGCGGTCGCAGATGTCGCGGCCCAGGTCGGCTCGCACACGTTCCGCGAGAGTGGTGGGGTCTTTCACCTCGATCGCGTGGGCGGCCAGGCTCTCCAGGATTCGCGGCAGGTTCGACACCGGGACCCGTTCTTCGAGGAGCATTCCCAGTACACGGTGCAGGGTGCCGACGGTCACGATGGTGGGGATCACCTCGTCGACCAGGGCCGGCGATACCTCTCGTACTCGGTCAATGAGTGATTTCAGATCATCGCGGCTCAGAAGTTCGTGTGCGTGCCGACGGACCACCTCACCCAGGTGGGTAATCAGCACGTTCGGAGCATCGACCACGGTGTAACCGGCCGCTTCGGCCCGGTTGCGGTCGGGTTCGGCGATCCACCGAGCCTGGAGGCCGAATGCCGGGTCGATGGTCAATTCTCCGTCCAGCGGGAGCGGGGTTGCTGCGCCGGGGTCGATCGCCATCCAGAGGTCGGGTCGTAGTTCGCCCCGTGCCACTTCTCGCCCGCCGATAAGGATGCGGTACGCCTGCGGTTCCAGGCCCATGTTGTCGGTGACGCGGATGGTCGGCACCCACAAGCCGTTCTGTTTGGCGAGGTCGCGGCGGAGTCCACCGATGCGATCGATCAACCCTGGCCCGCGGCGGGCGTTCATCAGTGGCACCAGCGCGGCCCCGACTTCCAACGCCACGCGGTCGGTCTGAAGGAAGTCTTCGGCGATTTGCTGCGCCTGAGTCCGCGGTGGGGCGGCCGGTGTACCGGGGGTTGCCCCTGGCGCGGCGGAGGCACCGGCAGTACCTGGGGCGGGGGTGTCTTTCGGTGGGTTCTTGCCCATCGCTCGTGAGAGGAAGAACAGACCCGCCGAGAGTGCCAGGAACGGGATCATCGGCATGCCCGGCACGAATGCCATGCCGAGCAGGATGACCGACCCGAGCCGAAGCGGGGCGACGCTCGATCGCAGTTGCCCACCGAGTTCTTGCCCGAGGCTGTCGCCGGTGGCCGCCTTGGTAACGAGGATGCCGGACGCGACGGAGGTAATCAGCGCCGGGATTTGTGTGATCAACCCATCGCCGATGGTGAGGATGCTGTAGGTGTTCACCGCCGTGCCGATCGCCTGCCCCTTGAGCAACCCGACGACGATACCGCCGAGGAGGTTCACCGCGGTGATGATGACGGCCGCGATGGCATCGCCCCGCACGAACCGGCTCGCCCCGTCCATCGTGCCGTAGAACTCGCTTTCGCGCATCAGTTCGGTGCGGCGGCGGCGGGCTTCGGGTTCGTCGATCAGACCAGCGTTCATCTCGGCGTCGATCGCCATCTGTTTGCCGGGCATGGCATCGAGGGTGAAGCGGGCGGCCACTTCGCTCACCCGCCCAGCTCCCTTTGTGATGACCACAAACTGGATGATGATGAGGATGGCGAAGATGACGAGGCCGACGATCAGGTTGCCGCCGACGACGAACTGACCGAACGCCTGCACGATCTCGCCGGCATTGCCATTCAGAAGAATCAGACGGGTCGTGGCGACGTTCAGCCCGAGCCGATACAGGGTCAGTAGCAAAAGCAACGAGGGAAACGTCGAAAACTCCAATGGCTTCCGAACGGTCAAGGTCACCAACAGTAGCAGCACCGTGGTGCTGAGGTTCACTGCCAACAGGATGTCAAGGATCACTGGCGGCAACGGAACGATGAACAACACCAGCACGCCAAACAGGGCCAGAGCGAGGATCAACTCGCTCCTCTGGAGGCGGAGGCGGGGGCCGGTGGTGGTATCCGTAGCCATTCGGTTGCGTCCGATTCTCCGGCAGGTCGGCCGGCGTCGAAGGTTAGGTCACGATTTCCGGTGGTGCGGGAAGAAACGCACGCGCGGGTGTGCGTCTGCTTTCCCTTTCCGCTGCTGGTCGCACAATTCCGCTCACGCTCTCACACCGAGCGGCGGAGAGTATGATCCGGTTCTCACTCCGCCTGCGGATTCGGCTGGGGGCCGACTCCTCTCAGCCGGAAAATGAAGGCCAATACCTCGGCTACCGCCCGGAAGAGCACCGCCGGGATGGGCTGCCCTTCTTTGACCGCAGCATAAATTCCGCGTGCCAGCGCAGGCCGTTCGACGATCGGCACCCCGTGCGTTCGGGCCAGATCGCGGATCTTGAGGGCGAACACTCCGGCTCCTTTGGCCACCACCACAGGGGCCGGGTCGCCGGGGTTGTAACGCAGGGCGACGGCGTAGTGCGTCGGGTTGGTGATGACAACCGTCGCCTTCGGGACCGACTGAAGCATCTTCCGCTTCATCCGCTCACGGGCGATCTGCCGCATGCGAGCCTTCTGTTGCGGGTCGCCTTCGTCTTGCTTCAATTCGTCTTTCACTTCCTGCTTGGTCATTCGCAGGCTGATTTCGAACCGTCGTCGCTGGTAGAAGTAATCCACCGCCGCGATCAGAGCCATCGCCCCCACCAGGTACAGGCCGAGCCGCAGTACCAAGTCCCACGCCTGCACCACGGCCCCGCCGAGCGATTGCCGGTCGAGCGTCAGGATTAACCCCTTCCGCCCCTCGATCACCCAGTAAGCGATGCCGCCGATGGCCACCACCTTGAGTAGGCCGAGGCCACCCTTGACCAGTGCCGCCGTGCTGAACAGTCGCTTTGCACCCTGGGCGGGGTTCAGGCGGTCGGGCTTGAACTCCAGCTTCTCCGGTGTGATCTGCAATCCCACCTGGGCGACACTGGCGGCCACTCCCGCCGCGAGGAGTGTCCCGAAAAACGGTGCCAGGGCGGCGAGTGCCCGCAAGGTCGCACGGCCAGCGAGTTGCTGGACGGCGAGCGGAGTGAGGTCGCCATCGGCCAGTTCTCGCAGGTCGGTCTGGACGATGTCGAGCATGGTCCGACCAATACCGCTGCCGAAGTAGATCAGCCCGACGACTGCCGCGAGAAGGACGGCCGCCCCGACCAGTTCGTTACTGAACGGGATCTGGCCCTGCTTCCGTGCCTCCTCGCGGCGGCGTGGAGATGGGTCCTCGGTTTTTGATTCCGGATCGACATCTTCGGCCATGATCGGGAACCAGCCCGCTCACGCGGACCGCTCGCCTCAAGGGGTGTAAAAGAACCAGCCCGCTCACGCGGACCGCTCGCCTCAAGTAAAAGGAACCAGCCCGCTCACGCGGGCCGCTCGCCTCAAGGGGTGTAAAAGCCTGGCAGTGTCTGCTGTGTATGCCCGACGACCACCGTCAGCCCGCGGACCAATTCCGGCAACAGAAACAGCCCTCCGAGTAGGGTCACGAAGACCTGAAGAGTGAACCCGACCGAGTACACGTTCAATTGCGGGGCGGCCCGAGTCATGACAGCCAGCGTGACTGACAGCAAGAACAGGCACAACGCCAGCGGCCCGGCGAGCAATAACCCAAGTTGGTAGGCCGAACCTAGCCCATCGAGCATCGGGTTCACGTCGGGTAGGAGCGTTCCCCCGAGCGGGAGCGTGCCAAAGGAGGCGTGCAAGGCGTGGAATAGCAGATGGTGCCCGTCGGCGATGAGGAAGAGCATCCCGCTTGCGGTCTCGAACGCCACCGTGATCGGCCCGCCGCCATCTGGCCCGGCTGGGCTGGGTGCCTGGGCTGCGTTCAGCCCGATCTGCAACGTCACGAACTCACCGGCCACCCGTGCGGGCAGCAAGAAGAGCGAGAAGGCAAACCCCATGCTCGCGCCGAGCAACGATTCCCGCACCAGGCTGAGGGCGTACCTCAGCGGGTGAACGTCGTTCAACCGCTGGACGAGATCTGGCTCCCAGATTCGGTCGCCAACGGTGGTGAGGTAGAACGCAGTGAGGACGATAGCGAACGCCGCCCGGACGGTACGGGGGGTGCGGGCGGCGAACGGAGGCATCACCGCGACGAACGCCCCGACGCGAGCCAGCACCAGCCCAGCGACGACGGCCAGTGCGGTCATCGGTGGCCCCCCTCGGCGGCCGCGTGAACCATCCGCTGGAAAAACTCCACGGCCAGTTGGAGGGTGAACCCGAGCGTGAACACGATGGCCAGCCCGGCGATGACGATTCGCGGGACGTAGCTGAGCGTCTGATCCTGGATGCTCGTGACCGTCTGGAAGATACTCACCACGAGGCCGACGATCAGACTGACCGCCAGCACCGGCAGCGACACCAGCAGCGACGTGAGGAACAATTGCTGCATCAGGGCGATGACGGATTCGGTGGTCATGGCGTCTCCCCCGGTTGGGTGTGAGTGGAAGGCGAGGTTGCTCGCCTTCCACTCACACCCAACCGATTGGTCAGGTGTAACTCGCCGCCACCGCGTGGGCGATCAAGTGCCAGCCATCGGCCAGCACGAACAGCAGAATCTTGAACGGGGCCGAGATGGTCACTGGCGGCATCATCACCATCCCCATGCTGGTGAGGGCGCTGCTGACGACCAGATCGACCATCAGAAACGGTAGGTAGATGCAGAACCCCATGATGAACGCCGTCTTCAACTCGCTGATGACGAACGCCGGCACCACGGTGAAAAACGGCGTATCCTCTGGCGTCTCGACTTTTGTGTTGTTCGAGAGGTGCAGAAAGAGCGACAGGTCGTTGGTGCGGGTATGCCGGAGCATGAACTTCTTTTGCACTTCGGCCGCCTTCTGAATGGCCGTCGGCCCGTCGATCTGGCTGTTCAGGTACGGTTGGAGGGCATCGCGGTCGATCTGCTGAAATGTCGGCTGCATGATGAACGCCGACAGAAATAGAGCCAGCCCGGTGATGATCTGGTTCGGCGGAACGTTCTGCGTGCCCAACCCCTGCCGGACGAACGACAGCACAATGACGACCCGCGTGAAGCAGGTGAGGGTCATGAGGGCGGCCGGGATCAGTGCCGACAGCCCCAGGGCCAGCGCGAGCTGCACCGGCGGGGAAGCGTCCTTGAGGTTCAGTGCGGTGAACAGGTCGTTCATGGCATCCCTGCCGTGTTAGCCGCGGACCACGGGCGGTCGCGGCTCACGGGCCACGAGCCCGGCAAACAGTGCCGCCAGATCCGCCGGGAGTGGGGCACTGGTGGCGTTCACCGACACCGGGCCGATCACCTGCGGAGCCGGTAGCGGTACACTCGCCGGCAGTTCGGCCACTGCCTTCACGCCGGTTCCATCTACCCCGATCAGCATGCGCCGGTCGGCCACCCGTACCAGGTGAACCACGCACCGGGCGTCCACTGGCAGGCTGGCCAACACTTCCAGGCTCGTCACCGGCGTGGGCGGGTTCTTGCGGTTCACATACCGTGCTACCGCGATGCACGCCACCGCAACTAACCCGACGCCAACGGCCATCTTGGCGACGGTCCAGCCGAGGCTGGCGTCGGCCGGCAGGGCAGCCGGATCGAACGCTGACATGGAACTGTCAGTCGGAGCGGAGTTCGGGGTGAAATTGAGCAACTTGGGGGCGAACAGCCCGAGGCAGACGACCACAAACCCGCCGCCGGCGAGCCATTTGAAACGAACGGACGGCTGGCCCGTCGGGACGGGGGTCATGGTGCGATCCTTCGCTGGAGATGAGCCGATCCCACCGGGAGTGGCTTGGTGTCGGCCACGGTCGGCGTTATTGCGGTTGCTGGCCGACCGGGGATTGCTTCAGTTTCTGCATCCGCTCGAAGAGCAGAGGCGGTACCGTCGGATCGGTGATGGCGGCGATGACCTTGGCGGCCGTGCGCTCTTTCATCCCGGCGAGCACTTTCACCGCGGTATCGGTTTTCCCGCTGTCGGTGAGTTGTTGGATGATGCCGGCGGTCGTCTCGGCTGGCATTTGGTCGGCGAAGGCTGCGATGCGGGCGAGGTTGGCCCGCTCCGCGTCTTCCATCTCCAATTGACCTTTCTTGATGTCGGCGGCGGTTTTGGCGGTGCGGTCTTCGACTTGTTTGATCTCGGCGACCTTGGTGTCGATCTGGTTCTGCTGGGCTTCCAGCAGTTTCATCTCGGCCCCCACCCGCTTGAGCAGTTTGTCGTATTCCTGCATCTGCCCGCTCATGTCCGCGGCTACCACTTCCATCTGCAGGCGGCGGTATTCGACTCGGTCGGCGTCTTTCGCGGCCGCCTTCGGTTCGGCGGGTTTCTCTTTTTCTTTGGCGTCGGCCTTGTGGTCGTCGCCGTGGCTTTTGTCCTTGGTGTCCTTGGTGTCCTTGTGATCGCCGTGATCGTCGGCCCCTTTCTTTTTCTTGTCGTCGGCGTGGGCCGTGTCGGCCGACTTGGCCGAGTTCATCTGGAGCCACATCGACAGCCCGGCCGACACCCCAAACAACACGAGCGATACGAGGGCGATGAACAAGATGTTTTTCATGGTTAGGCCGCCTCCAATCGGGGGCCGGCCTGTGCCGCCATCCAGCGGCGCAAGCCGAGTTCGTCGAGCCGCTCCTGATCGGCTGCCGCCACCTCCTGTCGCCACTGCTCCCACTGCTGCCCGCGGAGCGTACTGATCGCTTCGACTTCGGTCGCCACTTGCACCCGCTCGCGGCGGGCGTTGTCGAGCAACCCCTCGGCCGCGAGCACTTCCTGCCGGGCGTCGGCGATCATCTGACCCAGGCGTTCGGCACGGGCGAACGCTGCGGCCCACTCCCCGGCAGTCATCGCCTGCCCGACCCGCCCGGCAATGTGATCCGATGCCTTCGCCAGTTGGTCGGTCAGCATCGCCACCTTGGCCACAGCGTCGGCCACCCTCCGCTGGGCTTTTTGCTGCTCCAACTCGGCCAGGTGTTCGAGCTGCCGCTTCACCCTCAGCAGCCCGTCCAGGTGGAACTCGAACTTCTTCACGCCATCCTACCTCGGGGTGACGGCGGGCTTATGGCAAGCGGGGCGGGGGCGGTCAAGGTGAACCTCCGGCCAGCCCTCGCGGTCGCGGCCCGCTCAATTGTCCCACCGTCGGGTCAGCTCCAGTAGCCTGGCCCGCGTGTCGGCGAAGTTGCTCCGTTCGCCCACATCTTGCTTCAGGAACTTCTCCACTTCTGGCATGAGTTCCACGGCTCGGTCGGTTTTGGGGTTCATCCCCCGGTGGTACATACCGATGCGGATGAGTTCCTTCACCTGATCATAAGTGGCCAGAATCTCGCGGAACTTCCGGGCGGCGAGCTTGTGTTCGGTGTCGATCACGTCGGTCGCCACCCGGCTGATGCTCTTGGCCACGTCGATGGCCGGATAGAATCCGCGCTCGGCGATTTTCCGGTCGAGCACGATGTGCCCGTCCACGTATCCTCGCACGGCGTCCGACACGGGTTCGTCCAGATCCCCCCCATCGACCAGCACCGTGAGCAGGGCGGTGATCCCGCCAACGCTCGAATTCCCCAGGCGTTCAACGGCGTTGGCCAGTTCGTTGAACACGCTCGGAGTGTAGCCGCGGCTGCTCGGAGGCTCGCCCTGAAGCAACCCAAGTTCCCGGCGAGCCATGGCCAGTCGGGTGAGACTATCGATCATCAGCAGGACATTCTTGCCACTCCCGCGGAAATGGTCGGCGATGGCGATCGCCGCCTGGGTGGCCCGCACCCGCATGAGTGCCGTCTGCTCGCAAGTCGCCACCACCACCACGCTCCGCCGCATCCCCTCCTCGCCGAGGCAGTCTTCCAGGAACGGCTTCACTTCCCGCCCGCGCTCGCCGATCAGGGCGATGACGTTCACATCCGAGTTGCATCCCTTGGTGATTTCCCCGAGCAGGGTACTTTTCCCGACCCCAGACCCGGCAAAGATGCCGATCCGCTGGCCCCGACCGCAGGTGAGCATGCCGTCGATGGCCCGGATGCCAGTGACAAACGGGGTTTCGACCCGGGCGCGAGAGAGGGCAGCCGGCGGGCGGATGTTGACCGATGTGGGTTCGCAGTTTCGCAGTGGCCCTCGCCCGTCGATCGGTCGGCCGAGGCCATCGACTACCCGCCCGAGCAATTCGTCGCCGACTGGCACGCTCAGCCCGCGGCCTTTTCGCACCACGGGCATGTTCGGGCGGAGGTCGTCGACCGGGTCGTAGGGCGCCAGTTGCGATACCCCGTCCTGGAAGCCAATCACCTCGGCCAACACCGGTGGGCCGTCCTTCGGCATGATGGCCACCTGGTCCCCGACGGCGGCCTGGAGGGTACTGGTGAGCACGCCGGCGCAACTCTTCAGCCGCCCGCCCATGTGGAACAGCGGAGTCTTCAGGATGTCGCGGTTCAGGCTTTCCAGATCAAGACCGAGCATCGGCCACCCTCCTTAGCAGGTCGTCGCGGATCTGACCCAGTTGCCGCGGCAAGTCGGACAGGCTGACCGACACTCGACCCTCCACCCGGCACTCGCCGCGGGCGAGGGTGGTGTCGGCGAGCAACTGCGGGTCATCCGGGCCGCTCAGTAGCGGTTGGCCGTCCAGCCGCTTTTCGAGCAGTTCCAGGTCCTGCGGGTTGAGTCGCACGCTCACGATTTCGTCTTCGGGCATGTCGGCCGCCATGTCGCGGATCATCTGCTCGAGGTTGAACTGGTCGGTGGTGATCCGCTCGTGCAGCAATTTGGCTGCGATGCTGGTGGCCAGTTCGACGGCCAGCCGGCGACAGGCGTGCAACAACGCGGAGTGGTCGGCCTGCAACCGCCCAACGGCGGTGGTGAGCGAATCGAGCACGGTCTCGATGGCCCGGCGATCGGCGGTCAGTTGAGCACCGATCTCCGTGACCCACAGATCGGTTGGCGGGGTCGGGCGGTGGTCGTTCGTGATGTGGATAGGAGTGTCGGCCGTTTCATCCGCGGTGGGATTGGGCGGCGGGGGAGCCGGCACCGGGCGGAGCGGCGGGAGTGGCTCATCCGAGGCGACTACCACGGCGTTCGCCAGGCGGTCGGCGAACGAAACGCGGAATTCCCGTGGGACCGGAAAATGGGGGCCGGGTCGGCGCATGTCGGGTTCCGTCCGGGGTGAAGTCGGGGGAGTGTGGGCACCCGGACTCCCTCGTTAGGCGTCCGTGACCCCCCGTTTATGCTCCCGGCGTACTATCACAGAATGCGTTACGATTGAAGGCCGTGAACCGCGTTCCTGGGGGTTTTTCTGACGCACGGTGGCGGAATTAGGGCGGATTCACGCCACAACTGAAAGTGACACTGGCTAGCCGATTTTGCGGTCGGAGGTGCTGAGGCTCAAGGCGAAAAGTGAGACGGTGCTTGAAGACCCGATCCCCCCAAGATCGGCTCGGCGAGGGCCGCTCGCGTCGCCGGGGGCGGTTCCACGTTGTTCATCCCTCGATAGTGATGGCCCCTTCTTCTTCCGCCTTGAGCAGCAGCTGCAGGATCTCCTTGCGTGCGTCCTCGACCTGAGCTGCCGATACCGATCCGAGGAGCGACATTTCTTCCTGAAGCAGTTCGCGGGCGCGGCCAGAAATGTTGCTGGTCATCTTGGCGGTGACGGCGTCGTCGGCTCCCTTGAGCGCGGTGGCGATCACCTTCAGGTTCAATTGCTGGAGCAATCCTTGCAGTGGGCGGTCTTCGACCTTCGTCAGGTCGGTGAACTTGAACAACTTCTCCCGCACCCGTTCGGTCAGTTCGGCATCTTTCTCGGTCATTGTCTGGAAGACAGCCATGCGGTCGGCTCGCGGGAGGGTGCGGAGCATGGCAGCGAGATCGGCGATGCGGGTATCGGGGGGTGTCTCGGCCGGTTGCTCGGCCAACCGCCGACCCTTATCGACGATCGCCCGGCTGAGACGCTGGATGAGGGCGTAGTTCCGCGACCCTGGTTGACTGAACCGCATGGCCACCTGCGCCCGCACCTCGGGCGGTAGCCCCTTGATGACAGCCCCGGCACCGTCGGTGTCGAGCACCGTCAGGATGAGGGCGATGGCCGCTGGCGGTTCTCCTTCAAGCACTTTCAGCAGTTTGTCGGCCTGAAGGCCGCGGAGTTCGGCGACCGGGTCGGCTTCTGGGTCTGTCTCGTCGGGTGGGGGATCGCCGGGTTTGTCGGTCGGGGTTGCTTTCTTGCCACCACCGGCCACCGGGCGATACTCACCCGTGGGTGCGGGCGACGGGGCGAGTTGTCGGGCGCGGTCGGCGATGCGGAGGAGGTCGAAGAATTCGGCGAGGGCGGGGTCGAGTTCCTCCGGTGGGGGTACAGACGGTACACCGGGCAGGGCGGAACGCAGCCGACCGGCCGCTGCCGGATCGAGCTTGGCAAGCACCCCCTCGGCCACCTCGGGTGGGAGTGCCCGTAGCAGGGTGACGGCCATTTCCTCGCCCGACCGCGCCGCCATCGTGATGATTCCTCGGGGGTGTTTGGTAAGCCGCAAGAACGGCTAGCTTATCCACTACCCGGCCCGAGCAACAACCCGAAGGCGGCGGCGGTGCGATCTGGGTCGGTGCGAGCCGTCTCGACAAATCGGTCGAACAACTCTTGGCGGCGCTGCTCCGGTGTGGGGCCAGACGGTGGTGCGGAACTCGCGGGGGGCAGGGTTGGCTCGGGTTTCACTCGTGGGCGACGGCGAAGGAAGAGCAACCCGGCCACCGCCACCGACATCGCCACGGCCACTGCCATGCTCACGTTCCGTGCCAGTTCCACGTAGGCCGTCATCCGCTGGATGCGTGTCGTTTCCTCATCGGGTTCGGTGACTGTGGGAGTGGGGCCGCCGAGTCGCCCGTTCACCACTTTCACGCTATCGCGGCCGGTTTTGAACCCGATGGCATTCTGGATGATTGCTTCGGCGTCGGCGGCGGAAATAGGGGTATCGGCCGGCTGCCCCTCGCCCGCTGGCGCGGGGGTGAGGTCGACCAGCGCGGCGACCGTCAACCGCGTCACCGCTCCCATGCGTTCTTCCAGTTCCCGAACCAGTTTGGACGTGTCGTAGTCGGTCTGGGTCATGTCTTCCTGGGACGATCCACCCCCTCCGCTACCGCCGCCAGCACCGGCCTGGCGGATGTTGCTCACGGCCCCGACTGGCCCGCCGGCTCGCCCGGCAGCGGTCGTCTTCGTGCTGGTGATTCGCTCGGCCCGCACCACGCCGCCATCTTTCGGGTAGGTCGTCTGGAGTTCCTTCACCTTTTGGTAGTTCAGGTCGGCACTCACCTGCACCACGGCCCGGCCCGGCCCGAGGTGGGCGGTGAGCATGTCTTGGGCTTTCTGGGAGAGGTACTGTTCCAGTTCTCTCCGCTGGTTCAACAGCCCGGCCGATAGTCCGTCTTTGTCTCCGACCTGCGGATCGGAGAGCGTGTGGCCGGTCGAATCGACCACCGTGACGTGTTCTGGCTGAAG
Organism: Fimbriiglobus sp.; assembly: GCA_025459365.1. GTDB lineage: Bacteria > Planctomycetota > Planctomycetia > Gemmatales > Gemmataceae > JALHQU01. Next base: position 17,321 of record JALOQR010000055.1, read on the forward strand.
CCCATCGACGCTCCGCGACACCAGTTGCACCACGCTCTCGGCTTGCTTCTTGTTGAACGTCGCCCTCGGTTTGAGCTTGAGCACCACACTGGCGGTGGTCGGCCGTTGGTTGCGGATAAACGGGGTGGGGTCGGGGCGGGCGATGATGACACGGGCGGCGGCGACCGACTCGATCTGCATGATCGACCGGCCGAGTTCCACCTGCAACGCCCGGACGTAGTTGACGTTCTGCTGAAACGGCGTGCTGGTGAGGCCAGACTGATCGAACAGTTCGTAGCCCTTGCCACCGCCGCGGGCCGGCAACCCTTCGGCGGCGAGTGCCACCCGCGTCGCCGCGAGCCGATCCTTCGGCACGTAGATCGTGTGGCTGTCCTTGAGAGTGTGTGGGATGCTTTGTGTTTTCAGCACCGCGACGATGGACGCCACCTCATCCTCGGGCAACTTCTCGGCGAAGAGTGGCACCCCCTCACCGGGCTGGGCGAGGTAGACGCTCGCTCCGATGGCCACTGCCGCCAGCACCGTGGCCGCCACGATGAGGATGCGGGCAATGAGGCTCCGCCCCGCCCAGTAGGCGCGGGCTTGGCTCCAGAGGCGGTTGAGGAATTCCATGAGTTGCATCCGGGCGAGCGGGGGGGTGGTCACCCCTGGTGCGGGCTTGTGGGCAGAACCAGCCCACTCACGCGGGCCGCTCGCCGTGGGGTCATACCTGCATCCGCTGCACTTCCTGGTAGGCGTCGGTCAGGCGGTTTCGCAGAACCAGCCTTTCGCAGTTCCAGGATCAGGCGGAACGACAGATCCGCCTGGGCGACGGCGAGGCTGACGGTGTGCAGGTCTTGGGCCTGGCCTGTGGCGAGCGACGTCACCGCCGCGTCGGCCGCCTGCTGAGCCTGGGTGTTCTGCCCGATCACCCCTTGCAGCACCTGGGCGAACCCACTGCCGGCCGCGCCCGGCGCAGATGCTTCCGCCCGCGGTGCCGACACCATCGGGGCGAGTGGAGAGAGTGGTGCGAGAGAAGTCACCGCCATACGTCACCCCCGGATGAGAATCAACGCCTGTTCGTTTTGGGTGCGGAACGCCTGGGACGCCCGCAGGTTGGCTTCGTAGGCCCGGCTGGCCGTCAGGAGGTTCACCATCTCGATGGGCAGGTTCACGTTCGGCATCCGCACGTAGCCGTCCGCGTCGGCGTCTGGGTGGCCGGGCATGTGGACCAACGGCAACTCGCTCTGGTCTTCCACCAGTTCCACCACCCGCACCCCGCCAAGCCCCGGCCCGCCATCGCCTGCCCCGCGCAGGACCTCCTCAAACACCACATCTTGCCGACGGAATGGCCCGCCATTGGCCGACTTGGTGCTGTTGGCGTTGGCGATGTTGTTGGCGATGACCTCCATGCGGTACCGCTCGGCCGACAGGCCGGTGCCGCTAATGGCCGACGCCGTAAACAGGTTCGAGAAGGGCATGAATCAACTCCCGATAAGGCTTATCGTCCGCTCACTGCTGCCCGCAACGACGCCATTCGGCTGGCCGCGATCTGGGCCGCGGCTTGATACAGCAGCGTGTTCTTGTTCAGGTCGCCCATCTCGCGGTCGAGATCGACGGTGTTCTCGTCAACCCGGTCGTTCAGGTCGGCCACCACCACCTTCGGCGACACCCCTGCCGGTGTGCCGCCGGGTGCTGCCAACGCCTTGCCGAGTTCGTCTTCAAACTCCACTGTCAGGCGGCGATAGCCAGGGGTGTTCACGTTCGCCACATTCTGAGCGATGACCCGCTGACGCAGTGCGGCGGCGTCCATCACCCGTGAGAGCAGGTCGAGGCGGAAGGTTTGCGGTGTCATGGGAGAGTTCATCGACCGTCGATGAGGCCGAATTGAATGGATGTGCCGGTCATTTCTGTAGATTCCCCGTGTTTCTTGCAAAATGGGCTAAACTCGGGGAGATGGACGTCAACCCATTACTCCCGATCGCCCCCGTTGCCGCTCCGCTACCGGCCGGTGTGCCTCAGCTATTGCGGTTGGTAGCGGGCGAACTCCCACCCATCCCCGCTGGGCAGGTGATGCCGGCGACGGTGATGAGGGCGTCGGCGGGCGAAGCGGTGTTGTCGCTGGCTGGCCGGCAAATCACGGTGAAGGGGGCACTTCCCGCCGCGGTCGGCGATGTGGTGAATGTGCGGGTGCAACCGGGAACTGCCCCGACGGTGGCGATCGGGGCGAATGCCGTCTCGAATCCCGCCGTGTTGGGGGTGTCAACACTTCCGACCGCACCCCGGCGCGACGTGAGCGGAGCGGGAACGCCCGCGGCCGATCCGGGTGGGGGCTTGGCCCCGCGAACCAACGCCGTACCTGCCGGATACACGTCTCTCACCTCGGCGGCCTCTCCCCAACGCCGCGAAGCAGCGACCAGCGTTTCCCCGCCGATGACGCCTCTTTCTCCCCCGGTGGTGGTCGATGTGCTCTCTCGCGAGCCGAACGGGCAGTTGCGCGTGAAGATCGACGGCCGGGAAGCCCTGGTGAACGACCCCATCACCCAGGCGAAAATCCCTCCATCCGCCCCCTCCCGCGGAGCCGCCGACCTCGCCCTCAAGGGGGGAACTGCTAGCCCCACTGCGCCGACTCCCGCCGAAACCGCTTCGAACTCTGCTCCGAACACGAGGGGAGCCACACCGCCCGCCGACACACCGCTTGCCACCAGTGCTGTTCCGCTTCAACCCGGCGGGAGGTATGTGGTGCAACTCGACCGCACCCCGGCCGGACTTGTGCTCCGTCCGTCGCCCGATTCACCCCAACTGCCCATCGCCGTTGCCACCGCAATCCTTCGTACCGATCAAGCGCCGCCGCTTGGGGAAGTACTGCCGGCGGTCGTGCTGGAGTTGGCCCGATCTGCCGAAAGCGTGCCTGGTTCGCGCCCCGACGCCAACCCCAGGGCCACTGCCGAACTGGCCGCCAAACTGCTCCCCTCGCCTGATCGACCGCCGACCGCCGATCAACTTCGGCAAATGATCGAGGACGGCGGCACCCACTTCGAGGCGAAACTCGCCCGTGCCGCCGAGTCGCCCGACCAGTTCGATCCACCGCGCCCGCACACCGACGTCAAATCCGGGTTGCTTGAACTGGCTCGCGGCGTCGGTGATCTGGCCACGGCGTTCCCGGCCGCCGCGGCCGCATTGACGGGGATCGAACGCCAGCAGGCGACGAACGTGATTGCCCAGCAAAACGGGGGCATGGCCGTGTTCCACATTCCCTTCCTGGATGGCTTGCACTGGCGCTCGCTCAGCCTTGGGGTTGAACCCGACCGGACGAGCGAGCGAGATGCCTCGGGCCGCCCGACCGGCTTCCGGGTGATGATGCATGTGCCGCTCACCACCCTGGGTGAAACGTGGATCGACGCGACGGCGGAGGCCAACCGGCTCCGGGCGGTGCTGTACGTCAGTGATGCGACGGCACGAGAGCGAGTGCGGGGAGAACTTCAGGAGTTGCGAGGCGAACTTCGGGCGGGCGGGTTTCACGAGGTACTGCTAGATGTGCGATCAGCCGGGGACTTGACCGAATCGCAGCGTCGCAAGGCGAATGCCGTCCGCGAAGGCGTTCCCGAGGGTGGCGGGTTGCTTGATGTGAGGGCGTAACGATGTCCGATCCGAGGAAACGTGCCGTCGCCCTGAAATACGAGCCGACCGCCGGCGGAGCGCCGGTGGTGGTGGCGAAAGGCCGTGGCGTGATCGCCGAGAAGATCGTCGAGTTGGCCCGGTCGAACGGGGTGGCCGTCCGCGAAGACCCGGCACTGGTGACGGTACTGAGCAAGCTGCAAGTGGATCAGGAAATCCCACCACAGTTGTACGCGGCGGTGGCGGCGATTCTGGCGTTCCTGTACAAGGCGAACCGCAAGGGTTAACTCGTGGTCCGCCGGCAGTCGCCCGCTACTCTTTCGGCTTCTTCAGGCTCTCGACCTCGGGTAAATCCGCCAGGGTGTTCAGCCCGAAACCTTGCAGAAATCGCTTGGTGGTGCCGTAAAGTTGAGGCCGGCCGAGGGAGTCGTGCCGACCACTCACTCGCACCAGCCCTTTTTCCATCAAGAGCCGGATGAGTTCGGCGGAGGCCACACCGCGGAGGGTATCGACATCGGCCCGCGTGATCGGTTGCTTGTAGGCGATCACCGCGAGCGTTTCGAGCGCCGCGGGCGTCAGTCGCATGTCTTGTCCGGTCCGGCGCAACCGCAACAGCCACGGGTGGAAAGCGGGGCGGGTGAGCAGTTGATACCCTCCGCCGATTTCTTCGATCTGGTAGGCAGATTCGTCGTCGGCGTAGAGCGCCCGCAGTCGCTCGACCAATCGCCGGGCGGCGTGCCCGTCGGGTAGGCCGGCGGCTTCGGCGAGCTTGCGGGCTGGGAGTGGCTCATCGGCCAGAAACAGTGCGGCTTCGAGCCGGGCGAGGGTGGTGTCGCGGCCGAATGGGTGGGGCGGCGGTACTTCGGACTCACGCGGTGCGAACCGCACCCCCGCCGGCAGCGTCTTGTTACCGGGTCGGACAGAATATGGGCGGCGGGAACCAGGGCCGTGAGCCGTCTGAGTGGAGAACATGGCGAAAGAATGCCGACGGTGGAGCTGTAACGCCAGGGGAATTGCCGAAAGACGTGCTGTGAATAACGACCGTGGCGGGGGTGAGGCGTCGGAAAACTTCGCCGACTCGGAAGGGAATGTCGGTTCGGAAATTTTTCATTCACCCCCTCCGCAAAGGGTCGGGTATACTACCGTAAGTGTTCCTGGTTCGGTGATCGCTGCTCCCGACCCAGTGATACACGGAAGATTCGGTCGTAGCCGACCCGCCGGCCCGATCGTACAACTTTCGGCTCCCGTTTCGTCGCCGCCCGGAACCGGCAACGAGTATGGGCTCCCAGAGACCACTGCGGCTGCTCCGCCCCGAAATCGGGTCGTGGCTCCTTGTTGCCGGGCGCGATCGCGCCGGCCGGTGAGCCGACCCATTCGATGCGTGCGCCCCAATCCACCCCCGCCCGGCGTGCGGGAGTGCTGACCCACTGCCGCTGGCGAACCGGACCGCCCGGCCCTACGGATGAGCGACATTGCGATGAGCTTGACGAAGACCCGCAAGCCGACCGACGATGCCACCCGGCCGACCGACGAGGTCTACCCCGGCGACGAGGCGGCCCGCGAACTCGAAGAAGACGAAGAGGAGGAGGCCGAAGCCCCCGCCAAGGCAGACGAATTCGGGCCGGGGGCCGACGACGCCCTCGGGCTGTATCTGCGGCAGATGGGGGCCATCCGCCTGCTCAACAAAGACCAGGAACGAACGCTGGCCGTCAAACTCGACGCCCGCCGTACACGCTTCCGCCAGGCGGCCCTCACTGCCGCCCATGTCCTCGGCCGTGCCCGCCAGCAGTTCGAGCGGGTGGTCGCCGGTCAGACCCCCCTCGACCCGACGATCGACGTCTACTCCGATGAGGAGATGAAGCTCAGCCGTGAGCAGATCATCAAGCGGATGAAACCGCACCTCGAAACCGCCAAGTTGCTGATCGTCAAGGAAGCCCGCGAGTTTGATGACCGCCCCGGCCCGACCGCCTCAGCCGAAGTGCTGCGGACGTGGCGGCGGAACCGCCTGGGTCGCCTTCGCAAGCTCCGCAAGCTCATGACCGAGCTTTCCCCCCGCACCGAACTCATCGAGCGGTGGGTGGACGACCTGAACGATCACGCCGACGAAATGAGCCGGTTGGTGCGGGCTGTCAAGGACAACCCAGCCCGCCGCCAGGAGTTGGTGGACGCCGAGAACAAGGTCCACATGACTCACCAGGAGCTTGCTGCCCTGGTGAAGGTCATCCGCCGCCGCCGCAAGGCGTATCAGCAGGTTCGTAGCGAACTGGCTGAAGCCAACCTCCGGCTGGTGGTGAGCATCGCCAAGGCGTACCGCAACCGCGGCCTGCCGTTCGCCGACCTCATCCAGGAAGGCAACCGCGGCCTCATGCGGGCCGTCGATAAGTACGAGTACCGCCTCGGCTTCAAGTTCGGCACCTACGCCACCTGGTGGATTCGCCAGGGTGTGCAGCGAGCACTCGCCGACCATGCTCGCACTGTGCGGGTGCCGTGCCATCAGGTCGGGGTGATGGGCAAGATCGAGCGGGAGCGGACCAAACTCGCCGCCGAACTCGGTCGCGAGCCGACCCCCGCCGAACTGGCCAAGGCCGTCGAGATGACCGAAGACGAGATGAAGTCGCTTCGCCAGATGAGCCGCCAGCCGGTGAGCATTCACGAGCCGATCGGCGGCGATGGCGAGCGGGCACTCGAAGACTTCCTCTCCGATAGCCACATCGTCACCCCTGGCGAGACGGCCGACGCCCGCCTGCTCAAGGACCGCATCCAGGAAGTGCTCCGGAGCCTTGCCCAGCGCGAGCGGGAAGTGATCGAGCTACGGTTCGGGCTGAAGGACGGCACCCCGCGGACGCTCGACGAGGTCGCCCGGCAGTACGGCATCACCCGCGAACGCATCCGGCAGATCGAGGCCCGCGGGCTGTTGAAGCTTCGGCAACCGGTTCGCCGCGATCGCCTCGAAGAGTTCACCGACACCCACCTGCCTTCGGCCTGAGAACGGTAGGCGAAAAGATGCGGGGCGTTGGACGACCGAACCGGTTGTCCAACGCCC
>JALOQR010000056.1 GCA_025459365.1 Fimbriiglobus sp.
CCGGGGTGACGTGGCTCCTCGACTTACAGAACGCCGACGGCGGCATCCCCACGTTCTGCAAGGGCTGGACCGGTCTGCCGTTCGACCGCAGCAGCAACGACCTCACGGCACACGCCCTGCTCGCCTGGGCCTCGTGGCGTGACAAAGTAGATGCAAAACTGCAATATCGCATCGACGCCGGCACCAGGCGAGGCCTCGCGTACTTGACCAAGACGCAAAACGCGGGCGGCTCCTGGGCGCCGCTGTGGTTTGGCAACCAGCACGCCGAGGAAGTGGCGAACCTGACTTACGGGACGAGCCGGGTGCTCCGACTGGCGGACCTGCCGGCCATTCCGGCAGACTTCCGCACGGCCCTCACCCGCGGGGCAAACTGGCTCGTCTCGACGCAGAACGCCGACGGCGGGTGGGGCGGCCGGGCCGGCACGCCCAGTAGCATCGAGGAGACGGCGCTCGCACTCGAAGGGTTGGCGAGTTGGGGGGACACCCCTGCTCTCGCGGACGGCGTTCGCTTCCTGGCATCCGCCACCCGCGGCGGTACACACTTCCCACCGTCGCCCATCGGCTTCTACTTCGCCAACCTGTGGTACTTCGAGAAGTTGTACCCGGTCATCTACACGGTTGCGGCGCTGAACCGGATCGCTAACCTGAAAGCTGACACCTGAACCCCTGGCACCGAGGCCGTCATGTCGAAGACCCGAGGCGAATTGTTCGCCGGCGTCACCGTCGCCATCGTCACCCCGTTCAAGAACGGCGACATCGACTGGGACGCGCTCGGCAAACTGGTGGACTGGCATGTGAGCGAAGGCACCAACACGCTCGCTCCGTGCGGCACCACTGGCGAAAGCCCAACCCTGACCCACGACGAAAACGAACGCGTGGTGGCGTTCGTGTGCGAGCGGGCGGCCGGGCGGATCAAGATCATGGCCGGCACCGGGTCGAACAACACGGCCGAAGCCATTCGCATGACCAAAGCGGCGAAGAAGTCCGGGGCCACGGGCACCCTGCAAGTCGGGCCGTATTACAACAAGCCAACTCAAGAAGGGTACTTCCGCCACTTCGGGGCCGTCGCCGACGCCTGTGACCTGCCGCAGGTCGTTTACAACATCCCCGGCCGCACCGGGTCGAACATTGCCCCCGAAACGCTCGCCCGCCTCGCCCAGACATACCCGCACATCGTGGCCGTGAAGGAAGCCACTGGCTCACTCGACCAGGCCTCAAGCATCGCCGCTCTGTGCGACCTCACCCTGCTGAGCGGCGACGACTCACTCACACTGCCGCTGATGAGCATCGGCGGGCGGGGTGTGGTGAGCGTGGTCGGCAACATCGTGCCGAAGGACATGCTGGCGCTGGTGAAGGCGGCCGACAGTGGCAACCTCGCGGAAGCCCTGAAGTGGCACCGCAAGCTGTTCCCACTCTGCCGCGACATGCTGAGCGTGGCCACCAACCCGATCCCGGTGAAGACGGCACTCAAACTACTCGGCCGCGACAGCGGCGAACTGCGGTTGCCGATGTGCGCGATGGACGCCGCCGGCGAGGCAAAGGTACGACTGACGCTGGTGAACTACGGCCTCATCTGAGGCAACCGGAGCCGTATGCCCTCTGGCCTATCGCACCTGGGGGCTTACACCGCCCGCTCTCCTTCAAATCGTAATGACGCCGAGTTCAGGCAGTACCGCATCCCGGTCGGCGGCGGGCCGTCCGGGAACACGTGCCCGAGGTGGCCATCGCACCGGGCACACCGAATCTCCACTCGCACCATGCCGTGGCTGCGGTCTTCAATTTCGGCGACGTGTTCCGGATCGCACGGGGCGAAGAAACTCGGCCACCCCGTCCCGCTTTCGAACTTCGCCGCCGATCGGAACAACGGCAGCCCACACAGCCGGCAGTGATACACCCCAGCCGACTTCTCCTTCAACAGCCCACCGCAGAACGGCGGCTCCGTCCCTTGGTGCAGCAACACCCGCCGTTCCTCAGCCGTGAGCGACTTGGCAAGTTCGGCGATCTGCTCAGGTGAGGGGCGAGTGAGATCGTGGCCAGATGCGGAAACACGGGTAGATTGGAGCATCTCATTCCCTCAGTGGGTTGAGGCATTTTACCCAGTTCGGGGAAAGTGCCGGCCAGCACTGGCAAACATTTCCGGCAGTGGTGATCGCGGAAAAGGTGCTGACAGGATCGGCGAACAGCCGACCTATTCGGGGAGAGTTTCCATTTCGGCTCAGGCCAATGGACTCCGACCGGAGGGCGGCGGATGAAGCGAGTTCGGGCCATGTTGTTGCTTTCGGCACTCGGGTTGGCTGCCCTCTCCGCCCGCGCCGACGAAACGAACTGGAAGCCGGCCGACACCAAGCCGACACCAGCACCACCCACACCGCCCGCCGCGGACAAACTGGCCGCCCCACCGGTGCCGGAACTCTCCGGGTGGCGGCCTGCCATGCGCTACCCGGTCGATCTCCAGACACCTACCACGCCGACCGTTACGCCCGCACCTGCAGCCGAACCGTTGTTCCGCCCAGTGGCCACCACGCCAGTCGAACCACCGCCGCCCATGCGGGAGGTCGCCCCGGCAACGCTACCACCAATTTCACCGATCCCAAAACCCGCCGAAAAACCCGCCGAAAAACCCGCCGAAAAACCCGCCGAAAAACCGTTAGACCGGCCGAGTGAGTTGCTTCCACCACCGCGGCCGATTCCCGGTGGACCCAAACCGCTCGAACTGCCGGCGAACCTCGGATCGGGCATTGTGCCGACGCCCGCCGACTGCCCGCCAGTGCCGCTAAACTCTCAGCCGGGGTTGATGCAGGCTGCGGGCACCACCGTGCCCGTTGCCCCGCAACGAGGTCGCACATTCGGCTCGCCGTCGCTCAACCTCTCGCGGGACTTTTTCGTCCGCGATCTGTTCGGCCTCGACCTCTACACACCGCCGCGGGCGATGGTCGGCCCGGATGGTTCGGTGCTGTTCGATGGTCCCGCGCCAGACTTGTTTTTCTTCCAGGCCGAGTACCTGATGTGGTGGACGAACCGCTACCAGATCCCGGTGCTGGCCACGACCTCCGCGGCCCCGACCGGCTTCGGATTCCTCGGCGACCCGAATACCCGCAACCTGCTCGGCCCCGGCGACTTTGGCCCGAGTTTCCGCAACGGCATGCGCATCCGGGCTGGCGGCTACCTCGACGACTGTGAATCGCTCGGCTTTGATGCCAGTTTCTTCTTTCTCGGCACCGCTCGTGAGCGTGCGGCGTTCGACTCGTCCCGATTTCCGGTGATCACCCGACCGTTCTTCGCTCCGAACACGGCGACCATCAACGTGCCGCCAAACACCATTTTCCTGCCCGGTGAGTTCGGCGAGGTGGTCGCCAGGCCGGGGCTGTCCACCGGGCGACTGGAGATCGACACCGACTCATACCTGTGGGGCGCGGACGTGAACGTCCGCAAAGCGGTGTGCCGCACCTGCGAGGGGAGCCGCGGATGGTTTGGCGGATACCGCCACCTGAACCTGACCGAGCGGCTGAGCATCACCGAGTTCATTACCGCCGCAGGCCCGGAAGCCCCGGACCCACCCGGCACCCAGGTGGTCGTGAACGATACGTTCGAGACCCGCAACCGCTTCCACGGCGGGCAACTCGGCTTATTCTGGACCCGCCGCGCTGGTGTGTTCGATGTGGACGCGCGAATGTCCGTCGCTCTGGGCGTCACCCACCAGATTCTGAACATCGATGGGTTTCAACGGCGGACCCGACCAGGCGAACAAACACAAGTCTTCCGGGGTGGATTATTGGCGGCCGGGCCAAACATCGGGCGGTTCACAGATAGCCGCTTCAGCGTGGTGCCAGAGGCCACCGTCAACATCGGATTCGCACCGCGGCCGGGGGTGCGACTGTATGTCGGGTACAACTTCCTGTACTGGTCGAACGTGATCCGGCCGGGCGATACGATTGATCGCACGGCGGACGTGACCTTCGTGCCAAACCCGCCGACCGGAGTAGCACCGAGCGGGGCTTTCCGCCCACAACCGCAATTCCGCCAGAGTGATCTGTGGGCGCAAGGCATCCAGTTGGGTGCCGAACTGCGGTGGTAAAGCCGCCGCTCAGAGTGAGTGGTTGAAAAAGTAGATCCGGACCAGGCCACCCTCACCATCGCCGTAATCAAGATGGAACGCAAAGCCCGGCGTTGACCAGGACACGGACTTCGGGTTGAGGAGTTGCTCGGGCTGCCACCAACTCTCCGACAGTTTGTGGGTGCTAATGCTCGATTCCTGGCGTGCGTCCTTTGGCATCGCGGCGAGAACGAGCGGCAGGTCGGCAGCGGGGATGTCGAACCGCCCCCACACGGCGTGGTCGGGGCCGGGGATGCTGAGCCACCCGTCGGTATCGCGGTCGTCACGGCAGAAGACGTGGGTCGCCGATGGCGGCACTGTGATGCGGGCGAGTTTCGACACGACGACCGGGTCGGTATGCACCGGCGGCGGGGACGGCTTGCACCCGCACACGGCCAGGCAGAGCAAGGGAATGAAAGAGATAGAGCGACTCATGCTGTCGGCCTCATGACCCCATCGACGGCCATCCGTCAGCCGTGCACGGCCGCACGGCGTCGGCCAGGGTGCCGGCGGGGAACACCGCCGGGGCCGATTCACCGGGGCGGTATCGCCGGATCACCCCAACGATCGGGTCCACATCCCACACCACCCGCGTACCTGCGCCAATGTCATCCGCACGCTTGTCGGCCCGCTCCTGTTCGGCCGTCGGGCCGTAATCCCAGTCGCTCGCACCTCGACGGCGGAGTCCGGTGCCCTGGAGACGAACCGCATCGGATCGGCCGCCGGCGTGTTAGGATTTTGCCCCTTCATACTTCGCGATTTTGTCCAACCGGCGAGCATGCCGACCGCCTTCGAAGGCGGTGTCGAGCCAGACTCGAATCATGCGGGCCATGGCGTCCTCGCCGACGAGGTCGGCGGACATGCAAAGCACATTGGCGTCGTTGTGCAGACGGCTGAGTTCGGCATCGACCGCATCGCGGCAGTTCACCGCTCGCACCCCCACCACTTTGTTGGCGGCGATGCACATGCCATGACCGGTGGCACAAATCAGGATGCCGCGATCCGCGGCCCCACCGGCCACCGCCTCGGCGACTGGCAGGGCGTAGTCTGGGTAATCGGCGCTGGCGGCGGCTGTCGCCCCCAGGTCCATCACCTCGTGCCCGAGGCCAGAAAGCAGATCTTGCAAGCGGTATTTGGCTGACACCCCGCGGTGGTCGTTGCCAACAGCGATTTTCATGTCCGCAACCATCGGGTGATGAACTGATCCAGTTGAGCCGCGATAGCCTGGGCACAAGCCCGGTATTCTTCGAGTTCCCCGCCGATGGGGTCGGGTATGTCGTGTCCGTCGGCCAGCGGTAGCGGCGGTGGGCCGACATTCGGGAAACGATAGGCCAGCACCGCCAAGTGCCCGCCGGTCATGGCCAGTACGTCGGTCGCGTTGGCCAGCAACTCCGGGGTCACCGGCCGGCTGCGGTGGGCGGAGAGATCGGCCCCGAGTTCGGCCGCGGCAGTCACCGCTCCCTCGCTGGCCACTTCTCCAGGGTAGGCCATCACTCCGGCACTGGTCACGAAGAATCCGCGGGCTGGTAGATCGTTGGGAGTACATCCGAGCCGATCGGCCAAGAGCCGTTTGCAAAGCACTTCGGCAAGTGGGCTACGGCAGGTGTTGCCGGTGCAGACGAACAGGACGGAGCGACGTGGGAGCGCGTCCACCGGTTTCGTCTCGGGGGTCAGGGGTGATGGAGAAAAATTACTCTACGGGAGAGAGTGAACGAGAACAAGTTGGTTCGCGGCGAGCACCGAGCGAGGAGTGGCGGTACGAAGTTTGCGATCCACCGCGATTTCGGTGTTCACGACAGGACTCGCTGATGCCGCACGCTTCGACTGCCCATCCTCGCCCCCACCTCCGCCGCGATTGGACTTCGCTCGACGGCGAATGGCAGTTCGCCCTCGACCCCGACGCCCGCTGGCAACGACCTGAGCAGGTCGAATTCGACAGTGTCATTCAGGTGCCGTTCGCCCCGGAGGCACCGGCCAGTGGGGTGGGAGAGACTGGCTTCTTCCTGGCCTGCTGGTACCGCCGGCGGATCGACCCACCACCACTTACCGCCGGCGAGCGGTGGGTTCTCCACTTCGGCGCGGTGGACTGGCAGTGTGAGGTCTGGGTGAATGGTTGCCGCGTCGCGTGGCACGAAGGCGGGTATACGCCGTTTAGCGTCGAACTCACCGAGTTCGCGGGCGGGCCTGTGGAACTGGTCGTCATGGCGTTGGACGATCCCCACGATCTGGCCAAGCCCCGGGGAAAACAAGACTGGCAACTACACCCGCACTCGATCTGGTACCCCCGCACCACCGGCATCTGGCAAACCGTGTGGTGGGAGGTGGTGCCGGCGTCCTACATTGGTCGGCTCTGGTGGGAGCCTTGCGTCGAGCGGTGGGAGATCGGATTGCAACTGCGGGTGTGTGGCGACTCCCGTGACGACCTGCGAGTGCGGGTGGTGCTACATGCCGGCCCGCTCACCCTGGCCGACGACACCTGCCGCCTGTTCGGAAACGAGGTTCGACGCGGTATCAACCTCTCCGACCCCGGCATCGACGATTACCGCAACGAGTTTCTGTGGACGCCCGAGCGGCCGACGCTGATCCGGGCAGCCGTGCAGTTGCTCGACCCGACTGGAGAAGTGGTCGACTCGGTGGACAGCTACACCGCCTTGCGGTCGATCGCCGTGCAGGGGGATCGCTTCGTGCTCAACGGGCGCCCACTCAACTTGCGAATGGTACTCGATCAGGGGTACTGGCCCGAGACCGGCTCGACCGCCCCAGACGACGCAGCCCTACGGCGAGACGTGGAACTGGCCAAGTCGATGGGGTTCAACGGCGTGCGGAAGCACCAGAAGATCGAAGACCCCCGCTACCTGTACTGGGCCGATGCCCTCGGCCTGCTGGTGTGGGCCGAGATGCCCAGCGCCTACAAGTTCACCGCGCGGGCGGTCGAGCGGCTCACCGCCGAGTGGGCGGCAGTCATCGAGCGAGATCGTAATCACCCGTGTATCGTCGCGTGGGTGCCGTTCAACGAGAGTTGGGGCGTACCCGATCTGCCCGACAGCCCCACGCAGCGGCATTACGTTCAGGCTCTCTATCACCTCACCAAGACACTTGACCCCACCCGCCCGGTGGTGGGCAACGACGGTTGGGAGAGCGTGGCGACCGATGTCATCGGCATCCACGACTACGACGCCCGCCTGGCCGAGATTGCCCGCCGGTACGGTGCTGAGGAGACCATCTCTCGTGTGTTCCGCAAGGAGCGGCCCGGCGGGCGGATGCTCATCTTGGGGAACGCCAATACCCACCCTGATCACCCGGTGGTGCTCACAGAGTTCGGCGGCATTGCCTTCAGCCCGACCGACAACACATGGGGGTACAGCCGGGCCGCGTCGGCCGCCGATTTCGCTCAACGATACTCCCGCCTGATGGCCGTGGTGCGGTCGCTCCCGGTACTCTCCGGATTCTGCTACACCCAGTTCGCCGATACCTATCAGGAGGCGAATGGGCTACTCAACGCCGACCGCTCGCCCAAGTTCCCACTGCCAGAGATCGCTCGTGCAACCCGCGGCCCTGTGACCGAGCAAGAGATGGCCGTCGAGCAAGAGTGGCGCGATGAGGTGATGCGGGCACAACGGCGGCCGAAGCCTGTGGAGGAGTGAGCACGCGCTGAGGCACTGAATGCGCAGGCGTTTTCCCCAACCGCTGGCAAGAGGATTGCATGAGGGCGGGAGTCTTCACCCCCTCCACCTCACCAACCGACTCACGATGAGCACTCCTCCTTCCTTGGTTGTCTTCTCGCACCTGCGGTGGGATTTCGTTTTCCAGCGACCGCAGCATGTCCTTTCCCGGCTGGCTCGTAAACGGCCGGTGCTGTTCATTGAGGAGCCAATCCCAGACCCTGTCGGCCCACCGCGGTGGGAAGTGAGTACACCCAGCGACGGCGTGACTGTGTGTCGTCCGCGGACATCGAGCGACTCGCCCGGCTACTCCGCGCCCCAACTTGCCCTCCTGGCACCGCTCGTCCGGCAACTCGTCGCTGAACAGGTCCGCGGCCGATACGACCTGTGGTTTTACACCCCGATGGCCCTGCCGCTGGCCGACGACCTCGATCCGCGGGTGATCGTGTACGACTGCATGGATGAGTTGTCGCTGTTCAGGGGTGCGCCGCCCGAACTGCTACCGCGGGAGACGGAACTGCTGAAGCGGGCCGACGTGGTGTTCACTGGCGGGCCGAGTCTCTTCAAGGCCAAGCAAACTCGCCACGCGAATGCCCACTGTTTCCCGAGTAGCGTCGATGGCTCGCATTTCGGCCGCGCCGCGGGCGGCGGACTGATTGACCTTCCCGATCAGGCGAGCCTCCCACGCCCACGCCTCGGCTACTTCGGGGTGATTGACGAACGGTTCGACATCGATCTGCTACGCGAGGCGAGCGCTGCGCGCCCAAACTGGCAGTTTGTGATGGTCGGGCCGGTGGTGAAAATCGACCCAGCCGACCTGCCACGGGCGGCCAACATCCACTACCTCGGCGGGAAGAAGTACCACGAGTTACCGGCCTACCTGAGCGGGTGGGACGTGGCCCTATTGCCGTTCGCCCGCAACGACGCAACGCGGTTTATCAGCCCAACCAAGACACTCGAATACATGGCCGCCGGCAAGCCAATCGTATCGACGCCGATCACCGATGTGGCGGAACCTTATGGCGATGTGGTGCGGTTGGCCGACACAGCCGAGCAGTTCGTGGCCGCGTGCGGGCGGGCTCTGGAAGAGTCGCAGAACGAACGGGCCGGGCGGGTCGCGCGCTACAGCCAGATCCTCGCCGCCACGTCCTGGGATCTCACGACAGCGGCGATGGAGCGAGAAATCGAGAAAGCGGCGAGCCGATCGGAGCAGCGTACCCCACCCACTGGAGTGCCGCGCAAGCTGGGAGCGGTAATCATCGGTGCCGGGCCGACCGGCCTGAGCGCGGCTTACCACCTGGGGGAAGACAGCCTGCTACTGGAGGCGAACGATACCATCGGCGGGTGGTGCCGGTCTGTTGTGGACAATGGTTTCACCTTCGACTTCGCCGGGCACATCATGTTTAGCAACGAGCCCTACGTCCACGAGATGTACGAGCGGCTCCTGGGTGACAATGTCCACTGGCAGGATCGCGAAGCGTGGGTGTTTAGCAAAAGGGTCTACTCCCGCTACCCGTTCCAGGGATCGCTGTACGGCCTGCCGCCCGAGGTCATCAAGGAGTGCGTGATGGGGGCCATCGAGGCCCGCTACGGCACGGCTTCAGCCAGACCCGAGGTGAAGCCCGAGGCCAAGATGCGGCCGGCGAACGGGTACACCAACGGTGTCGGCAAGCCGGCCATCAACGGAGTGAATCGGCTCACTGCGAGGACCGGCGACTGCGTGGTCGGCCCAGCGGCCGACGGCAAGGACATCCTCGACGACTGCTGCGGCGACGGCATCGCCGAGAGCACAATACCACTGTCGAACGGCAAGGAGCTGAGCAGTTCGCCCGCTCCAGCCGACGCGGGACCTCGCAACTTTGAGGAGTTCATCTACACGGTGTGGGGGGCGGGCATCGCGAAGCACTTCGCCATCCCGTACAACCGCAAGATCTGGGCGGTGCCACTCGATCAGATGGAAACGAGCTGGCTCGGCGGGCGAGTGCCCATGCCCGACCTTGGCGAGATGATCGAGGGAGCACTCTCACCCAAACCGAAACCGATGGGGCCGAACGCCCGCTTCGGCTACCCCCTGCGTGGCGGCTTCCAGGCTCTGATGGATGGTTTCCGCCCGTTTCTCCAGGGCGAACTGAAACTGAACGCCCGCGTGACTCGCGTATCGGCTGCCCGCCACACTGTCACCCTCACGGATGGTACCGAGTACCGCTACGAGCAACTGGTGAGCACCATGCCGCTCCCGCTGCTCGTGCGGGCACTGGGCGACGAGGTGCCCGAAGCAGTGCGACAGGCGGCCGCTGCCCTGCGGCACACTTCGGTACGGTGCGTGAACATTGGCATCGGCCGAGAGAATCTCACCGACAAGCATTGGATCTACTACCCAGAAGAGACTGTCTTCCACCGCATCTTCGTGCAGGGGAACGCCAGCCCACACTGCAACCCACCGGGTGGATTCGGCCTCACCTGCGAGATCACCTACGGCCCGCTCAAGCCCCTCCCGTACGACGGCGATGCCCTCATCCGCCGCTGCATCGACGACTGCATCCAGGTGGGCCTCTTCACCGCCGATGACCCGATCCTGTGCGCCAACCAGATCGACATGCCTCACGCCTATGTGGTGTACGATCACGCCCGACCGAAAAACGTGCAACTCATCCGCGAGTGGCTGAGCCGGCACGACATCCACCTCGCCGGCCGGTACTCGGAGTGGGAGTACTACAACTCCGACCACGCCTTCCTGGCCGGCAGGAAAGTTGCTGATGCAGTGCGGGACGCCCAAAACCGCAAGATCAAAATTCCGGCCCGCGTGATTGCGGCCGTCTGATCGACAACTTGTGTAACTCACCGAGGACGTGACCGTGATGCTCCGTATCGAGCCGACGACCAACCGCACAGCCCCCGCCCTCGAACGTTTGCTTCTGGCCGTGGCGCCGGCCCGCCGGCCGCTTGCCCGCAAGCTCATCACCGATCCGTGGTGCGGCGGGCATGGTTTGCGGGCATGGCTGGCCATGCTCGACGCCGGCTACAACCCCTCACCGTCCCGCGTTCCCAGCGAGGTCGTGGAGGTGTACTTGAAAGACGACGACGCCGAACCACTGCATGACTGCGAAAAGTGCGGCCTAGCCGTGCCAGTGCGCGTGGCCCGCCGGCATGGGCACGAGGCGGCCATCGAGCGGGAATACTTCCCCACCTGCCCTTGTTGCGGCGGGCGGACCGGCCGACACGCTTACTGGTCGTGCCGCACGCGGGCATCCAGCAACTAACCCGCGATTCACGTTCGACTGAGGAAGACCGACCTCTTGCAGGTCGGTCTGTTTATTCCCACCGAGGGTTCGGCATGTACGACGATCCGCCGGCCTCTCGCCCGCAAGTGTGGGCCGGCATCGAGTGTACGGTGAACCGCGTCGGCGATGGGTACTTCGACCAAATGGCCCGCTCCGGCCATGATCGCCGGGTCGACGACCTCGATCGGCTCGCTCTGCTGGGCGTGCAGGCGATTCGCTATCCCGTGCTCTGGGAGAAACACCCGGAGCCGTTCAACTGGTCGTGGGCCAGGCAACGGCTAGCTCAGCTGCGAGCAAGCGCAATCCGGCCTGTTGTCGGTCTGTTGCACCACGGTAGCGGCCCGCCCCACACCTCGCTCCTCGACCCCACATTCCCCGAACAGTTGGCCGCTTACGCGGGACACGTGGCCGCGGAATTCCCCTGGGTGGATGCCTACACACCGGTGAACGAGCCACTCACCACCGCCCGGTTCAGCGGGTTGTACGGCCACTGGTACCCCCACGGCCAAGGCGACGACACGTTCATCCGTTGCTTGTTTCACCAAATTCGCGGGGTTGTGCTGGCCATGCGGGCGATCCGCCGGGTCAACCCGGATGCGAAGTTGGTGCAAACGGAAGACCTCGGGCAGACCCACGCCCCCGCCCACCTGCACGACCAGGCCCGGTTCGAGAACGACCGCCGCTGGCTCACCTGGGATCTTCTGTGTAGCAAGGTCGATCGCCACCACCCTCTTTGGCGGTACCTGCGCTGGGCCGGGGCGACCGCACCGGAGTTGAACTGGTTCATGCAGAACCCCTGCCCACCCGACGTGATCGGGGTGAACCACTACGTGACCAGCGAGCGGTACCTCGATCACCGTCTCGACCACTACCCGCCCGATCTGCACGGAGGCAACGGCCGTGATCGCTACGCCGACACCGAAGCCGTGCGGGTGCTGCTTGGCGGCCTGGCCGGCCCGCATGGGTTGCTCCGGCAAGTGTGGGACCGCTACCGACGACCGGTGGCCGTCACCGAAACCCACCTCGGTTGCACTTCAGATGAACAAGTACGGTGGGTGTGGGAGGTGTGGCAGGCGGCGAACCTCGCGCGGGCGGCGGGGGCGGAGGTCGTCGCCGTCACCGCGTGGGCGGCGTTCGGCACGTTCGACTGGGACTCACTCGTGACCCGCGAGACCGGCAACTACGAACCCGGCCTGTTCGACGTGACGACCGACCCGCCACGACCAACCCGCGTCGCCCGATTGGTGGCGGAACTGGCCGCCGGTGTCGCCCCCACCGACCCGGCGCTCAGCACCCCAGGCTGGTGGCGGCGACCCGAACGGTTGCTCGTACCACCGCGCCCGCGGCCTCGTTCTCGCAAGATCAATCGATCGGCGTCCTGCTGACAGTTCCACAAAACCGACCATCTCCTCCCACGTTGCTCCGAAGCCGACACGGGGCGGCCGAAGGGCGGCATGCCGGCATTCTCGGCCTCACGGTACTGGACGTGCTGCCTGCTCAAGCGCACACCCGCGGCAAGCCGGGGTGACACTACTCCCCCACTGGTTGTGTCGCATGGCCACCATGGAAAGTCGGGCGAAACTTCTCGGGCACGCCTCGCACCCGATGCTCATCGTCGTTCCGCTCGGACTGTTTATCGCCGCGGTCGTGTTCGACGGGGTGTACTACTTCGCTGGCCGCAACCCACAGTTCGCAGTGGTGTCGTACTGGATGATCGTGACAGGCCTAATCGGTGGGCTGATCGCGAGCGTGCCGGGGTGGATCGACTGGTTCGCCATCCCTCGGAGAACGCGTGCGAAGGCTGTCGGGTTGGTGCATGGGCTAGGAAACGTGTTCGGGGTGATGGCCCTGTTTGGGGGGAGCTGGTGGTTTCGCAAAGGCGACCCGGCCAGCCCGCCCGAGGTGGCCCTGCTGCTCTCGCTGCTCGGCTTGGCAGTCGGCGGGGTGACAGCGTGGCTCGGCGGCGAATTGATCGAACGGATGGGAGTCTCGGTCCACCACGGGGCGCACCTGAACGCCCCGAACAGCCTCTCCGGACAACCAGCCAACACGAACGGCTTGGTTTCTCTCGATCCGGCACCCTCTGTGCCCGGAGGGAGCCACCCACTCCGCCAGACCCGAGGTGAGACATGAACGAAAAGCATCAAGGCGGCCCAGCTCCGGTGCCGCCCGACAACCGCCCCGCCGCTGGCCCCGGTCACCCACCCGCAGACGAACACGCCCCCACCGAGCACGACGAAAACTCCGGGGCGTCGTTTCAGGAACAAGATCCAAAACGCAGGCTGGGTGGGTTCAGCGGTGCGGGCGAACACCCAATCCAACAGCCGACGAAAAAGAACGACGGTGCCTGAGCCACGCACCCGGTGAGTTCGTTCCCCGCCCTCCCTCGTGGAGCCGGCGAAGCCAGCACCGCCTCTCTTGTGGTCGCAGTTCGTCCGATTTCGGCTCCACTTCAACAATCGTGACACACCACCAACGGGTGCGTGGATGAGCCATACCACAACGGTGGACGACACCGGCGGTCGTGGCAACTCTGCCCGAACTCTCCGCATCTGTGATGGGTGTCAAGAATCCCGGGTTGGTCGGTGGGCGGGCCTGTAAGCCGGGTTTTGTCCCGAGCGTCTGTTGCCAGACACCCGGTGACGATCATTTTTCTAGCCCCCCTGTTGCCAGAGGGGTCGAGCAGCCTACCCGCGGATCGTAGCGCACCGGGCCGGTGCTGTCCGCTTATTTGGCCTTGCTTCCGGTGGGGTTTGCCGAGCCGACGGGTCACCCCGCCGCTGGTGCGCTCTTACATTAAGGGCTTTCGCCCCGCACCGTTTCACCCTTACCCCGTCTTGCGACGTGGCGGTATTCTTTCTGTTGCACTGTCCCGCCCGTTGGCGGCCCGCGCCGGGACGCGAACCGTTACCGGGGGTGGGGGTTACCCACCACCGCGCCCTTTGAAGCCCGGACTTTCCTCCCCCGGTTGCCCGGCGGCGATCGTCCGACCCGTCCACCGACCGACAGTACTGTAACGGAGTCGGTGGCAATGGGGAAGGTTCACCCGGCCCGGGTGGAACCGCCCGCGACGGCACTTTGGCGGTGTTGAGGACTCTGGGCCGCCACAAAATGCCATCCCTCCGCGAACTGGGGAATCGGGCAAAACCTGGCGAACTTGGCGATCTAGAGAACAACGCTCGCTCAGGCTGTGGGTTGCTCTTGCCCGGTCGATTGTCGCCGTTATGATTCGCCCGCCTTCTGGAGTCCCCCCATCATGAGCGAACCGGCCCGCCTTGCGGCGTTCGACCCGCTCACGTTCGCCCGCACGGTGATGCGGAGCGAGGCCGACGCGGTACGGCTGGCGGCCGACCGGCTCGGGGCGAGCTTCCTGCGGGTGGTGGAATTGCTCGCCGGGTGCCGGGGGCGGGTGGCCGTCACCGGAGTCGGCAAGAGTGCGGACGTCGGGCGGAAGCTGGTCGGCACGCTCAACAGCACCGGCACGCGGGCCTACGCTCTCGACGCAACGCGGGCGGTCCACGGCGACCTCGGGGCAGTCCACCCAGACGACGTCGCCCTACTGCTCAGCCACAGCGGAGAGAGCGAGGAATTGCTCCGATTGCTCGACCCACTGCGGGAACTGGCGTCGGCGGTGGTGGCGATGACGGGGAACGCCCAGAGTACCCTGGCCCGGTCGGCCGCGGCGGCAGTGGTGTATGGGCCGATCGTGGAAGCCTGCCCGCTGAGTTTGGCCCCGAGCAGCAGCACGACGGTGATGATCGCGCTGGGCGATGCGATCGCGTTCACCCTCTCCGAACAGCGGCAGTTCACCGCGGAGCAGTTCGCGCGGTTTCACCCAGCCGGCAGCCTGGGGCGGAAGCTGGCGGGGGTGGAGGCGTACATGCGAAGCGGGCCGGAACTGCGGATTGCCGCGGCAACCGAAACTGTGCGGGCAGTGTTTGCTCGGTCGAAGCAGCCGGGCCGACGCACGGGCGCTGTGATGCTGACGCACGCCGATGGCACCCTGGCGGGCATTTTCACCGACAGCGACCTCGCCCGGTTGTTCGAGCGCAACGCCGACGGGGCGTTCGACCGGCCGATCGAAGAAGTGATGACCCGCCGCCCACTCACCGTGACAGTCGGGGCGAAGATGGGCGACGCCCTCGACCTACTGCGGGCGCGGAAAATCAGCGAACTGCCAGTGGTGGACACGGCCGGCAAGCCAGTCGGCCTGCTCGACGTCACCGACCTGATCGGCGTCGAGTTGCCCGGCGACGACGGCCCGCCGACACTGAAGTTGGTGAGCAGTTAGTCCTCTTGCACTCGCCGGTTGTGGTGTACTTTGCCGAGGCCTCCTTTTGACCCCCTCTGATACAATCACCGAGCGTGCGAAGGCGGTGCGGTTGCTCGTGCTGGACGTCGATGGCGTGCTCACCGACGGCCGCATCACCTACACCGACGCCGGCGACGAGATCAAGCGGTTCCACGTACGAGATGGCTCGGGGCTGAAGATCTGGCGATCGCTTGGACTGCACGCGGCGGTGATTTCCGGGCGACGGTCGAAAGCCGTGGAACGCCGGGCAGCGGAACTCGGGCTGGCCCCGGTGTTGCTCGGCCGCGAGGAGAAACGGCCGGCACTCACCGAGTTGCTCGCCCACCTCGGGTTGCGGCCAGAACAGGCGTGTGCGGTCGGCGACGACCTCCCCGACCTGCCGGTGCTGCGGGCGTGCGGGGTGCGAGTGGCTGTGGCCGACGCCTGTGCCGAAG
The DNA here is from genome assembly GCA_025459365.1 of Fimbriiglobus sp. GTDB lineage: Bacteria > Planctomycetota > Planctomycetia > Gemmatales > Gemmataceae > JALHQU01. The sequence goes on from JALOQR010000056.1 coordinate 15,783, forward strand.
TGCGGGCGGCCGCCGACTACGTCTGCCGAACCGACGGCGGAGCCGGAGCCGTGCGGGAAGCAGTCGAATGGTTGCTCGCCCTGCGGGGCGAGTGGGCCGGGGTAGTGGCGCGATACCAGGGTTAGCCGCGAGCCGGAGGCGAGCGGGACGATTCCTCCGAGGGCTGCAACCGTGTGGACGCCGCGACGAGTCGGGCTGCTCCTCCTGGGCGTGCTGGTGCTCGCCGCCGGGTTCACCGTGTACCTATTTTTCCTCGGCGGGTACGACGGTCTGCCCGTTCTCCCCGAGAAGTTCCTGGTGCGTGGGAAGGGGGTCGAGCCGGGAGCCATCCGGGTTTCGACCACCTCGCGGTATCTTCAACAAGCCTTCGGCGAGAATAGCCCGGAAGGGAGCAGCGACTGGCAGGTGTACAAGCACCGCCTGCCGCTCCGCGACCAAAACGGCGTCATGGCCCTCGGTGCCGTGGTGACCGACGGCACCCCGCGGGTGGTGGTGGCGCCGGTGAGCCTCGCCCTGTTTGCCCCGGCTGGAAGAAGCCCGAAACCCGGCGAACAGGGGGAAATCACGACTCTCCACGCCGACCGGGCCGTCATCATCTTCAACACCAAGATCAACCGCATTGAAGACATGACCGCGGCCAAAGCGGTGCGGCTCGAACTGACCACCGAACCCGACGACGACCCGAAAGCACTCGCCAGCATCCGCCGCGATCCCCGCCAGGGGCGGATCTGGGTGACCAACAACCGCAAATCGGCCGACCCCGCCGACCATCTGGTTCTCCGCACCCCCGGCCCGCTGTTCGTGCAGTTGCCCGGCGACGACATCCCCGACACGCCCGACACCAAGCACATCTGGACGGCCGCTTCGGTGGAGGTCTTCGACCGCCGCAACCTACCCCGCCGTCTGCGTGCACGACAAACCGAACTCGCCCGACTCGACGACCCGAGCATGGTGCGAAGTGCCGTCGGCGAGTTGCTCCTCGCCGAGCCAATCCCGCCCGTGGCCGCGAGCGTGTCGGCCGACGACCCGCGGAAGTACTCCCACGACCTCCGCCACTACGCCTACGACCTGCGGCGATTCAACGCCGTGGCCGACATTCTCACCGGCCGCACCCTCCCCCCGCCCACCGCCGTCGGCCGCGGGCTGGTGGTGCGGCTCGCCCAGGCCAAACGAGACGCGAACGCCCCCAAGCGACCCCCGTCGTTCTCCGGCGTACACGATATCACCCTCGGCGAGGGGGTGCTTATGTGCCTGTGGACCGACGGAAACGCTGGCTTCCCCGGCGGCGGAGCCACGAAAGAACCACCCCGACCCACCGCACCCGACGCCCGCCCCCTCGGACCCAACGCCGATCCTCCCCTTGGCACCCTGGCCGTGGGCGGTGGGCTGAGCGATGCCGCCATTGTGGCCGAGCGGTTCGAGCGTCGGTCGCTCCTGGTGGTCAGCACCCCCGGCGCGTTCCAGTACGACCTGGAGAAAGACCTGGCCGTGTTCGACGCGGCCGCCGTCGCACCGGACGGTGGGCAGAACCTGGTCATCGTCACCCGCCTGAACGCTCGCAACCAAACCGACGACCTGATCTGCACCCGACTCGAACTCGACCTCCGCGACCCAGACAAGGACAAACCCACCGCAACTCCCGCCAGTAATCCGATGGTCGATGGTGGTGGGCTGTTCGTCCGGCAGATCACGGCCACCGGCCCGCAGGTCACCCTCTCGGCCCAGGCGGAGGGGTTGGAAGCCTCCTGCGTACGGCTGGTTCATACCCAGGACCGCAACGGGAAGAGTGCGGTCACGACTCTGTACGGCACCGTTGAGGTGCCCGTGGTCGCCCAGCACTCCGGCAGCAAACTCACGGCCGGCGACGCTATCACCCCTGCTGTGGTCACGCTCACCTCGCAAGACCCGCCCCCCGGCACACCCGACCCAGCACGGGAAACCACCGTGGCCATCACTGGCCCCGGCCGGTTGGAACTGGTCGATCGCGACCCGGACACCGGCGCGGTCAAGTCGTCGGTCGCTCAGTGGGCCAAACGGCTCGACCACGAGAAGTGGCGGCCGGGAGGCGGCAAGAAACCGCAAGACCTGTTCAAATTCCAGGAGAACGCGGCCTTCGTCGATCCGGCGAACAACTTCAGCCTGCGATCGGCCGACATCTGGCTGTGGGTGTCGAACCGGCCCGGCGAGCAACCGGCCAGGGCCGCCGTCACCCCGATGGCCGCCGGGGCTACCCCCGAACAACTCGTCGCGCT
>JALOQR010000319.1 GCA_025459365.1 Fimbriiglobus sp.
TTACGGACCAAAAGCTTCGCTACGTGACGTATTTGAATACAACTTCGCTTTTTGCATGCCCATTCAGTCGGTGACAAACAGTGCTGCAGCTCTTGAACTGATTAGACGTCAAATACTCAGGTTTGCGAGGTCCATCGGCTCTTCCACGAGGAGTCAAGATCCGGCCAAGCATACCACCCATCCGACGCCGTTATCCTAGTTTCACGGATCAGCACACAGTTTCACGCCACTATGCCATCCTCGTCGCAATCCTTGACGGCCATCTCGGCTACTTTTAAAAACATTCGGGTGGCTTGGGCGATGTGCCGAGTTGTGGTGCCGCCCTTGATGATGATGGCGTAGTCCACCCACAATTCGTCGTCGTCGCTCATCGCGGCCCGAACGATGGCGTACTGGTCGTTGATGCCGCGCCACGATCTCGTCGTCGATTACGACAAACCCGTTTTCCTCATCGAGTTCCACATCCATCAGGGCCGAATCGTAGATATCGCGGATGCTCTGCAGTGTGGCGTTGTCCGGGCAGACCAGTTCGACCGGCATGGCATCCCCCTTCCCTGGGCGGTTTTCCTTAGAAGTTATTGATTCCCGTCGGTTGCGTTTCTAAGACTGGAGCAGTAAGCGATTTCCGACCTCGGCGTGAGTCGGGGTTTCTTTTCGTCCGGCCTTGTGAAATAATTCACAAAGCCTCCGATGCCCGCGGAAGGATCGCATGACTGCCGTCCCGGTTTCAACCCCAGCTGGCCTCGAACCGGCATTCGACCTAGTCGGCTACTGGCCGGTGCTAGTGTACGCCGCGGTGGTGGTCGTCCTTGCCGGGGCTACGCTCTTGGCTACCCACCTGCCGTGGGTAAAGCCGTGGAAGCCGACCAAGGTCAAGACAATGCCGTACGAGAGCGGCATGGACCCGGTCGGGTCGTCGCGGATGCTGTTCGACGTGAAGTTCTACCTGATCGCGATCCTGTTCCTGGTGTTCGACGTCGAACTGCTGTTCCTCTACCCGTGGGCAGTACTTGCCTACGCTGACGGCGGCAACCCGACGTGGAAGACGGTGTTCGGCGGGGTGGTTTTCGTCGAGATTCTGATTTTCCTGGCGACTCTCGGGATCGCCTATGTCTACGCCTGGCGGAAGGGGGTGTTCCAGTGGCGATGAAACCAACCGATAACCTGATGCTCGCCCCGCTCGACTTCCTCGCCAACTGGGTGCGGAAGCACAGCCTGTGGCCGATGCCATTCGCCACCGCCTGCTGTGGCATTGAGTTGATGGCCACTGCCAGCAGCAGGTACGATATCGCCCGGTTCGGGGCCGAGGCCATGCGGTTCACCCCACGCCAGTGCGACGTGATGATTGTCGCCGGCCGAGTGGTGATGAAGATGATCCCAGTGCTCCAGCGGATCTGGCTGCAAATGCCTGAGCCGAAGTGGTGCATCAGCATGGGAGCCTGTGCCTCTTCCGGCGGGGTGTTCGACACCTACGCAGTGGTACAGGGCATCGACCGCTTCATCCCGGTCGACGTGTATGTGCCTGGCTGCCCACCGAGGCCCGAACAACTCATCCGCGCGGTGCTAGACTTGCAAGAGAAGGTGCAGAAAACTGGTACCTTCAATGGCCGCGAGTTCGCTCACCGCACTGGGTACGAAGGCCCAGCCCCCCTGGCGAAACAACTCGACCCAGCTGAGCTGGTCATCACACCAGGCAGTTTCAACACCGGCACCCGTACCCGCAGTCTACCGATGGTGGGGAAGAATTAAGATGTCCACCGCCATCGACAAACTGAAAGCCGAGTTTCGCGATGCCATCGGCACCAGTGAATTCCGTGACAACAAGCGGGTGATGGTGCCGGCCGAGCAGGTGTTCGACGCACTGAAGTTACTCAGAGCTGCTGGGTTCGATTTCCTTTGCGACATTGCCGGGATCGACTACCTCGGCTACCCAGACGCGACCGACCGCTTCGCCGTAGTGTACTCCCTGACGAACTTGGCCACCGGTGAGCGGTTGTTCGTGAAGACCTTTGTGAACGACCCAGACCCGGAACTGCCTTCGGTGTATTCGCTTTGGAAGGGCGCCGACTGGATGGAACGCGAAGTGTTCGACCTGTTTGGCATCCGCTTTCCCGGCCACCCAAACCTTCAACGCATTCTGATGCCGGAAGCGTTCCAGGACCATCCGCTACGGAAGGATTATCCGCTGCGGGGCCACGGCGAGCGACATAATCTGCCAGTGCTGACGCGGGCGGAGAGCTAAACAGGAAATCACCGCAGAGGACGTAGAAGGCGCGGAGAGATGCTGAGAGTGACAGTCTTATTTCCTCTCATCGGATTCTGCGCCTTATTGTAGTGAACTTGCCTATCAGGTGCCGTGATGCCGCTTCAATTGGCCGATCCGGTCTGCGCTCCCGCTGACGCCGGCGGGGACAGCGAGTACCTGTACACCCTGAATTTCGGCCCCCAACACCCAGCCACCCACACCACCCTGCGGCTCGTCCTCACCCTCGACGGCGAGACGATTGTCAAGGCCGTGCCTGACATTGGCTTCCTGCACAGCGGTTTCGAGAAACTCGGCGAAGACCTCGACTTCAACCAGTACGTCACCATCGTCGACCGGATGAATTATATCTCCCCGTTCGCCAACGAGGTGAGCTGGTTTCACACGGTTGAGAAACTGCTCGGCATCGAAGTCACCCCACGGTGCAAGTATCTCCGTACCATCCTCGCTGAACTCGCCCGCATCTCCGACCATCTACTGTGTGTGGCCGCTGCCGCCCTCGACCTCGGAGGGCTCACCGCCTTCTTCTACGCCTTCAACGAACGGGAGAAGGTGTACGACATTATGGAGAGTGCCAGCGGACAACGGTTCCACCCGAGCTACCTTCGGGTGGGCGGGATGATGACCGATATCACCGACGACGTGGTGCAGAAGATTCGCGACTTCGTGAAGACCTTCCCGAAGGCCCTAAACGACCTCGCTCGCCTACTGAACAAGAACAAAATCTTCCAAGACCGCACCAAGGGCGTTGGGGTGCTGACCAAGGAAGAGGCGGTCAACCGCAGCGTGACAGGCCCTCAGGCCCGTGCCTCGGGTGTCACCCGCGACCTCCGCAAGGACGAACCATACCTCGCTTATCCTGAACTTAACTCCGCGTGGAAGGTGGTGGCGAGCAAGGGTGGCGACTGCCTCGCCCGCTACCTCGTCCGCATGGGTGAGATGGCTGAGAGCCTAAAAATTGTGGCCGCCGCTGTGGAGAACATCCCGAGTGGGCCGGTGAACGTGGACGTCGAAGGGAAGGTGTCGATCCCGGACAAGACCGCCACCTACCGTAGTATCGAGGGGCTGATCCAGCACTTCGAGCTGTTCATGTGGAACCGGCGGATCGAAACCCCAGTGAACGAGGTATATGGGGCAACCGAGACGGCGAACGGCGAACTCGGATTCTACCTCGTGGCCGACGGTAGCGCAAAGGCGTTCCGTGCCCGCACCCGACCGCCGTCGTTCATCCACTTCGCCCTCTTCCCGCACTTGATCGAGGGGCATCAGATCTCCGATGTGCCGGCGGTGCTCGGCAGCCTGAACATCATCGCGGCGGAGCTCGATAGGTAATGGCCTACGGGCACCCACAAAGGGTGCCCCTACACCGAATGTAGGTGCACCCTTTGTGGGTGCCCAACCGAAGCGATCGGGTTTCCCATGCCAGCACTTAGCGACGACATCAAGAACCGCATCCGGGCTTACATCCCCCGGTACCCAAGCAAGCAGGCCGTCACCCTGCCGGCACTGCACCTCGTCCACGACGAGTATCGCACGGTGTCGAACGAGGCGATGGTCGAGATCGCCGAATTGCTGGACCTGCACCCGTCGCAGGTCCACGACACCATGACCTTCTATGAGTTTTTCAAGCACGACGGCAACAAGTTGGGAAAGACCCGGCTGTGGGTGTGCCGCGGGCTGGCGTGCATGCTCCGCGGAGCCTACGACCGCCTCGGGCACATGGAACAGAAACTCGGCGTGAAGTGCGGTGAGACGACCACCGACGGTAAGATCACCCTCGAATTTGCCGAGTGCATCGGGGCCTGCGACGGCGCTCCGGCGTGCCTGAAGGACGACATCCACGTGATGAACGTTGACACCGACGAGAAGGCAGACGCGTTGATTGCGGAATTGAATCGGTAGGTTGTTTCGATCCGTAGGGGCAGCCCTTGTGGATGCCTCGGTGACACCAGGGCACTCTCAAGGGCTGCCCATATCCGAGCGTTGCGAACCATGAGTTTCGAACCCACCCTGTTGGCCCGCGTGAACAAGCCGAACTCGTCAAAGCTGGAAGGCTACCGGCAGGACGGCGGTTACGTCGCGTTCGAAAAGACGCTCCGCGACAAGAAGGCGCCGGGCGACGTCGTCACGCAGGTGAAAGACTCAGGCCTCCGCGGTCGCGGCGGGGCAGGCTTCCCCACCGGGTTGAAGTGGACGTTCCTGCCGAAGGACCATCCCGGCCCCATTTACCTTTGCATCAACGCCGACGAATCGGAACCCTGCACGTACAACAACCGCATCTTGATGGAGAAGGACCCCAACCAGGTGCTCGAAGGCATCATGCTGGCGTGCTACGCTATCCGCTCGAACCGGGCGTACTTCTACATCCGGTACGAGTACGGCGACGCCTACCGCACGCTTCAGACGGCCATCGACGAGTGCTACGCCGCCGGTATCCTCGGCAAAAACATCTTCGGCAGCGGCTTTGACCTCGACATCTTCCTCCACCGCGGAGCCGGGGCGTACATCTGCGGCGAAGAGACGGGGCTTATCGAGTCACTCGAAGGGAAACGGGCATGGCCGCGGATCAAGCCACCCTTCCCCGCCATCGAGGGCGCGTTCCGGAAGCCGACCATCGTGAACAACGTCGAGACGATGGCGTGCGTTACGCAAATCATGCGGCGGGGCATCGACTGGTTCAAGAGCATGGGGGTCCCGCCTGACCCGAAAAACCCACGGGACGCAGGCAGTTATGGGCCGAAGCTGTACACCCTCGCCGGGCATGTCAACAACCCGGTCTGCGTGGAAGTACCGATGGGCATCACCTGCCGCGACCTGGTGGAAAAGCATGGGGGTGGGGTCTGGAAGGGGCGTAAAGCAAAGGCTGTTAACCCCGGCGGGCTGAGCATGGGATTTGTGGACTGCAACGCTCCCCTGAAGGGGGAGGACGGCATAACCGAATACGACATCCCACTGGATTTCAACGGACCTGGCAAGGTTGGGTGCCTCGGCCTTGGGACGGCGGCAGTGACGGTGATCGACGACCAAACCAGTATGGTGGACGTGCTGCACAACGTCTGCCAGTTCTTCAGCCACGAGAGTTGCGGGCAGTGTACCCCATGCCGCGAAGGCACCGGGTGGATGCTCAAGATCACCGACCGTCTGCGTCGCGGACAGGGCCGCCGCGAAGACCTGGACGTTCTGGTGGACGTCGCC
>JALOQR010000320.1 GCA_025459365.1 Fimbriiglobus sp.
TGACCGCCGATGAGGTGCTCGACCGTCTCGACTACTCCGCTTTCTTCCGTCTGACGAAGGAGGCTTTACCCGAGAACAAGTCGGGTATGTTGACCAGACTCGCCGATTACCGGCTCGTAGCTCGGCATGGGGATAACCGCTTCGATGTCACCAACTTGGGCGCCATCCTTTTCGCCCGTGACCTCAACCGCTTCGGTCGACTCGGGCGAAAGGCGATCCGGGTCATCAAGTACGCGGGCCTCAACAAGCTATTCACCGAGAAGGAATGGACCGACCCCCCTTCGCGTTCCGGTTACGCGAGCGGCTTTGACGCGATGGTGGCCTACATCAACTCCCAACTGCCCAGCAACGAACACATCGGCCAAGCCCTGCGGAAGGACGAGAGGATGTACCCCGAGATCGCCATCCGCGAACTGACCGCCAACCTGCTCATTCACCAAGAATTCTCCGTCACCGGCGCCGGCCCGATGGTGGAGATTTTCGACGACCGCATCGAGTTCACCAACCCGGGTGAACCACTCGTCGAACCGCATCGGTTCATCGACATGCCCCCGTGGTCGCGGAACGAAGAGGTGGCCAGGCTGATGCGGCTGATGACCATCTGCGAGGAACGCGGGTCCGGGATCGACAAGGTGGTCTCCGCCATCGAGATGTTCCAACTTCCTCCCCCGGACTTCCGCAAGCCGCCGGGTTCAACCCAAGTGATCCTTTACGCCCCCAGAAAGTTCGCCGATATGGAACCCGCTGAGCGAATCCGGGCGTGCTACCAACACTGCGTTCTTTGCTGGATCGGCAACACCGAAATGACGAACACCACCCTTCGTAACCGGCTTGGCATTGAGGCAAAGAACTATCGGGCTGCCACCCGGATCATTACGGCGACCGTGGCGGCGAATCTGATAAAGTCCGATGATCCAGAAAATGATTCTCGTAAATATGTCCCTTATTGGGCCTAAAACATGTGCCTGGGATGTGCCAAGATGGCGTTTTCCCGCACGGCTGAAGGGAGAGAAATCTCGAATTACCCGCCTTTTTTATCGGGTAGTGAGATGTGCCTCGGATGTGACTGACCTCAACGTTTCGCCCGATCGCTACCGGCCCGCCGACGAAATACATCAACTCCGCCGGCGAATCACCCGCATCGCCCGAACCCCGTCACCCGGAGGCTCCTTCCACATGCGCGCTGCCACCGCGTCCCTGTTCGTCGCCGCCCTCGCGGCCCCGGCTTTCGCCGAACTCCCACCGCTCATCCCGCGGGAGGTGCTGTTCGGCAACCCCGAGAAGACCGGCCCGCAGATCTCCCCGGACGGTAAGCTCATCGCCTACCTGCGGCCCGACGACAAGAACGTCCTCCAGGTGTGGGTGTACCCCGCCGACAAGAAGGCCGATGACGCCGTCGCCGTCACGCAAGACCCGAAACGCGGCATCCGGCAATTCTTCTGGGCGTTCGACGGCAAGCACCTGCTCTACCTGCAAGACAAGGGCGGGGACGAGAACTTCCACCTGTTCGCGGTGGACGTGAAGGAGAAGAAGACCCGCGAGTTGACCCCCTTCGACGGGGTGCGGGTGCAGGGGGTGGAACTGGACAAGAAGCACCCGAACGAGGTGCTGGTGGGCATGAACAAGCGGAACAAGGCGTTGTTCGACATGCACCGCATCAAGCTCGACAGCGGCGAGGCGACGCTCGACACCGAGAACCCTGGCGACGTGGTGGGGTTCGCCACCGACGCCAAGTTCCAGGTCCGCGGATCGACCAGCATGAAGCCGGATGGCGGATACGAACTGCGGGTGAAGGGCGACGACGGGAAGTGGAAGGCGATCAAGAAGGTAGGGGCAGACGACCAGGCGGCGCTCGCCGGGTTCGGCCCGGACGCGAACACCGTGTGGCTCACCCACAGTGCGGACGCCAACGCCATTCGGCTCATGAAGATGGATGTGGCCACCGGCAAGGAAACGGTGGTCGCCGAGGACCAGCAGTACGACGTGAGCGGGGCGATGATCGACGACGACAAACGCATCCCGCTGGCCGTGTCGTTCACCAAGGCCCGCACCGAGTGGACAGTGCTGGACGACAGCGTGAAAGACGACTTCGCCGCCCTGGCGAAGGTGGCCCGTGGCGATTTCAGCGTCGGAAGCAAGACGGCCGACGACTCGAAGTGGGTGGTGAGCTACGTGGCCGACGATGGCCCGGCGGCGTTCTACCTGTACGACCGGAAGACCAAGAAGGCCGACCTGCTGTTCACCAGCAATAGCAAGTTGGAAAAGGTGAAACTGGCGCAGATGCAGCCGTTCGAGTACAAGGCGAAGGACGGGCTGACCGTCCACGGGTACGCCACCCTGCCGGTGGGGGTGGAGGCGAAGAACCTGCCGGCGGTGCTGCTCGTCCACGGCGGGCCGTGGGCACGGGACAGTTGGGGGTACAGCGGGATGGTGCAGTGGCTGGCCAACCGCGGGTACGCCGTCATCCAGGTGAACTACCGCGGAAGCACCGGGTACGGTAAGGCGTTTCTGAACGCGGCCAACCTGGAGTGGTCCGGGAAGATGCATCAGGACCTGCTCGACGCGGTCGATCACTTCGCCAAGCCGGGCACCATCGACCCGAAGCGGACGGCCATCATGGGCGGCAGTTACGGCGGTTACGCCACGCTGGTCGGGTTGACGTTCACCCCGGAGGTGTTCGCCTGCGGGGTGGACATCGTCGGCCCGAGCAACCTGAACACCCTGCTCGCCACCATCCCGCCGTACTGGGCGCCGATGAAGGCCCTGTTCACCAAGCGGATGGGCGAAGACAAGGAATTCCTGGAGAAGTGCTCGCCGCTCTACCGGGCCGATCAGATCACCAAACCGCTGCTCATCGGCCAGGGGGCGAACGACCCGCGGGTGAAGCAGGCGGAGAGCGACCAGATTGTGGCGGCTATGCGGAAGAACAAAAAAGAGGTGCAGTACGTGCTGTACCCGGACGAAGGGCACGGGTTCGCCCGGCCGGAGAACCGCCTGCACTTCTACGCCCTGGCCGAGCAGTTCCTGGCCAAGCACATCGGCGGGCGGGCCGAGCCGGTGGGTGAGATCAAGGGTCACAGCGGGCAAGTGAAGTGATCCGCCGGGGGCGTGTCCGGGGTCGGTCGACGTTTGGGCATCGAACGTCTGTCCGATGGTCGCGATCTGCATCGCACCGCCGACCTCAGCTCGCCCCCCCCTCTCTGCCACACTGCCACCTGCCACACACATACCCCCCCACCTGAAAGTTGCAGAAATCAGCCTCTTTCTTCACTTGGCCACTCGGCCAATGTCAACGACCCTTGACAGTGCCGGCGGGGCGGTAATCCTTTCGGTGAACACTCGCCCCCGCGAAACCAAACCCTCCGGCGGTTCGCCTGCGGGTCCGTATCCTGCCTGTTGACCCGCGGTTCCCCGGTTCATGACCTACGACGACGCCATCGCCTTCTGGTACGGCCGCATCAATTACGAGGTGCGGGCCGCCACCCCCGCCGACCTCAAGTTGGAGCGGATGTGCGCCCTCCTTGCCCGCGTCGGCGATCCGCACCGCCGCGTCCGCACTGTTCACGTCACCGGCACCAAGGGGAAAGGCTCCACCGCCGCCATGATCGCGGCCGTGCTCCGGGCCAATGGGTATCGCGTCGGGCTGTTTACTTCCCCGCACCTGATCCGGGTGGAAGAACGGATTCAAGTCGATGGCGTGCCAATCTCGTCCGCCGAACTCACCGCCCGGATTGAACAACTCGTGCCGGCCGTCGAACAATTGGAACAGACCGGCCCGCCGCCGACGTTTTTCGAGATCGGTACCGCTCTCGGTTTCCTGCACTTCGTTCACCGGCGGTGCGATGTGGCGGTGGTCGAGGTCGGCCTCGGTGGGCGGTTTGACAGCACCAACGTCTGTCACCCGCTGGTGTCGATCGTCACGTCGGTCGGGCTGGACCACATGGCCCAACTCGGCAACACGGTGGAGTCGATCGCCTACCAGAAGGCGGGCATTTTCAAGCCTGGCGTGCCGGCGGTGAGCGGGGTGACCGCCTCTGGCCCGCGTGGGGTGATCGAACAAGTCGCCGCCGAGGGACACACACCGCTGGTTCAGGCGGGGGTCGATTTTGAATTCGAGTACGATCCCGTCGGGCAGACAGTGACAATCCCGCCACATCCACCGTACCAACTCGGGTTGCTTGGTCGGCATCAGGGGGCGAACGCGGCAGTCGCCGTGGCCGCATTGGAACAGTTGCGGAAGCGGGGGCTGCCGATCTCCGATCGTGCCCTTCGGCAGGGGCTGGCAGGAGTGCGGTGGCCGGCCCGCATCGAACTGGTTTCGGAGAAACCGGCGATCGTGCTCGACACCGCCCACAACGTACCGTCGGTGGAAGCGTTGCTCGACACCTTGTCGGCGTGTCTGCCTGTGCGGGGGCGCAAGGCGGTGGTGTTCGCCGTGTCGTCGGACAAGCAGTACCCGGAGATGCTGAAACTACTGGCCGGATACTTCGACGACTTCCACCTGACGAAGTACGGGAACAACCCGCGATGTGTGCCGCCAGAGGCGCTCGCCGACCTGCTGGCGGGGGTCACGCCGCAGAAACGGCGAGCGGTGTATGGAACGGCGGCCGAGGCATGGGCGGCGGCACGCCGGGCGGCGGGGCCAGAGGATCTGGTGTGCGTGACCGGGTCGGTATTCCTGGCCGGGGAGTTGCAGACGCTCGTCGGCGAGTCGCCAGTCGGGGTATACTAATCGCATGTTTGTTTCCCTTTGGCTCATCACTCGGCAGGTCCGCCAGGCACTCCGCCGCGGCGACCCGGACACCGCCCAGAAGTTGCTTGCTCCGTTCGTTCAGCATGGGTACCGGAAGGCGACGGCTGTGCTGCCCGAGGTCGCTCGTGGGTTCCGCCTGCGGGCCGAACGGCACCTCCGCAACGACGACCCCGAGGCCGCCTGGAAAGACTTGCTCGCCGCCGAAAGCCTGAACACGCCCCTGCCGGAACTCGATCACCTCCGTACCACGCTGGTGAAACTCGGCGTGGCCGAGTGTCGGGCGGCCTTGATCGCCGGCCACCCGCTGCGGGTGATCGAGGCCCACGCCCGGCTGCGGCAGCGGCTCGCCTTCCACCCCGACTTCGCCTGGCTGGAA
>JALOQR010000057.1 GCA_025459365.1 Fimbriiglobus sp.
GAATTCGAACGGGTATACGCCGAGTACGCGGGGTGACTTCACGTCACCGAGTGAGGATGAACCGCCCTGAGTCTCTTCCGGAGCGGAAGGTGGCTTCGAAGTGTGTTGGGGTGACAATCGCGTCAGTTCGGAACGTGCCGAAGATGGGCAACCTCCGCTCGGCAGCGAGTTGAACCGACTCGCCGTTTATCGCGACGATCTGCAACGGTGTGCGGTAGACGAACGGCACCACCCCGGCGAAACGTCCAGCGAAGGTGGCCGAGTACCCTTCCTTGGTTGCCATGAGGTGTGCCCGGAGCGGGCCGCGGTGACCATTGGCATCGCTTGTCCACTGGCCGACCCACCGCCCGGCGATGGGGTCGGCGGCAGATGCGAAAGCAGGAGCCAACAACGTGAGGAATAAGGCAATGGGGCGTGTCATGGGTGTGCTGCCTGGTGGATGACCGCAGTATAGCTGATAGACGGGCAGATGATTGTTGGCGGGGTCAACGTTTCAGCATCTCGCTCGCCTCCACCTGTGCGACCAACTTGGCATCCGCCTTGCGGGCGGCGGTCACGAATATCTTCGCCTCGTTTTTGGGGCAGGCCAGAGCGTATCGAAGGATTGCCTTCTTCACCTCACGCACCTCGCCTGGCGGTTTGTCCCACGCTCCAAACACCTCGGTCGATAAGTCCCACCACTCCCATCGTCGGAGATCCTCGATCACCAGGTCGGCAAAGTCGGGGCTGGCGAGCAATGCGCGGCATGTTTCGAGCACCTCAACCTTTGCGCCTGGCCTGGTGGTTTGCAGAAATCGCACGGCCCCGAGAGCCGATAGCCGTTGTTCAAATGCCCGCTTCTCGTCGGTCAGCACTGCCCGTACCGCTTTCCAACCGTTATGGTCGTTAAGCAGAACCGCCCCCGCCAAAACGCCGCCGAGATTTCCTTTCACCCGTTCGGTAAGTGGTTCCTTAAGCAGGTCGGTGAAGACCCTTGCATGCATGCCATCGCCGCATAGCCCAAGTAAAGCCGCGAACACACCGATCCGTTCCTCTGGCGTCTTCGGATCGTTGAGCAGTTTCGCCAGGGTGTCTGCGTTGAACCCACCTTTTGCCTTTAAGATGTCCGCGTCGGGGGCCTTGGCGAACTCAAGAAAGGCGTCTGCGGCGACGGTGTGGTCGGTCGAGGTGAGGTGTTGAAAGAAGAAGGCGAGGCGGACGGAGGTGTCCTTCGGGTCAAGCTTGGCGAGGGCGGTGATGTAGTCGGTCACGGCGGTCGACGCCGGCACCCCGCCGGTCACCGTTGCTCGCCCGTTCACGTCGTCGAAAAAAAAGAGGTAATCAGGTGGGGTGTCGCCGATTACTGGGAAGTACTGCGGAATTGTCACCATCGACTGCTTTTCGATAACGGCAGCAGTCTTCAGCGTTTTCGTGAAGTGGAACTCCGTTAATCCGCCGGTGCCGGAGGGATTCGCCTTCGGGTTCTTGAGAGCACCGACAACGGCTGCCTTGCACGCGGCGAGTTCTTCCCGGAGTGTGTTCTTCGCTTGGAGTGCGGCTCCACACACTGAACAGGCAAGGGTTGGTACTGCGGTGGCCAGCACGGCAAGAGCGGTGATGAGGGGGCGCATCCTGCGAACCTCGGAGTGAAAGAGCAACAAGTCACTTCTTCTTGGGAAGTTCGCTCTCCAACAGGGCTTCAGCGTCGGCCACTAACTTCGGCTTTTCCTTTCGTATCCGGTCGACATAGTCGGCAGCAGTCTTATCCCCGCTGGCGGCCGCCAGCAATGCAAACTTGAGTGTCGCCCGCCGCACCAGTGGGTCGGCATGTGTTTCCCGCTTCGCCAGTTCGAACACGAACCCTGATTGGTCCCACGCCTTCCACTTCCGTAGGTCGTCGATGGCGATATCGGCGATGTCGTCCTGCTCGGCTAGGCTCTTCATCGCGGCCATCACTTTGTCGGCGGGGATGACGTCCGACCGATGTTCGTGGAAGAAACGGACGGTACGCAGGGCTGCATAGCGGGTGGTGAACTCCCTCTTTCGGTCGGCGGCGATGTTGGCAAGGAGGTCCCATCCGGCCTTCGGGTCGAGCAGCACGTACCCGGCAAACATGCCGTCCAACCCGAGGGTGGGAGCGGCGTCTGGGTCGTTGAGCAACTTGGCCAGCGTCGCAGCGTGTTCAGACTTGCCACAGTGCCCCAGCAGCAAGCCGTACAGTCCGTGGCGGGCGGCCGAGGTGTTCGGATCTTTGAGCCATTTCAGTAGAGTGTCGGCCGGAAGCGACTTGGCCAATTCCTTCACGTCCTTGTAGTCAGCGTTACCGAACTCCATGTAGGCGTCGCTGCTGATGAAGAGTTCGTCATCTTCCAGGTGTTGGAAGTAGAAGGCGAGCCGTTGCTGTACTGGGGCAGTCTGGTACTTGCGGGCCTCGTCGAGGTACTCGGGTAGTTTGCTTTTCGCCCGGATTTCGTCGCCGCGGTAGGCATCAATGCTGGCATTTCGATACTGCGGAAACACTGCGGCGGACGATGCGACTGCTGCCACTGCCGCATCGGTGTTGTCGGTGTTCACGTAGCAGAACAGGAGCAGTTGCGGCGGGTCCTTTCCCTTCTCCACCGGGATGTATCGCGGGATGACCAAATCGCCCCTCTTCTCGAACGCTGGGTGCGGCTTGATCATCTTGTCGACTCGCAACTCGGTGCGACTGCGAGTGAAGTCTTTCTCGTCCCGTTCCGACTTTACCACCGTCGCCACTACGATCATGTCGGCGGCGGCGAGTTCTCCGGCCAGCGTCTGTCCCTGGGAGCTACAGAAGGGGCAGGCAAGGGCGGTGGCTGGCAGGGCAAGTGCGAGAGCCGCGGCGAGCAGACGGTTTAGCATGAGCGGACTCGGGAAGGACCGGGCAGCGGAGGTATTATCCGATCGTCAGCGAGGGAGAGGCAAGGTGGAAATACGGAACTGGCGGCGTGAGTCATCTCGGTGCAATTACACCCAGACGACCCACACCGCCAGTTAGTAGTTGGAAGGCGTTAACGCTTGCTGAACTGGACACCGCGACGGGCGCCCCGCAGGCCATACTTCTTCCGCTCCTTCATGCGGCTATCGCGGGTCAGGTAGCCGCTTTCACGGATCTTCTTGAGCATGCCAGCGGCCGGATCTTCCGGTGCGGTGATCACCGGGGTACCATCGGCGTTGGCAGTCGGGGTGACCGGCTTCGGGGCTGTCGGGGCGGTCTTGGCCATTTCCTTGGTCTGGGCCTTGAAGCTCCGCACCATGGTGACGTGGTTGCGGACAATCACCTTCTGCTCGGTCTTGGGCGAGAACATGGTCTTGACGGCGCGGGCGAGGCCCTGGCTGATCGCACCGGCTTGGCCAGTGATACCACCGCCAGCTACCCGGACGACCACGTCCAGGCGGTTCGCCTGTTCGGTGAGCAACAGCGGACCCATCACCGCCGCCCGATCCTTCTCCTCAGTGAAGAACTCGGCAAGTGGGCGGTCATTGATGACCACCTGTCCCTTACCCTCGCTCACCCGGACACGTGCGACGGACGTCTTCCGTCGGCCAGTGCCCAGATAGTACGTCACCTTCTTCTTCTCGGCCATAACTCGGAGCCTTTAGATGGAGTGCGGGTTAGATCTTGGCGGTGGTGGGGAACTTGTATTCGACCGGCTGCTGGGCCTGATGGTCGTGCTTCGGCCCCTTGAAGATCTTCAGTTTGGTGAGTTGCTTGTAGGCAAGCGGGCCACGCGGCATCATCCGTTTGACGGCTAACCGGACAATCTCCTCCGGCTTCCGGGCCAGCATCTCGGTGGCCGGGATGATCTTCTGTCCGCCGGCGTAGTGGCTGTACGTCTGGTAGCTCTTCTGATCCCACTTGTTTCCGGTGAACTTCACCTTGTCGGCGTTCACGATTATCACGAAGTCGCCAGTGTCGCAGTGGGGGGTGTACGTCGGCTTGTGTTTGCCGCGGAGCAGGTTCGAAATGACCACCGCCAGACGCCCGACGACAAGGTCGGTCGCGTCGATCACGTACCACTGGGGGGTGACGGTTTCCTTCTTGGCCATGTACGTGGACATCGCGGCGATTTCCCTACAACGACGGCAGTGCCGAAATTTCGGAAGTTGTAATAGTAAAGGTGGTTGCGGCACCGTCAAGGGACCGCTGCGGGAAATCCACCCGGACCCGTTCATCACCCTGAATCCATGACGGCCCGCTCGGAGAAAGAAAACCAAGACCCCACGGATGCCGTCAGCCTGCTGCGAATAGTTCGTTGTCAGGCAGATGTTCGCAAACAATTGGCCTGCATCACTTACCGACCGGAGTTGCGTTTCGTCATCGAGCGAAGTCAATTCACCGAATCTGCACTCGATCCGGGCGAACCACCCGGTAGAACGATCGCTCTTTCCTGCCGAGGAGGTGTCACCGTGAGCGTTGCATCCGTCCAACCCGCTGCCAGCCTGCCAGAGGTGCGGTATCCGTTCGGCTTGCCACTGGGCACCATCCGGGCGACCCTGGCACTGATGATCTGCGGGTTCGTATGGTTGGTGCTCCTCTGGCCGCACGACAACGTGAAGTTACCGCTCGCCCACTTCTTTATGGGCAGCATGGTGTTCATGGCGTTTGTGTCGCACCCTGGCGTGCCGACCACGCGGGGCGAGTCCACCTTTTTACCGTGGCTGCTACGGGCCATCTTCGCCATTGGTAGCCTGGGGGTGGTGGCCTACGCTGTGTACACCGACTGGGATCAGGTGACCAAACGGTTGGTGCCGAGCGAGCGGGAGTTCAAGGACTGGTGGCTGCTCTTCCTCGGGGTCACCGTTGGCGGGTTCCTGCTGGGTCGTTTCCTGCGGCTGATCATGGGCAACGGCAGCCCGTTCTTCCAAAGCCTGCGGGCGTGGCTGAGCGTACTCGCCATGTTCATGATCTTGGGCGAGTTCTTGCTGTTCATCGCCTTCGCGTCGAGCGAGCAGTCGCCGGGGGTCGATCAGTTCTTCCACGCCTGGCAAGGGGCGCAACTGGTGGCCGTGAGCGCCTACTTCGGCTCGCGCTCCTGACAAACCCAAAACACGAACGGGGTGACCGGATGAGATATCTCATCCGGTCACCCCGTTCATCATTCCTACTACTACTCTTTGCCTTCCTTCTTCTTTGCGTTCTCCAGCCCGCGGGCGATCAGATCGAATGCCGTGGCCGCGTCGAGCTTGGCGAGTTGGCTGAACATCACCGCCAGCACCCTCTTGGTTTCGCTGGCACCAATCTTCAAAGTGTCTGTGTCGGTGTGTCGGCTCACTTCGTTGTAGAAGTCGGTCAGGGTCATGGGCGGAACTCCATGAGGGTAGATGGGACCACAGGAATCATGAGCAGATTAGGCGATCCGACGCAAGGGCAATCAATGTGCCCTGCACCCTCACATCTTCCAGTACCGACCGAAACAAGAGGAAGCAGAGCACGTTAATGCCGGAAGTGCCGCATTCCGGTGAACAGCATGGCGATGCCGTGCTTGTCGCAGGCGTCAATGCTCAGCTTGTCGTTCACGCTGCCCCCGGGCTGGATGATCGCCGTCACTCCCGCCGCTGCTGCTAACTCCACGTTGTCCGGGAATGGGAAGAACGCATCGGACGCCAGCACAGAACCCTTCGCCTTTTCGCCCGCTTTCTTTGCCGCGATCTCCACCGACACTACGCGGCTCATCTGCCCCGCACCCACGCCGACAATCTGCGTGCCGCTGGCCAGCACGATGGCGTTCGACTTCACGTGCTTGCAAACCAGCCAGGCGAAGTGCAACGCGGCGGTTTCGTCGGCGGTCGGTTGCCGCTTCGTCGCCACAGTCCATTTGGTCGGGTCGTCGGCCCCCACGTCGCGGGTTTGCACGAGCAACCCGCCGTCCACCCGGCGGTAGTCCAGCCCCTGCGGGCCACCGCTCAACGGGCCGGTGCGGAGCAGCCGCACGTTTTTCTTCCACTTCTTCAGGGCTGTGAGGGCGTCGGCGTCGTAGTCCGGGGCGATGACGCACTCGACGAACCGCTCGCCGCTCATCATCGCTTCGGCTGTCTTCGCATCGACCGTGTGGTTGAACGCGATGATTCCGCCGAACGCGGAGAGGGAATCACCGTCCCAGGCGAGTTGGAACGCATCCGCGAGAGTGCCGGCGGTGGCCGCCCCGCACGGGTTGTTGTGCTTCACCACCACCGCGGCCGGTTCGGCGAACTCACGGGCGATGTTCAGTGCCGAATCGAGGTCGAGGATGTTGTTGTAACTCAACTCCTTGCCGTGCAGTTGCTCAGCAGTGGAGATGCAGGGGCGAGTGATTCCGGGTTCCGCGTAGAAGGCTCCGACTTGGTGATTGTTCTCGCCCTTGAGCAGAGCTTGTTTGTGCTGGAAGCGGATGAGCAAGCTTCCGTCACTCAGTTCGTGGCGTGGTCGTAGCTGGTCGCGGAAGTATTCATGGATGGCCGAGTCATAACTCGTAATGCGTTGGAACGCCAGCGACGCCAACCAATGCCGGAATGGCTCGGAAGTGTGTCCTGACGACGCCCGCATTTCCGAAAGAAGTGGCCCGTACTCTTGGGAGTGAGTGAGGACGGCCACGCTGGCAAAATTCTTCGCAGCGGCTCGCACCATGCACGGCCCGCCGATGTCGATGTTCTCGATGGCCTCCGTTTCGGTCACGCCCGGCTTCGTGACCGTCTGCTCGAACGGGTAAAGGTTGCACACCACGAGGTCGATTTCGGGCAGGCCGTGGTCTGCGAGCGTCTGCATGTGTTCCGGCTTGCTTCGCTTGGCGAGCAGGCCGGCGTAGATGGCCGGGTGCAGCGTCTTCACCCGCCCGTCGAGGATCTCGGGGAACTTGGTCAGTTCGGAGATGTCCTTCACCGGCAGGCCGGCGTCGGCAAGCGTCTTCCGCGTGCCGCCGGTGGCGATCAGTTCCACGCCGTACTTCTGGTACAGCTCGGTGGCGAACGGAACGAGGCCGGTCTTGTCGGACACGGAGAGCAGGGCACGACGGATTGGCCGAAGGTCGGAAGACATTGTTCACCGCCGAGGGCACACGAGGGCACGAGAGAAAACGAAGCGGTGATTTTAGAAATTTCTCTTCCCTCATGTTCCCTCATGTGCCCTCGGCGGTGAAATCTGGGTTCGCGTCAACTGCACGACTCGGCCCACCCGGCGAACGTGTACGCCATCAGGGAAGTCGGCCGCAGAATGCGTACCCGCCGCAATCATGGCCGCACGCCGCCAGTGGTCGAACGTCATGCCAGTGACCGGCCACCGCTCGCGGTTCCAGAGCACCCGCAGCACCCGCCGGGTTTTCGCCTCACCCAGTGTGGTCAACTTTTCGGCGTCGAGTACGAGCACCTCCCCCGCCCGTGGCAGTTCTACGCTCCGAAGCAAATCCGCCGTCTCGGATTCGACCTCCGCGAACAACTCCTCCGCTTGTACGCTCAGCCGGCCGAGTACGTTCACGATGGCGGGGTTGAACGTGCGGAGTAGGGGGAGTAGTTCGGCGCGGATACGGTTGCGGGTGAACGCGGTGTCGGCGTTGCTGCTGTCGGTGCGGAACGACTGGCCCTGTGAATCGAGGTAGGCGAGGAGGTCGTCGCGGGGGACCCAGAGCAGTGGGCGAACGATGTTCCCACGAACGGGGGCGATCCCCCGCAGGCCTTGCAACCCGGTGCCACGGATCAGCCGGTGTAGCACGGTTTCGGCCTGGTCATCGGCGGTGTGTCCGGTGGCGATCCATCCGGCCCCTACTTCGTCGGTCAGAGCCTTCAGCCACTCGTATCGCACCCGGCGGGCGTTCGCTTCGAGGTTTCCTCCTAGCTCTGCCACGCTCACCCGATGCGTACGGACCGCCACCCCCAATTGCCCGGCCAACTCGGCCACGAACGACTCATCGCCGTTGCTCTCGTCGGCACGGAGTTGGTGGTTCAAATGGGCCACCACCACCCGACCGCCCGCCTCCACCAAGGCCCTTAGCAGCCCCACGCTGTCCGCCCCGCCGGAAACGGCCACCACACCCAACTCGCCCGCCCATCCGGGCCGTAGTCGGTCCATCGCCGCCCGCACGTGTTCGGGGAGGCTCACAGTCAATCGCCCTGGTAGAATGTCGCCACCGCCGGGATTCGCGGCGGAATGCACTTGAATGATTTTATCACGGAGGTTATCCGTGCCGCCCTCCGAGCCGAACACCGACGCAAACCCGACCACCCCCGAGGCCTTACCCGCCCCGGTGGTGCAGGGCATTCCGGTCGCCCGACCGTTGCCGGTCGAGCGGGACTACGAGCACGTGTACGACGACGCGGACGAGTTCGACTTCGTCGAGGTCCGCCCGCGACGGCCGCGTAAGCTCGCCCGGTACGTGCGTGTGTTGTTGGTGCTGATGGCTGCTGGGTTCGCGGCGGTCCTGGGTGTGGCCTTGTGGCTCAACCCGTACAACGCGGACGGTTCGGCGAAGACGATGGAAACGCACCGGCAGTTGGGGCTGCCGCGGTGCAACATGGTGGAGTTGACCGGCAAGCCGTGCCCCGCGTGCGGCATGACCACCAGCTTCGCTTTGCTCGCTCATGGGGATGTACTCCAATCGCTACGGGCGAACTGGGTGGGAACGCTGCTGTGCGGTTCCCTGATCCTGCTCACCCCGTGGCTGGTCGTCAGCGGCTTCCGTGGGCGGCTACTGTGGGTGCGAAACGGCGAGCTATTCGCCACCATCCTGATGGCCGGTCTGTTGTTGCTCATGACTGGCCGGTGGGCGTGGATCATGTTGTTCACTTGACCGTGGGGCGTTCCCCCGGTCGATCCGATACGGGGGGGGCACGGATGAGCCGGATTTTCTGGCGGCGGGCAGCGATCGTGCTGGCGTTGCTCACGGGGGCGGTGTTCTCGTTCGGGTGCGGCCCAGGCATGATGTGGCACATGCTCAAGGGCGAGGAGTTGATGAAGGCCGAACACCCGCTCTCCCTGCCGGAAGGCAAGCGGGAGGTGACGGTGGCGGTGTCGGTCACATCGCAATACGGAGTGCCGGCCGGGGCTGACCTGGAACTGTCGAACAAGATCGGTTCGCAGCTCAAGGCACTCTCGGAGGTGAACAAGGATACCAGGGTGGTGGTGGTCGATCAGTCGAAGGTGAACGCCTTCAAGGCCAACAACCCGGACCGGTGGAACATCGGCAACCCTGGCGACTTTGCCACCCAACTGGGTGCCGACTACTGGCTCGACGTGAACGTCGATTCCCTCAAGCTGATGGATCGTGACTTCGGTGGAGAGATCTGCCGCGGTAGCGCGACTTTGCGGGTCGCGGTCTACGAGGCGGGCAAAGCCGAGCCAAAGTATAGCTATCCGTTCACTCACCAGGCCCAGCTCAAGCCGAGCGACCCGATGCAGATCGGGCTGTACCGCGACCAATATCTCGGCCAACTGGCCAGCCAGATCGCGTTCAAACACGTCAAGTACAAGGCCGACCAGAAGCGGGCGGCGGAAAAGTAACGGCAAGATGGTGCCGACACAATCCGGGTGGGCTGCCGACTCGTCAGGAAGGGTGCTCGACCACCTGGAGCCGTTCTCATGATCCGTACGCTTGCTGCTACTCTGTTTCTTGTTCTGATCACCGACTCCTCGGCCGACGAGAAAAGACTGAAGGAACCCGTCGTCGGGATCGCTACCGACAAGGCCGACAAGATCGAGACGAAAGGCGGCCGACCGACAGTGCCGGTTGCCATCGCCGACGAGGAAAGCCTTGCCAAGCACATTCCGGACGAGGGCACTCGCAAGCGAATCGCCAAACTGGTCGATTTCAAGGAGCAAAAGTTGCTCGTCTTCGCCTGGCAGGGGTCGGGCGCAGATTCACTGGGTGTCGCCATCCTCGAAAGTTTCCCCGAGCAGGTCGTCTTCACCCATAAGCCAGGCCGTACCTTCGATCTCTGCCCGCACATCAAGCTCTACGCCATCCGGAGCAACGTGACCTGGTCGGCGAAGTGACCCGACGACGGGAAATGGTATAACGGCTGCGTGGGTGGACTGACCCGCCCACGCTTCGCGTTTCCCCCGTCCCCGTGAGAACCGCACCATGCCGCTCACCCGCCGAGACGCCCTCCGCGCCGCCGCCGCCGGGCTGGCCGCCGCACCGACCCTGTTCGCCGTTGCCCGTGCCGAGGACAAGAAAGCCCCCGAGTTCAGCCTGCCCAAGCTCCCCTACGCAGCCGATGCCCTGGAGCCGAGTATCGACGCCCTGACGATGGAGACTCACCACGGCAAACATCACCTGGCCTACGTCACTAACCTGAACAACGCCCTGAAGACCGACGCTCCGGAGTTCGTCGGCAAGCCGCTGGAAGAGTTGCTCGCCAACCTCAAGAAACTACCAGAGAAGGCGCAGGCGGCCGTGCGAAACAACGGCGGTGGCCACTGGAACCACACGTTCTTCTGGGACATCATGACACCCGCCGCCAAGAGCGGTGCCCCGTCCGGCGACCTGCTCAAGGCCATCGAGGCGTCATTCAAAAGCGTCGACGACTTCAAGAAATCGTTCTCCGAGGCGGCGGTGAAGCGGTTCGGCAGCGGGTGGGCCTGGCTGGTGAAGACGCCCGACGGCAAACTGGCGATCAACAGCACCCCGAACCAGGACAACCCGCTCATGGACACCAGCGGCACCCCGCTCCTCGGCGTCGATGTGTGGGAACACGCCTACTACCTGAAGTACAAGAACCTACGGGCGAAGTACGTCGAGGAGTGGTGGAAGGTGGTGAACTGGGACGGCGTGGCGGCCCGGTTCGCGTCGAAGAAGTGACCGACGAGCCGACGGGTGATTGCACCACCCAACCGGTAGTTCACGCCCTCCGCTCTCCCGAACTGCCGCTTCAGTCTCCTGCGGGAGTTTGCGGCGGAGCGTAAGGATCCCCTCCGTGACTCTCCGCTTTCGTCGTCTGCACTCTGGCATACTCGCGGCCGACACTGCCGTTGTGGTTGCTGATGTCTGTGCCGCGAGTGGAGTGAACGTGTGGTTCGGGACGGTCGTCCGCGGCGATGTGGCTCCAATCACCCTCGGGGACAACGTGAACCTGCAAGACGGCGTGATTGTTCACTGCGATTACGACTCACCGCAGGTAATCGAGCCGGGGGTCGTGGCTGGGCATGCGGCGGTGTTACATGGGGTCCGTGTAGGGGCCGACACGCTCGTCGGCATCGGGGCGAAGATTCTGGGTGGGTGCGAGGTAGGCGCGGAATGCGTCATCGCGGCCGGGGCGGTGTTGGCACCGGGGAGTGTGGTTCCCCCGCGGAGCGTGGTGATGGGCGTGCCAGGAAAAGTGGTACGAGTGGCGAACGCTGACGAGGTGGAGCGAACACGGACGATCTGTCGGCGGTATCGCGAGTTGGCCGAGCGTTACCTGAACGGAGAAGTGTGAGATGAGCCAAGCCGGGTGAACCTTCAGGTGTGGTTCAACACTCGGCCTGGCTCGCCTATAACGTTACTTTGTCAAGTAGTCTTTCAGCACGTCTTTCAGCTTGGCCACGATCTCCAGAATTGCCTTCTTGGCCCCGTCGAGCGAAGTGATGTCTTTCAGGTTGGTCAGCCCCTTAATCTTCTCGGTCACCTCGCCCATCAGTTTCTCGGCCTTGTCCTTGACCTCTTTCAGGCCTTGCAGGCTGGCCATCTTGCCGGCATCGGCGCCGGCAGCTTTCTCGTCGGTGGTGATCTTTGCCTTGAGCTTTTCGAAGGCCGCCTTGAGAGGGTCGAGTTCTTTGTTCACCTCGGTGGTGGCATCGGCCAACTTCTTGCCGATCTCGCCGACTTCAGCGGCCTTGTTACTGGCCTGGGTTACCGCTTCCTTGCCTTTGTCGGCCAGGTCTTTCGCCTTGCTCGTGTTCAACGACGACGGGACGCTTGCCCCGCAGCCGATGGTGAACAGACCCATCCCGACCGCCGCGGCGGCCATTGCCGCCATCCGAAGTTTCCGCATTGTCGTGTCTCCAGACCTGAGGGGATCGGATCGGCCGGGGGAACCCGGCACTCACCCACAGCGATACCAATCGGAGTGATTTATTCCGCAGATTCCACTGCCTGTTCAATCCATCCGCCGCCGAGGACTCGTGTGCCGTAGTAAAACGTGATTGCTTGCCCCGGCGTAATGGCCGATTGTGATTCGGCGAAATGGACCACGGCACCACCGTTGGGGGTCGCCTGCACGGTGGCGTCGCAGCCGGAATGTCGGTACCGGATTTTCGCGGTGCAGGGCAGGGGGTTGGTTGGTGGGTCGATCAACCAGTTCACCCGGCTCGCTTCCAGCCCGCGGGCGAATAAGTCTTCGGCGTCACCAACAACCACCTCGTTCGTGGCGGGGATGACTTCCAGTACGAACCGTTTCTGCCCGGTAGCGATGCCCAGCCCTTTCCGTTGGCCGATGGTGAATCGGTCGATGCCGTCGTGTTCACCGAGTACGGTGCCGCCCTTATCGCGGATGATGCCGGCCGTCACCACTTCTGGCCGTCGCTTTCGCACCACGTCGGTGTGATTACCGCTTGGTACGAAGCAGATTTCCACACTATCGGGCTTGGCCGCCACGCTGGTCAGGCCGGCTTCGGCCGCGAACGCGCGAATCTGCGGCTTGGTATACCCACCGACCGGAAAGAGGAGGTGCGGCAGCACTTCGCGCTTGATACCGTGGAGGACGTAGCTCTGGTCCTTGTCCGGGTCGATGCCCTTATGCAACTCCGGGCCATGCGGGCCGGGGAGTACCTGGGCGTAGTGGCCAGTGGCGATGAAGTCGGCCCCGAGTTGCTTGCCGAAGGCCCACAACTGCCCGAACTTGAGCCAGTTGTTGCAGACCACGCATGGGTTCGGAGTGCGGCCCTTCAGGTACTCGTCAGCGAAGTAGTCGATGATCTGATTGAACTCGCGCTCGAAGTTGAGGGCGTAGAAAGGAAGGTCGAGCTTGTCGGCCACCCGTCGGGCGTCGTTGGCGTCTATCGCCGAGCAACACCCCTTCTTATTGTCTGGCCGGTGGTCTGTCTCGTTGGTGTGCGTGCCGGTCCGCATGAACAGACCGATCACCTCGTACCCCTGCTTCTTGAGCAGAACGGCCGAGGCGGAACTATCGACACCGCCGCTCATGGCTAGCACCACCCGCCGCCCGCTCATGACAACACCCTGTGGGAGTGAGCGAATTATAGCCGGTTAGCCGGTGCCAATGTTGCTTCCCGCTCTCCGACTCGTAGCCTGTCCGAACGTCGATCGTATTCCCACCCCCCCCCAGGATCGGAGTGTTCGCCATGACTCGCACCCTGTTCGTCCTGGCAGTCGCCCTGCTGGTGACTGTCAGCGGGTTCACCCAGGACAAGAAAGACGACAAGAAAGCCGCCAACCTGTACCCGTTGACCAAGGGCACCAAGTGGGAATACACGCTGAAGGTGGGCGGGCAGGAAATCGAGGGGACGCAGGAGGTCACTGAGGTGGCTGAGGCGAAGAAGGGCGAGCGGGCGGTATCAACGATCTCCACCAACATCGGGCCGCAGAAGATCACCGAGGAGATGTCGGCCGACGACAAAGGAGTGTACCGGCACGCCATGCAGGGCCAGAAACTGGAGACCCCGATCCTGGCGGTCAAATACCCTGTGAAGGCCGGCACCAAGTGGACGGAGAAGGTGAAAGTGATGGGCCAAGAGGCGGATGTCGAGTTCGAGACGAAGGACGGCGAGAAAGTGAAAGTGGCAGCCGGTGAGTACACCGCCACCCCAGTGGAGATGGTGGTAAAGGCCGGCGGGCAGACGGTCAACGTGACCACTTGGTACGCCGAAGGCGTGGGCATGGTAAAGCAGGAGATGAGCCTGGGTGGGCAGAAAATCACGATGGAACTCAAGAAGTTTACCGCCGCCAAGTGATTGCGGCCGCAGTGTGCGAACCGGCTGGGGGATGCCCCGGCCGGTGTCGTTTTCCCCGGCCACTTGTGCGCCGCCCCCGTCTTGCTACACTTTCCGCACTCCTCACGCGTCCGGAGTGCCCCCGCGTTGGCCCGCTATCCACTCTTCGCCTTCGCTGCCCTCCTCGCCAGCCTTCCCGCCTCCGCCCAAGAGAAGAAGCCGCCGTTGCGGTGGGGTACCGACCCGACCGGCGGAGCACCGTTCATTTACCAGAACGCCGACGGTAGATACATCGGCTTCGAGGTCGAGTTGGCCGAGTACCTGGCGACCAAGCTTGGCCGCGAGAGCGTGCTGGTCGATGGCACCTGGGCCAACCTGCCGCAGCAGTTGAACAAATCGACGGATGTTGAGAAGGGGGTAGATGTCATCCTGAACGGGTACGAACTGCGACGGGACATGGTCGAGCAGTTTGGGGTGAGCCGGGCGTACTACGCCTACCGATTGGCCCTCATCACTCGGAAGGAAGGCGGGGTAGCGGGTTGGTCCGATTTAAAGGGCAAGTCCGTCGCGGTCCTCGGTGGTTCGGTCGCCCACGACCACCTCAACAAGCACCACCCCGACGCCGACATCCAGCCCAGTGAGGACGTCGCCAACGTCATGAAACTGGTGAACGACCGACGAATGGATGCTACCGTGCAGGACAGCCCTGCCGCGGTCCACTTCCTGAAAGAATATCCCACCCTGACCACCGTCGGAGAGTCGGTAAAGGCCGGATACTACGTCATCTACTACCGCAAGGCCGACGTCGAACTTGGGGAGAAGCTCAACGCAGCGATCGCTGATGGACTGCGAGACGGCACCTTCCGCCGCATCTACGAGAAATACGGCCTGTGGAACGACGACCAGCAGGAGTTGCTGCCCCTGTTGGATCAACCATGGCCGCCAGAAATGGAATCGACCCGCGAGGCGAATCCCTGGCCCAGGTTGTTTCTCGAACTTCTCAAGGCTGCATGGATCACGGTGAAGCTATCGTGCCTGTCGTTCCCGTTGGCAGTACTCGTCGGGTTGGGGGTAGCCGTCGGGCGGGTGTATGGGCCGAAATGGGTAGGTGTGCCACTCGGGGTGTACGTTGAGGTGATTCGCGGCACCCCGTTATTGCTTCAACTCTATGCACTGTTTTACATGCTGCCTGTCTTCGTTCAGATGTTCAGCCCCGACCTGGCAGCGATGTTCAGCCCGTTCGTCTGCGGGATCATCGGGCTGGCCGTGAACTACTCGGCCTATGAGGCGGAGAACTATCGCGCGGGGTTGCTGGCGATCCCGAAAGGGCAGACGGAAGCTGCGTTGGCCCTCGGTATGAGCCGCTGGACTGCCATTCGCACGGTGGTGGTGCCTCAGGCGATCCGGATCGTGATCCCGCCCGTGACGAACGATTTCATTGCTCTGTTCAAGGATACCTCCGTCTGCTCAGCGATCCTGATTACCGAACTCACCCGCAAATACAACGAGCTGTACAACTTCAATCGCGACCTCATCGTGCAACTCGTTTTCCTCACCGCTGGCTTGTATCTGTGCATGAGCTACCCGCTGGCACTCGTCGCGCGGCGGTTGGAGAAGCACCTCGGCAAAGGCGATCGGGGGGCCGCATGATCCGCGTGAGCGAGGTGGTGAAATACCACGGTCCCGTGAGAATCCTCGACGGCGCGACCCTCACCGCTGCCCCGGGGCAGATGACTGCTCTGGTGGGTCCGTCTGGTGGTGGGAAGAGCACGCTGCTCCGCTGTATCAATGGCCTCGAACAGTTCCAGGCCGGGACAGTGGAGGCGTTCGGCCATACCCTCGTGGGCGGGCAACCGATCCCACAAGCCAGCCTGCAGAAACTGCGGCGGTCGGTCGGCATGGTGTTTCAGCAGTTCCACCTGTTCCCGCACCTGACGGCGCTGGAGAACGTCATGAGCGGGCCGGTGCATGCTCTCGGAAAGTCGAGGGCCGAGGCCGCCGCTGCCGCCGAGAAACTGCTGGAGCGGGTCGGGTTGAAAGATAAACTCGATAGCAAGCCGGCCAACCTCAGTGGTGGTCAGCAGCAGCGTGTTGCGATCGCACGGGCGTTGGCGGTTGAACCTTCAGCCATCCTGTTCGACGAACCGACCAGCGCCCTCGATCCACACATGGTAGGCGAGGTGCTGGCGGTCATGCGGGATCTGGCCGCCTCTGGGCAGACGATGATCGTGGTGACGCACGACACCGACTTTGCCCGGAGGGCTGCCGTTATCCACACGATGGCTGACGGTAAGGTGGTCGCCTCTGGCCCGCCCGACGCGGTGCTGTGAACCTGTATCCCGAAACCCGGAATCGATATGTCTCAGCTCATCCGCGTTGGCCACTCGCCCGACCCCGACGACGCCTTCATGTTCCACGCCCTGGCGAACGACAAGATCCCCACCGGGGACCTGCGGTTCGCTCATGAGCTACAGGACATCGAGACGCTCAACCGGCGTGCGATGAACGGCGAACTCGAAGTCTCCGCCGTGAGTATCCACGCCTACTCGCACCTACTCGACAAGTATGCCTTGTTACCGAGCGGGTGCAGCATGGGTGACAAGTACGGCCCGATGATCGTGGCGAACAAGCCGCTGGTGATCAGCGACCTGCCGAACGTGACCATCGCCGTGCCGGGCACGCTCACCACTGCCTTCCTCACATTGCGGCTGTTGTTCAACGACATCGCCCCCGGCAAGGCGGTGAAGTACGAGGTGATGCCGTTTGACCACATCATCGACGCCGTGGCGAGCGGGAAGTACGACGCTGGCCTTATCATCCACGAGGGGCAACTCACCTTCCAGAACCAGGGGCTGAAACTGGTGGTCGATCTCGGGGTGTGGTGGCAAGACAAAACTGGCCTGCCCCTCCCGCTCGGTGGGAACGTCGTCCGCAAGGATCTTGGCGCCGCCACCATGTCGGAGATCTCGCGTCTCTTGAAGGAGAGCATTCGTTACGGCCTCGAACACCGGAAGGAAGCGTTGAACCACGCTCTCCAGTACGCTCGCGACATGGACGTGTCGCTGGCGGATAAGTTCGTCGGCATGTATGTGAACGACTGGACGCTCGATTACGGCGACCGCGGGCGGGCCGCTGTGCGGAAGTTGCTCGACGAAGCCCACAAGGCCGGGGTGATCGACAAGCCGGTTGCAGTGGAATTCGTCGCCTAGAATCAGGCGAGCGGGGAGGGACAGCCCCCTGGTTCTCGATCACCAACCCGCTCACGTGGGTCGCTCGCCGGAAGATTCATGGAACTCCTCTACACCTTCGCCACGCCGCCGTCGCCTTGCGGGTATCTGCCCGAGCAGACCTGGAGCCTGCGGTACGACCTTGTGCGCACACTCTCAGCGACTGAATACGGCGAACGGATGAACCGTGGTTGGCGTCGGTTTGGGCACGCCCTGTTCCGGCCGGAGTGCCCAACCTGCCGGCGCTGTCTGCCGCTTCGGATCGACGTGAATCGCTTCACCCCCGGTCGCACCATGAAGAGGGTGGCGAAGCAGAACGCAGGCGAACTCACTCTCCACGTCGGCCGACCGAGTGTAACCGATGAGAAACTTGCCTTGTACGATCGCTTCCACAGCTTCCAAACCGACTTCAAGGGCTGGCCCGGCCGTGAGT
Source organism: Fimbriiglobus sp. (assembly GCA_025459365.1). GTDB lineage: Bacteria > Planctomycetota > Planctomycetia > Gemmatales > Gemmataceae > JALHQU01. Next base: position 17,498 of record JALOQR010000057.1, read on the forward strand.
CGGAAACCGCCGATGAGTACACTGAATCGTTTGTGGACAACCCGTTCGAGAACGAGGAGTGGTGCTACTCTCTGGGTGGGAAGTTGGTCGGCGTGGGGTACGTGGACGCGGTGCCGGACGGGTTATCGATGATCTACTTCTACTACGACCCGGACGTGCGGGAGTTCTCGCCGGGGACGTGGAACGTGCTGTGTGGGATTGCCGAGGCGCAGCGGCGGGGGCTGCCGTGGGTATACCTCGGGTATTTCGTGGACGGCTGTCGGTCGCTGGAGTACAAGGCCCGGTTCACCCCGAACGAGGTATACGACTGGGCGACCGACCGATGGATGCCATTTCGCTGGTGACCTGGCGAACTCGACTCGCCCCGACCTCGATTGCGTAAACTGTCGGCACCCCCGATGGGCGCCCTGTCATGCTCCGCTTTCTTCTCCCTCTGCTTGCACTCCTGCTACTCAGCCCGGCCGCGTG
>JALOQR010000321.1 GCA_025459365.1 Fimbriiglobus sp.
TGGCCGACTTGAACGGTTCCCAGTTGGTGCCGCGGCGACGGTTGGCGGCGACGGCCGACTCGTGTGCGAAGAGGGTGGCTGAGAGCACCCGTTCGGCGGCGATCAACCGGTCGCCGTAGGGGGCAGCATCGGAGGCGGTGCTGGTGAGCAGTCGATCCGCTTCCATTGCGGCGAACCGCTCGAACGGAGTGATCGCCCGCACATCCTTCGGCAAGATAAACTGCGGCTCCCCGGCTTTGTTCTCGTCGTCGAGAGCCGCTGCTCCGAAGCCCTCCGGGTTAGCCCGGAACTTGTCTCGATCTTTGTCCCACACATAGGGCAACGGCACCACCCGTAGCACCTTGCCGGTACCCAGTGTGATGCGGTCGCAGGCGATGCTGGTGGCGGCGAAAAACTTCCGTAATCCGGGGTGACGTGTCGAAGCGGCGGCCCGCACCAGGTCGGCGATCGCTCCCGCCCCACCGGGGGTGTCGTCGTCGACGATCACCCGTTTGGCCGGCTTCTTTGGGGTGACCTCTTCTTCTTCGTCGCGGGCGCGGGATGGTGGAGCAACGGACCCGACGACGGTGGCGAGCAGGGCGAGCAGCAGCGGCGGCAGGCGGCGCATGGCGCGTCTCAGGGCGGAACCGACAGGGGCGAAAGCCATGATACCGCGTGTCAAGAGTGGGCGTGAGCCATTCGTGCTCAGGAAATGCTGCACGCCCGACGCAGGGCGTCGGGCGTGCAGGGTGTAAGCACTGTTTCGCGTTAGTTACCGCCGCCCCGACCACCGAACTGCGGTTGCAGTTTGCTGGTATCGAACGGGGTGCCGATCAAGGTGCTCCACGTCTTCTTCTGATCGTCGGTGAGGGCCTTCTCGACTTTCTCCTGGGCTTCATCGCGGAGCACTTTGGCCTTCTTTTGGTACTCGGCCATCTTGTCCGGGTCGGGGCGACCGCCACCGCCTCCACCGCCGCCACCGCCACCGCCAAACCCGCCGCCCAGGCCGTATTCTTGACGGAGCGCACCGCTCTCCTTGCCGAACTCCTCGTTGATCTTCTTGATGGCTTCTTTCTGCTCGTCGGTCAACTTCAGCTCGCTCACGATCTTCTCGTTGCTGAATGCCCGCATCCCCATCATCTGGGTTTCGAGTTGGGCGATCCGCTTGATCTGGTCGGCGGTGAGGGTGTCCTTGAAGAACTTGATCCGCTCTTCGATCGAGGCGATCTGCTTTTTCAGGCGTTCGACTTGCTCCTCGTCGCTCGCACCGCCGCCACCGAAAGCGCCCATCATTCCGCCGAAGCCACCGCCGCCGGGGCCACCACCACCGGCCCCACCGCGGCCGCCACCGCCACCGCCACCGCCGCCGCCGCCGAACGCCGAGCCCATCGACTCAGCCGCCTTGTCGGCGAACTTCTTGACCTTCTCTTTCTGCTCGTCGGTCAGCTTGATCTCTTTCTGAAGTTCCTCGTTGTCGAGCAAGCGGGCCTTCAGGCCGCTACCCAGGGCGAGTGAGGCCATGAAGTTGCCGCCCGGCCCGCCGCCCTGTCCGCCTGGTTGCCGCTGCCGCTGTTGCTGGGCAACAGCCGAACCGCCCACCAGAGCCATCACCGCCACGACCATCATCCATCGTGCGAGCGTCCGCATCGTCGAACCTCCGGAGAGAAGACGTGTCCCGGGCGACGCCTCGCCCGTACCTCCCGGCGAGAGCTTACCGGGTCATTGAACAGGTAACGGACAGGGATTACACACCGATGAGAAAATGAGAAGTCTTCGCCAAAATGACCACCGGCGGGGGGAGCCAGCCGATAGCCCGCTCGCGCCCCGCCGGGGGTCGAACCGAGACCCGCGATCAGAGAATTTCCTTCGTGAAGGGCTTGTTCCCTTTATCGACGATGCGGATTGGCCGCCCGCTCGCCGCCTCGTTCTCCTTGGCGTGATCGATGCCTAGCACCTCGCACACGGTCGCCAGGAAGTCGGTGGTGCCAACCGGCCTGTCGGTGACCGTCGCTCCCTCCTTGTCGGTCTTTCCGATCACCCGCCCACCTTGCAGGCCGCCGCCGAACATGGCCAGGCTCCACGCCTTCGGATAGTGGTCGCGGCCGGGCTTGTCTCCGCGGGTGTTGATGTTTGGGGTGCGGCCGAACTCCCCCATCCAGATCACAAGTGTAGTGTCGAGCAACCCGCGATCTTTCAGGTCAGTGAGCAGTGCGCTCAGGGCCGTGTCGACCTGCCCGGAGAGGTTCTTCACTTTCGTGAAGTTGTCCTGGTGCGTGTCCCAGCCGCCCAGGTTCACCTCGACGAACGGTACGCCGATCTCGACCAGCCGGCGAGCCATCAGAACCCCCTCGGCGAACTTGCCACTACCGTAGGCCTCCTTCGCTTTGGCCGGCTCGCTGGCGATGTCGAATGCTTTCGCCTCTTTCGACCGCATCAATTTCACTGCCCGGTCGATGGTGGTCTGGTGGTCGATCGTGGCCCCGGACTGATACTCGTGATAGAAGGCTTTCTCCATCTGTTCGAGCAGGCCGGCACGGGTGTTGAACTTCTGGTCGCTCACTGCCGATTTGAGGTCCTCAACGCCTTTGGCGGGGTCCTGCACGATGAGCGGTTGGTACTTCGGCCCGATGAACCCGGCGCCGTAGCTACGGTTGCCGATCGACACGAAGTTCGGCATCGCGGCGTTCGGATCACCGGTTTCCTTCGACACGATCGCCCCGAGGCTGGGGTACACCAGCCCGCCCTGACCTTCTCGATAACCAGTGTGCAGGTTGTACTTGGCCCGAGGGTGTGCCCCCTCAGGCGTGCTCATCCCCCGCACCAGCACTCCGTGGTTCATCAACCCCGCGATCTTCGGCAGGTGCTCGCTGATCTCGATTCCGGTGGCGGCCGACTTGATCGGCTTGAAGTCGCCCGCTCCTTTGCTGTCCGGTTTCAGGTCGAAGGTATCCTTGTGGCTTGGCCCTCCGTCCATCCAGAGCAAAATGCAGCTCTTGTGTTTCTTCCCGGTCGGGGTGTTGGCACTGGCGTTGTCGGCCAGCACCCGCATCCACCCGGAGAGGGCCGTGCTGGCGACGCCGGCAGCGGAGAGTTGCAGGAAAAGGCGGCGGTCATAGTCGCGGAACATGGGTATCTCCTGGCGAGCGACCCGCGTGAGCGGGCAGGTATTGATCGGTGACCCATCGACGCCAACCCACGGCTGCGGGCCGTTCACCGTCAGCGGATCATGCAGAACTCGCTGCTGTTCAAGATCGCCCAGAGCAGGTCGGCGGGGCCTTCGGTCGGGTTTTGGGCGAGAAACTCGGCCAACCGCTTCGCCTCGTCGGCGGTTGGCCTGCGGGCGAGCGCGGTGAGGTATAACTTCTCGACTGCGGCCTCACCCTTCAGGGTTCCCGTCATCGACTTGGCAGCAGCGGCAATGCGAGCGTTGTTCGAGTTGAGTTGCTTAAGTACCTGCGGAATGCCAGCGTCGAATGCCGTCGGGTTCACTTCTTCCGCCCCGGCAGAGTAGAAAAGTGCGAAACGATCTCGCGGGGAGACGTTTCCTTTACCGGCCTGGTTCTGTGCCTTTTTGCCGGCGTCGCGGTCTGCTCCCAGGACGACCTGAAGCGAGTCGTAGAGTTGCTCGCCGGTCATCTGCTTCACCGACAGGTGACTGAAGAATTCGCTGTCGCCCTTGTTGCTGCCGTTCGGCCGGGCCGAACGCTGGTAGGTCTGGCTGAGGGCGATGCCGCGGATCAGCCCTTTCACGTCGAACCCGCCGGCGGCGAATTGCTTCGCTAGCCCGTCGAGCAATTCGGGATGGCTGGGGGTGTTTTTCTCAATCAGGTCATCCACCGGATCGACGATGCCGTGGCCGAACATCTGTGCCCAGGTGCGGTTGGCCATCGCTTTGGCGAAGAACGGGTTGGCGGCGTCGGTCATCCAGGCAGCCAGCACCGGGCGGTATGGCTCGGCCGCGTTGAGCTTCGGTTCCGGCCCGCCGAGGAATTTGGCGCTCACCTTCTTGGCCGACTCCGGGAAGAAATCCTTCGCCTTCGTCGGCCCTTTTCCCTCCTGAACCCCGAGATCAGAGTTATCGTTCCCCTTCTTGGGGTTCTTTGGGTTCTGGGCGTTCACCTTGCTGAAGAAAGCGGCCATTCCCCAGTATTCGGCCTGCTTGGTGGGGGCGAAGGGGTGATTGTGGCACTGGGCACAGCTGAGCCGCACGCCCAGGAAGTGCTGGCTCACCGCGTCGGTCAGTTTGTCCACACTGCGGTTGGCGAGGAAGAACGTCACCTCAGGATGCTCATCGACCGTGCCGACGGCGGTCACGAGAATGGAGACGAACTTGTCCCACGGTGTGTTGCTGTTGAATTCGCCTGCCAGCCAGGTGTGGAACGCTTGCGGCTGAACGAAGCGGTTGTTCGACTCCCGCGGGAAGAGTTTGGCGAGCCACACGTCGGCTTGTTTGCGGCCGTAGTTCGGGTCTGTGAGCAATTCATCGATTAACTTCGCCCGTTTGTCTGGCGATGTGTCGTCGAGGAAAGTCTTTGCCCGCTCGGCGGTCGGGATGACGCCAGTGATGTCGAGGTAGGCCCGGCGGAGGAACTCGGCGTCGGTGCAGATGGGCGACGGGTCGAGCTTTTCGGCGGTGAGTTTCTTGCCCACTTCGGCATCGATGAAGGCGGCCACACTCGCAGCGTCGAACTTGCCAGGCGGGGCGGCTTGTTTCTTCGCGGCTTCGGCTGCCCTCGCCCGCCGTGCCTCGTCCGCTTTCTTCGCTGCCTCGGCTTGTTTCAATTCCTCTGCACGCCGTGCTTCTTCAGCCGCTTTGGCCGCTTCTTCCCTCGCCTTCTTCTTCTGGGCCTGTTTCTCGGCCTTCGGGTCGGCACCGACCGCCGGCACCGGCATGGCCAGGGCGAACGCGGTGGCGAACATCAGAGCGGGGAGAAAGCGAACGAACCGCATGGCCACACCTCAGACGAACGCGAGTCATCGATGTAAACCACGACATCGGGCCGGAGTTCCGCGGTACTCGGTGAATTGTCGCCCCGCGGACGATCTGATTAATCCTGTTTCTTGCGTTTCGCCGCCTTGAAATCGTAGGGCTTCTTCCTGTTGGCGTTGTCTGTGGCAGGTATCGGTGTG
>JALOQR010000058.1 GCA_025459365.1 Fimbriiglobus sp.
CTACAACCGCCAGCGTACCGTGAGCGTGACCGCCAACCTCGCCCCCGGCGCGGTGCTCGGCAAGGAACTACCGTGGATCGCCGACGAGGTGAAAGGGCTGAACCTGCCTCCTGATTACCGCTTCGAGTTCCTCGGCGAAGCGAAGCTCATGGCCGACTCGAACAGCAACTTCGCCCTCGCCTTCCTTCTCGCCTTCGTGTTCATGTACATGATCCTGGCCGCCCAGTTCGAGAGCCTGGTGCAGCCGGTGACCATCCTCATGGCCGTGCCGCTCACGCTGCCGTTTGCCATGCTCTCGCTGCTATTTCTCCAGACCGCCCTCGACGTGTATGCCATGATCGGCCTGTTCATGTTGTTCGGCATCGTGAAGAAGAACGGTATTCTGCAGGTGGACTACACCAACGTACTACGGGCGAAGGGGCTGGAGAAAGACACCGCGATTCTGAAGGCGAACGAGGCCCGCCTGCGGCCGATCCTCATGACCACCATCATGCTGGTGGCGGCGATGGTTCCGATTGCCACCGGGCAGGGGCCCGGGGCGAGTGCGCGGGCGAGCATGGCAAAGGTGATCCTCGGCGGGCAAGCGCTCAGCCTGCTGCTCAGCCTCCTCGTTACCCCGGTAGCGTACTCACTGTGGGACTCGGTGGCGGTGTTCGCCGGGCGGGTGGTGGGGTGGGTGTTCCGTCGCCGTCGCCCGGCCCCCGCGCCACCGCTGCCGACCGAGGTGCCGGCCGGCGAGACGGTGGTGGAGGTCGAGGCAATTCCGCTCGAAGTCGCCGCTACACCTGTAGAACGCCCGTCTTGAACGCTCGGCCGGCGTCGTGCCGGGTGGCGACCTCCACGGCCGTGATCAGCGCCGCCCGGCTCTGCTCCGGCGGTACGATGGCGTCCACCCACAGGCGAGCAGCGGCGTAGCGGATATCGGTCTGCTCGTCGTAGCTCGCCTTCACTTTGTCCCGCAGGGCGGCCAGTTCGTCGGCGTCGGGTTCCTTGCCCTGCCGCTTGAGCGCCTGCACTTGCACGTCGAGCAGTGTGCCGGCGGCCTGATCCCCGCCCATCACGGCGTACTTGGCCGTCGGCCAGGCGAGGATCAACCGCGGGTCGAACGCCTTGCCGCACAGGGCGTAGTTGCCTGCCCCGAACGACCCACCGGTGATGAGCGTGATCTTCGGCACCACCGAATTGCTGATGACGTTCACCAGTTTCGCCCCGGCGCGGATGATGCCGGCCTGCTCACTCTCCTTGCCGACCATGAACCCGTTCACGTTCTGAATAAACAGAATCGGAATGCGGGTCTGGTTGCAGTCCATGATGAACCGAGCGGCCTTGTCGGCGGAGTCGTGGTAGATCACCCGCCCGAATTGCAATTGCCCGTCGGCTGTCTTCACCCGTTTGCACTGGTTGGCGACGATGCCGACGGCCATGCCGCCGAGCCGCCCGGTGCCGCAGACCAGCGATTGGCCGTACTCGGCCTTGTACTCATCGAACGGGGCGTCGTCGAGCAGCAGTTTCAGCAGATCGCGGACGTCGTACTCGCCGGGTTGAGTGAACGGGGCGTAGGACTGCGCGAGCGGGGCCGCCGGCGCGAGCGGATGCGGTTGGTGGGGTGCGTCGGCAGGAAGATTCCCAACAAGCCGCCGCAACCGCTCGATGCACTTCTCGTCGTTCTCCTCGCGGTAGTCGATGGTACCGCTCACGCTGGCGTGCATCTTCGCCCCGCCGAGTGCCTCATGATCGACCACCTGCCCGATGGCCGCCTTCACCAGCGCCGGCCCGGCGAGGTACAGCCCACTCCCTTCGGTCATCAGCAGCTTGTCGCACAACACCGGCAGGTAGCCACCGCCGGCGACGCAGTTGCCCATGATGGCGGCAAACTGCGGGATACCTTCGGCCGAGATGACGGCGTTGTTGCGGAAGATGCGGCCGAAGTCGTCCTCGTCCGGGAAGACTTCATCTTGGAGCGGCAGGAAGACGCCGGCGGAATCAACGAGGTAGACCAGCGGGAGGCGATTCTCCAGGGCGATCCGTTGGGCGCGGAGCACCTTCTTGGCCGTCATGGGGAAGAACGCCCCGGCCTTCACGGTGGCATCGTTGGCAATCACCATCACCCGCCGGCCGCTCACCGTGCCGACGCCGGTGACGACGCCCGCACTCGGCGCACCGCCCCACTCGGCGTACATGCCGTGCGCCGCCCACAAACCAAGCTCAAAGAAATCGGTGCAGAGTCGATCGATCCGCTCGCGAGCGGTGAGGCGGTTCTTCTCGTGCTGGCGGGCGATGGCCTTCGCTCCGCCACCGAGCCGGATTTGCGCTTCTTGGTCGGAGAGGTTCATGGGAGGCGAATGAAGGAGAGGATTCACCGCGGAGGGCGCGGAGAAAAACAGGGAGAGTTCTTTCGGAAGACACTCTCAATGTATTCTCTCCGCGCCCTCCGCGCCCTCCGCGGTGAATCCTCTTCCTTTTCACGCCGCGGTCCAGTCGCGGCGTTGCCGGCTCGACGGGATCTTTAGGGCCTCGCGGTATTTGGTCACCGTGCGACGGGCGATGGTCAGCCCGGCCTCGGTGAACTTCTTGACGATGTCTTCGTCGGAGAGGGGGGCTTTCTTGTCCTCTGCCCCGATGATCTCCAGCAGCTTGCTCTTGATCGTTTCCCAGGCAATGTCTTGCCCATCGGCGCTCTTGGTGCCGCCACCAAAAAAACGCCGCAGCGGAAACACCCCCCGCGGGGTTTGCACCCATTTGTCGTCTACCGCCCGGCTGACCGTCGTGACGTGGACGCCCACCCGCTCGGCGATCTGCTCCATTTTGAGCGGCTGGATATGGTCCGGTCCGAGGTCGAAGAACCCTTTCTGGTGCTTGACGATCTCTTGCGTCACCCGCCGCAGTGTGTTCCGCCGCTGTTCGATCGCCGAGAGCAGCCACTGCGCTTTCTGGAACTTATCCTTGAGCATCTCCCGCACCGGCTTCGGCTGGGTGCGGTCCTTTTTCACCGCCACGTACTCTTTGCTGATCCGCACGCTCGGCAGCCAGTCGTCGGTCAGGCGGACGGTGAAGTCGCCGTCGTCGGTCCGTTCGACCAGAACATCGGGCACGATGTACCGGGTGTTGTCCGGGGTGTAGCGGGCACCGGGCTTGGGGTCGAGATGGCGGAGAACGTCGATGGCCTCGGCGATGTCGTCGAGGTCGGCCCCGGTCCGTTTGTGGATGAGCGGCAGGCGGTTGAACGCCACGTCTTCCATGTGGTCGCGGACGAGGGCGCGGACGAGTTCGGCGTAGGGCGTCTCCTCGGTCACCTGCAACAGCAGGCACTCCTTCACATCGCGGGCACCGACGCCCGGCGGGTCGAGTTTTTGCACCACGCCCAGGGCGTCTTCGATCTCGTCCGTCGTCGCCCCACCTGGGGCATTGGCCGCCAGTTCGCTCAGTTGGATGGTCCGTGGGCCGTTGCTGTCCGGATCGTGTCCGAGCAGGTAGCCGTTGTCGTCGAGGTGTGAAATGACGAACTCGGCCAGTTCCCGCAACCGCTCGTCCAGTTCGAGGTAGCCGAGTTGCTCGGTCAGGTGATCTTGCAGGCTCGGTTCGTGGTCGGCAGCGTTCTGCATGGCGTCGAACTTGCGGTCCGACATCTCCTCGAGTGCCCCGCGGCTCGGGCGGTGGTCGGCGTTGAAGTGGTCGCCCCAGTCCTTGTTGATCTCTTCCAACCGGTTGAACTCGAGCGCACCGCTGTCGTCGTGCTTGAGGATGCCATCCGGGTTGACCTCGATCGCCGGCCCCTCCGCCTGTCGCTCGCGGACCTCCAAAAACGGGTTCTCCTGCAACTCGGCCTGCACCTTCTCCACCAGGGCGGTGGTGGGCATCTGCAAGATTTCCATCGACTGGATCATGCGGAGCGTGATCTTCTGCTCCTGCAATGGCCGCATGCCAATGTTCATGCCCAATCCGCTCATTTCGCTCCCTCGCGAGTGTTCTGCAAGGTCCTCCGCTCACTCCGAGAGCGGTTCAAACCACCGCACCCGACGGGTACGGAGTACTGGATCACACCGCCCTCCGCCCTTCGATTGCGTCGGCCAGAATTTGGGCGTTGGTCAATTCCAACGACGCTCCGGCAGGCAATCCTCGCGCCAGTTTGGTGATCGTGACCGTCATTCCGGCCAACAAGTTCGATGCGAACAGCGCCGTTCCGTCGCCTTCGAGGGTCGGGCTGGTGGCCAGGATCACCTCCCGCACCCCGCCGCGCTGGACCCGCTCGACGAGCGGCTGGAAGGTGAGCCGGTCTGGGCCGACGCCGTCGAGCGGGGCGAGCCGCCCGCCGAGCACGTGGTACAGCCCGCGGAAACTGCCGGTCCGCTCGAACAGCGTCACGTCCCGCGGCGTTTCGACGACGCAGATGATCGAGGGGTCTCGCCGGGGGTCGGAGCAGATGGGGCAGACCTCGGCCCCGTCGGTCAGGTTGAAACAGACGCGGCAAGGTCGCACCCGCTCGAGTACCCCCTGCAACGCCTGCCGCAGGCCGATGGCCACCCGCCGGTCGCCGTTCAGCAGGAAGTGGACGATGCGCTCGGCGCTCTTCGGCCCGATACCGGGGAGTTTGGCGAACTCCTGCAACAGCGTTTGGATTGGTCCGGTCGCGTCGGGCATTCGTGCCACCTCGTCGTCTTTTCGCCCCGGAGGGGCCGCCGGGTGTAGCCCAGGGCGGAAACCCTGGGGTCCGATCCGTGAAATCTTGTCCGCCCCGGAGGGGCCGGCCCCTCCGGGGCGGGATGTTGTGTTGTTGACCGCACCCAGGGCTTCCGCCCTGGGCTACATCCGACGGCCCCTTCGGGGCGATTGGTCGGCTCACCCCGCGTCCGGATCGCCGGTTCCCGGCGGGGTTGGCTCGCGGCCGGACTTTCGCAACTGCCGCTTATACATCCACTCCATACTCCACCACATCACTGCGCTCCACCGGAAGCCACCGCCTGCGAACGCACCCACTCGTAATAGCCACCTGCCAATCAGACCCCACCAGCCCCACTCTTCCTGAAGACGATCAATACCTTCGAGTGCCAGTAGGGCGGAGACGGAGAGAATCCCGGTGGTCATCCCGAACGCGGCAATGCCCCACACCATCACGAAGCCGAAAAAGCCCAGCCGTCGAAATTTCTCCCAGCGCTTCTCATCCACGCGAGTGAGTCGGTTCCACCACTTCGCCACGACTCATCCTCTCGCGCTCGGCTTCGCCTCGCGGCTCACCTCACATCCCCGGCAGGCCCAGCCCGCCGAGCATGCCCGGCGGCAGGCCCATGCTCCCGGCCATATTTGCCGTCTCGGCGGCCACCTGCTCCTTCGCCTTGCTCAGCGCCTGGTTGGTCGCGGCGGAGATCAGGTCTTCGAGCACCTCGCGGTCGTTCAACTTGAGGGCGTCTTCGTTGACCTTCACCGACACCACCTCCAGTTTGCCGCTCACCTTCACCGTCACCATCCCGCCGCCGGCCGTCCCCTCCGCCGTGATGGCCGCCACCGCCGCCTGGTAGCGGGCCAACTCGGCCTGCATTTTGTCCTTGTTTCCGAGCAGGCCCATCATCGCGGAGAGTTCTTTGAACATGGGTCAGATCTCGTCGGGGTCAGTCGGGGTGGGTGTTTCGGGGGTGTCGGCGACCGGTTCAACGACTGTTTGACCGAACGGGTCGAATCCGTCGTCGGCCCTCATCAGTTGCGCCCCGAGGGTGTCGCCCAGGGCGGCGAAGAACGGCAGGGCGAGCAGTTCGCTCCGCGAGCGTGTGGCCGGCCGGGGCGGAACGGTGGGCGGCGGATGAGCACCGTTGGCCGTGGGCGGGGCGGCGTCGAGTTCGACGCGGACGGTCCACTCACGGCCCGTGACGTGCTTGAAGGCTTTGCGAAGAGTTTCCTGGTTCCGCTCGGCCTTCGCCGTCTCGTAGGCTGCACTATACGCGGCGGGGAACGGAAGAACCAGTGAATTTGGCCCAAAATTTGCTTGCGTGACGGCCGCCTGTCGGAGATGGGTCGCCAAAATCGGCCCGACTTGCTCCAGCACCTTATCCCATACCACCTCTATCGACTCTTCGCCAGTCGGTTTTGCCTCTCCGCGAGCCGCCGACGCACCGACTGCTCCGTTCGCCCTAACTTCTGGAGCCGTCACGACTTTTTTTTTGACCGCCTCCCCGTTTCCTGCCGGCAAGTGGGCCGGCACCCGCTGGGCAGGCGCGTGCCCACCGCCACCCCCGCCCTGTGTGAACCACTGGGCGAGTTCGGCCACGCTCAGAAGATCTGCCAGTTTCGCCAACCGCACGGCTGCCACTTCCAGCAACACCGGAGCATGGGGCGACCCCCGCAATTTCACCCGTGTTTCGGTCAGAATCTCGATCCCGGCGAGGATGGCGTCGAGGGTCGTCGTGGCCGCGTGCCGCTTCACCTGTTCGGCGGCGGTGTCGGTCAGGTCGGCCGAGTCGCCCCCGCCGACCGCCGTGAGCATCATCGCCCGCCAGTAATCGGTGAGTTGGTCGAGCAGTTCGCCGAGTTGTAGCCCCTTCTCCGCCGTCGCGCCGACCAGTTCCACCGCCGTTTTTGCGTCCCCCTTCAGGATGGCGTCGGCCAACTCCAGCACGGCGTCTTCGGATAGGGTGCCGAACACCCGGTGGACCTGTTCGGCGGTGAGTTTCCCCTCGGCGGACGCGAGCAGTTGCTCCAGGAGCGTCTGCGAGTCTCGCATGGAGCCGTTCGCCCGGCGGGCGACCATCCGCAGGGCTTCCGGCTCGGCGTCGATACCTTCCCGGCTGACGATGTGCGTGAGGGCGTCGAAGATTCTCCGGCCGCTCACCGGGGCGAAGTCGTACCGCTGGCAGCGGCTGAGGATGGTGATCGGGATCTTGTGCGGGTCGGTGGTGGCGAGGATGAATTTGACGTGCGGCGGCGGCTCCTCCATCGTCTTCAGCAGGGCGTTGAAAGCGCCAGTGCTGAGCATGTGGACTTCGTCGATGATGTAGACCTTGAACCGCCCGCGGGTGGGCATGTACCCAACGTTGCTCCGTAGTTCGCGGGCCTCGTCCACCTTGTTGTTGCTGGCCCCGTCGATCTCGATGGCATCGACGTCGTTGCCGGCGGCGATGCTCACGCACATCGGGCACACGTCGCACGGCGTGGGGGTCGGCCCCTTCTCGCAGTTCAGGGCTTTCGCCAGGATGCGGGCAGTGGACGTCTTGCCCGTCCCGCGGGCGCCGGTGAAGAGGTAGGCGTGGGCGATGCGGCCGGAGGTGATGGCGTTGGTGAGCGCCTGGGCGACGTGCTCCTGGCCGATGAGGTCGGCGAACTGCTGCGGGCGGTAGCGCCGGGCGACGACGGTGTAGGCCGGCGTGTCGGCCTTCGCCGGGGCTGGGGCAGCCGTGGTCGGTTCGCTCGGTTTGGTGCCCTTCGTCTTCGCCATCGTCCGCCGTCCTGGGGTAGGGTACGGGGCATGGTACCCGCGGACGGTCGGACAGGGCAATGTGAAGGTCAGCCGCGTCGGCTCACGGCGTCCAGTCGGTATCCGGGGTGACGGCGGCGCAGAACTCGGCGAGCAGTTTCGCTGCGTGCGTCAGGTCGTCGAGGTGAATCACCTCGACCGGGCTGTGCATGTAGCGGTTGGGGATGCCGATCAACCCCGTAGCCACCCCCTGCCGGCTGATCTGGATCACGTTGGCATCGGTGCCGGTCGCCTTCGCTGCCCCGCGGACCTGAATTGGGATTTGGTGCGCCGCGGCGGTCGCTTCGAGCAACTGCACCACCTTCGGGTTCATGTTTGGTCCGCGGAACACCACCGGCCCGCCGCCGCACTTCACGTCGCCGAGTTGCTTCTTGTCGCCGCCGGGGGTATCGGTGGCGTGGCACACATCCACGGCGATGCCGACGTGCGGGTTGACGCTGTACGCCGCCGTCGTCGCCCCCCGTAGGCCGATCTCCTCGGCGACGGTGCTCACGCTCGTGACGGCCGCCCGCAGTTCACGCCCCTTCAGGTGCCGCAGGGCTTCCATGACCACGAACACGCCGACCTTGTCGTCCATCGCCGGCGACGCCGCCAGCCCGTTCCGCAGCGGTCGGTAGCCGAGTTCGAGCGTCACCGGGTCGCCGCTGCGTACCACCTGTTCGGCTTCGTCCTTGTTCTTCGCTCCGATGTCCACCCACAGGTCGGTGAAGTCGGGCACCTTCGTCCGCTCCTCCGGCTTGAGCAGGTGAATCGCCTTGCGGGACACGACGCCCCGCACCGGGCCGTCCTTGCCCCACACGGTGAGGTGCTGGCCGAGCAGGATTTGTACGTCCCACCCGCCGATCGGCTGAACGTACAGGAAGCCGTCGGCATCGACGTGCTGCACCATCAGGCCGATCTGGTCGCAGTGGCCGGCGAGCATCACCCGCGGGGCGGACTCGGGCGATCCTGGTGGTACGCGGGTGGCAAACACGTTGCCGTGCGAGTCGGTGCGAACGGCGTCGGCAAAATCGTGGGCGTAGCCCCGCACGACGGCCTGGATCGGCTGCTCGTACCCGCTGGGGCTGGGCGTTTCGAGGAGCGTTTTGAAGAAACGGTGGGCTGTGTCGTCCATGCGGTGTAGTGTGGGGCCGACCACCCGGCCCGACAAGGGATCGGGTATGATGACGGCACCGGAGGACTCCGCCATGACCGACACGATCACGATCACCGTGGACGCAGACACCGCGCAGAAGTACCGCGAGGCAACGGATAAAGAGCGTGAAGCTTACGACCTCATGCTCTCGTTGCGACTCCGCATGTTGACCAACCCTCCAACCCGCACGCTCGAACAGGTGATGGCGGACATGGGTCGCTACGCGACCGAGCAGGGGATGACCGAAGAGGTGCTGAAAGACATTCTCCGCGAGGACAAGGATGAACGTCGTCGTTGACACCAGCGTCATCCTGAGTGCCGCGATTTTGCCGGGTTCACTCCCCGCACGGGCCGTCTTGTTCGTGCTCGCTCACGGCACACTGTTGCACTCTGCGGCCACGATCGCAGAGGCCGACCGCATCCTCCGCAAACCTCGGTTCAATCGCTACCGCACGGAGAAAGAACGGCTCGACTTTCTGACGCTGCTGGAGAATCGCGGCCGTGAGGTGGACATCCTCACCCCCGTCGTCGCCTGCCGCGACCCGAACGACGATATGTTTCTTGAGGTGGCGGTCAACGGAGCAGCCGACTACCTGGTGAGCGGCGACGCCGACCTGCTCGCCCTGCACCCGTTTCGCGGCATACCGGTCGTGTCTCCCGCCGACTTCCTCGCTGCCGTCGAACTGTCCCCGTGACGCCTCACCGCCGCATCCGCTTTTCCCGCGTCCGGAAGAACCGCAGCAGCCCGTCAAAGTGATCCCCACCGGTGCCAACCTCGATCACGTCCGCCTTCGCACTTCTCGCCAGTTTCACGAACGCCGCCCGCCGCTCCGCCGCCGTCGCCGCGAACTCCTCCCGCACCCGCCGGCTGTTCGTGTCGATCAGCACCTGCTGGCCTGTCTCGGCATCCTCGAAGTTCACCAGCCCGACCGGGGGCAGTTCCATCTCGCGTGGGTCGGCCGTCCGCACCGCGATCAGGTCGTGCTTGTGCGCCGCCCGGCGGAAACTGTCTTCGTAGCCCGTGCCGAGGAAGTCGGAGAGGACGAACACGATGGCCCGCCGCTTCTGGGCCTTGTTCAGGTGATCCAGTGCCGCGGCCAGGTCGGTGCCCTTGTGTTCTGGCTCGAAAAACAGGATGTCGCGGAGCAACCGCAGGACGTGCCGCACGCCCTTGTTCGGCGGGACGTACCGCTCGACGCGGTCGGTGAACCCCATCAGCCCGACGCGGTCGTTGTTGCTCACCGCACAGAACGCCACCAGCGCCGCCAGTTCAGCGGTCACGCTCCGCTTCGGCTGCACGCGGGTGCCGAACCGCTGGCTTCCCGACAGGTCTACCGCCAAGAGGATGGTGAGTTCCCGCTCCTCGACGTACCGCTTGATGAACGCCGTATGGCTGCGGGCGGTGACGTTCCAGTCGATGCCCCGCACGTCGTCGCCCGGTTGGTACTCCCGCACCTCCTCGAACGACAGACCGGCCCCCTTGAACGCCGAGTGGTACTCGCCGCCGAGGAGCGTCTGCACCGCCCGCCGGGCGCGAAGATGCAGCCGGCGGATCTGTCGCATCACCTCGGCGGGGAGCATGGGCCGCACTCCGTGGTGGCGGGCCGGCGGGACACGGTACGCTCCGCCATCACTGGAACAGTAACCGGCCGAGCGCGAACAGCCCACCGCTGAGCAGCATGGTGCAGGGGAGCGTGACGACCCACGCGAGCAGGATCTTCGTGGTGGTTTTTCCTTGCACCCCGCTCCCGTTGGCGACCATCGTGCCGGCGACCCCGCTACTCAGCACTTGTGTCGTGCTGACTGGCATCTTGAAGAAGGTGCTGAGCAGGATGGTGAGGGCGGCGACCGTCTCGGCGGCGGCTCCCTGGGCGTAGGTGAGGTGCGACTTGCCGATCTTCTCGGCCACCGTCACCACGATCCGCTTGTACCCGACCGTCGTGCCAATACCCAGCGCCAGGGCCGTGCCAATCACGACCCACAGCGGCACGAACTCGATCGCCCCTTTCAGTGCCGCCTGTGGTGGGTCAGCCCGCCCCTCCCCCTTCAGCTTGGCCTTGTCGGCGGCTGTGACTAGCCGGTAGATCCGCTGCCGCAGTTGTTTGCGGTCTGCCTCCGGCAGTTCGGCGAACGAGGTCTTCCCTTCCAGAGCAGCGGTCACCGCGTCGGCGTCGGCGATCAACTCCGGCGTGAGTTTGCCGGCCGCTTCGAGTTTCTCCCGCACCACCGGCACGGCCGCGCGGGCCGGTTCCAGCTTACGGGCGTCGTAGATATCGAGGGCGTAGTGGCCGGCGAGGAAGCCAATGAGCACGAGCAGGATCAGGCCCATTCCCTTCTGCCCGTCGTTGGAGCCGTGGGCGAAGCTCACCCCGCCGCAGGTAATCACAAGGACAGCCCGCACCCACCGGGGCGGGCGGTCGTCGCCGACGGGCGGGGCGTAGAGTTTCGGGTCCTTGAAGATCCCTTTCATGATGTGCAGGAGCAACCACGACGCCAAAAAGCCGATGAGCGGGGAGAGAAGCAACCCCAGGCCAACCTCGGTCGCCTTCTCCCACTTCACCCCGCCTAGCCCGAGGCCGGTCATCAGCCCGTTGGTTAAGCCGACCCCGAGGATGCTGCCAATGAGGGTGTGCGAGCTACTCACTGGCAGGCCGAGGTACCACGTCCCCAAGTTCCATACCACCCCGGCGATGAGCAGGGCCAGCACCATCACCAGCCCGCCGCGGGCCGATTCGGCGTTCTCGGCGATGAGCAGATCGACCGGGAGCAGATTGACGATGCCGAACGCCACCCCGGTACCGCCGAGAAGCACCCCGAGGAAGTTCATCACCCCGGAGTACAGCACGGCCGGAGTCGGCCGCATGGTGCGGGTGTAGATGACGGTGGTGACGGCGTTGGCAGTGTCGTGGAAGCCGTTGATGAACTCGAACGCGAACGCCACCAGCAATGCGAGGGCGAAGAACGCAAGCGAGACGAGCGACAACGCGGAGACCGCGTCCCAGAAGCTCATGACGGACCTTCGACCGGAGAGATATGCCGAAGGTTAGGCGGACAGACGGGGGACCGGCCAGACTAATCCGCCGCCAAACTCAACGAATTTTCACTGTCGCCTGGGCCGAAACCGCAGGATCAATCTGGAGCGGTTCCGGCGGTCAGACTGTTTTGCACGACCGGCAAGGCCCCCGAGTGCTTTTCCCCGAAGGTGGGCAACGGGATGCCAGGAATGTGCAGGCCAATCGGCTCCGTGCCATGCCCGAGGCGATGCTGATAATCCTTGTAGGCCAGGAAACCGAGCGCCCCGAGCATCCCGTAACAGACGGCCGTTCCCCACACCGACGACGAGAAGAGCTTGAATGCACTGCCGGCCGACGCCTTCAACTTGGGCACCACCCCGTCGAACCCGACACTCCAGATTTCGTCCAGGATGAGGTGCGAAAGAAAGCCGAGCATCACCCCGCCGGCGAGCACATAACGCACCGACTGCAGAGCGGCCGGGCAGTCGTAGGCGAGGTACACCGCCAACCCCGCGATGAACATGGCTGGGATGCTGTGGAACATCCCGCGGTGAACCGTCACGTGCTTGAACAGGTGGACAACCCCGTAGCGGATGACCAAGTACGCCCCCACCAGGATGGCGAGCACTCCCTCATGGGTCAGGCCGGTGTCCTTCAGCCGGGTGTACAGCAGCATTGGCAGTACCGCGGCCGCCAGGCTCGACAGTTCCCGTAGCGGCTTCCCGGAGTCGGAATCCAGGTCGGGCAGCATCCCGCCGACGGCGGTGAGGGTGCCGACCAGGAATGCCGTCTCGGGCGCGTGCTTGAGGGGAATAGCAGCGGTGACACCAGCCGCGACCCCGCAAGCGGTCGAGACGGCGATGTGTGTGCGGAACCCGGCCATGCGGAATCCCTCCCAGGGGAGGCGGGTTATACCACACCCTCGGTGGGCGAGTACAGTAGAGGTTCGCGCCACCAACCGACCCCTCACGGGGCACGGCTTGCCGAGAGGTCTGTTATGCGTTTGCTCTTCGCACTCGCCTTGCTGCCGGCCGTCGCACTCGCGCAGACGGCCGACGAGAAAAAGGCCACCCTCAAGTTCATCGAGTCGCTGCGTGACCCCGAAACCGGGGCGTGGGCGGTGTCCCCGCCGAAGGACGGCGAGAAGCTCAAGCCGAGCCTGCGGGCGGTGAACGGGGCGGTGAACGCCATCCCGTTCTTCGGCGGCGAGGTGACCGACAAGGAGAAGTTGACGAAGTTCGTGATGAGTTGCTTCGACGAGAAGACCGGCACGTTCGCCGAGCCGGGGGAGAAGGCGACGGTGGCGAGTACTTGCGTTGGCCTGCTGGCGGCGAAGGCCGTCGGCGTGCCGAAGGAGAAGTACCAGAAGGCGATGGCCTACATCGATGCGAACGCGAAATCCTTCGAGGACTACCGCCTCGGTGCCGCCGCGATCGAGGCGTTCGGGGTGCACGAGAGCGGCATCGACGTGGACCGGTGGGTGAAAGCCGCTGAAACGGAAGCGAAGAAAGACGACGTGCGCAACGGGCGGATGCTCGGCTCACGGGTGGCGCTCGCCCTGCGGTTGGGTCACCCCTACGACGACGGCCAGCGAAAGACGGCCCACGCCCTCCTCGGGAACTTCCAGGCCGACGACGGCGGCTGGGCCAAGCCCGACGCCAAGACCTCCGACGCCGACACGACCTACCGCGTCATGCGGGCGTTTCACCTGATCGGCCGACCCGCCAGCCGAGCCGACGGAGTGGCCAAGTTCGTGGCCGGTTGCCGCCGCCCGGACGGCGGGTATGGCGTCGACGCGACCGCCCCGAGCAGCATGAGCGGGACGTACTACGCCGCCAAGATCCTCGGCTGGCTGAAGTGACCGACCCCGAACCGGAGCGACCCCGTGGGCAAACTGTTCGCCGCCATCGACGACGACCTGCGGGCGTTCATCACCGCCCAGCGGATGTTCTTCGTCGCCACCGCCCCGCTGAGCGCGGACGGGCACGTCAACCTGTCGCCGAAGGGGCTCGACTCGTTCCGCGTCCTCGGGCCGACGACCGTCGCCTACCTCGACCTCACCGGCAGCGGGGTGGAGACGATCGCCCACCTACGGGAGAACGGGCGGCTGACGGTGATGTTCTGCGCGTTCGAGGGGCGGCCGCGGATCGTGCGGCTGCAGGGCCGCGGGCGGGTGGTGACGCCGACGGATGCCGAGTGGGCCGAACTGTCGGGGCACTTCCCGGCGATGCCCGGCGTGCGGTCGGTGATCGTGCTGGACGCCGACCGCATTTCCGACTCGTGCGGGTACGGGGTGCCGCGGTACGAGTTCGTGGGCGACCGCGAGCAACTTCCCGCGTGGGCGGAGAAGAAGGGGCCGGACGGGGTGAAGGAGTATCAGGCGAGGAAGAACGCCGCCAGCATCGACGGCCTGCCGGGGCTGGGCTGAATGAGCCGACCCCTTGCGGGGTCGGCTCATCACGTGGACCGGCTCGCCGCCCACCTCACGCCACGATCTTCTCGACCACCTTGCCCTCGCGGAAGAGCTGCATCGGGCGGCCGGTCGGGGTTTGCAATTCGGTGGTGTGCGGCACGCCGAGTTGGCCGAAGATGGTCGCGGCGATGTCGTCCGGGGTGCAGCCGTCGCGATCCGGGGCCATGCCCTCCTTGTCGGTCGCCCCGTACACGAACCCCTTCTTGAAGCCACCGCCGGCGAGCACACACGCCATGCTGCGGGACCAGTGGTCGCGGCCGGCGTTCTTGTTCACCTTCGGGGTGCGGCCGAACTCGCCGGCACACATCACGATGGTGCTGTCGAGCAGGCCGTTGGCATCGAGGTCGGCGATGAGGGCCGCGAGGCTGGTGTCGAGGTTGGGCATCAGCCGCTGCTTGTGCGCTTCGAACGTCTTCTGGTGCGTGTCCCACCCGCCCATGCCGATGGTGACGAACCGCACCCCGGCCTGCACCAGCCGGCGGGCGGCCAACCCCGAAGCGGCCAGCGGGCCGGTGCCGTAGCTCTCCCGCACCTTCTGCGACTCCTCGCTCAGGTTGAACGCCTTCTTCGTCTTGTCCGACCGCAGGATATCGAGGGCCTGCTGGTGGAAGGCGTCGAGGCCGTCGGCCAGGTCGCTGTTCTGGTCGATCTTGCGGAAGCCGTCGTCGAACGACTTCAGCAGCTTGTCCTTCTTGTCGAGGTCATCCAGGCTGACGTTGTTCGGCAGGCTGATCCCCCGCAGGCGGAAGTTGGCTCCCTTGGCGTCCTTCCCACCGCCGCCGGCCCCTTCCACCAGGAACGGGTTGTAGGCGGTGCCGAGGTAACCGGAGGTGCCGGCCTGCCCGCCGCGGAGGTCCATGAACGTCACGAACGGCGGAATGCCCTTCTCGACCGACAGCAGCTTGGCGGACACCGACCCGAGGGCCGGGTACTGGAGGGCGGCGGTCGGCTTGTTGCCGGTGGTCATCCATACCGTCGCCGGGCCGTGGCTGGGGACGGTGTGATACAGGCTGCGCACCACCGTCACCTTGTCGGCCTGCTCGGCCATCTTCGGCAGCGTCTCGGCGAACTGGACGCCGGCGGCCTTCGTCGGGATGCTCTTGAACTCGCCGCGGATGCCCTCGGGGGCGTCGGGCTTGTTGTCCCACATGTCGATGGTGGCCGGGCCGCCGGCGAGCCACACCAAGATGACGCTCTTCGCCTTCGCCTTCGGCCCAGTGCCCGACTCCTTGGCGGCCCGCGCCTCGGAGGCGAGGATACCGGGGAGGGTCAGGCCCAGGGCACCGGCGGCGCCGATCTGGAGGAAGTTGCGGCGGTGGAAGCGTTCGCAGTCCATGGTCATCGCTCCGAGGGTGGAGGGAGGAGGGCGGGGATTTCCGGGCGAACGGCGCGACGTGAGTCCGCCGGTGTTGTGCTGCTCGCAACCGGCGGACTCACGTCGCGCTGACCGCTCAATGGTTCAGGATGAACTCGCGGGTGTTGATCAGCGCCCACAGCACGTCTTGCAGGGCGGTGGCGCGGTTCCTTTCGCCTTTGATGTACGCCACGGCGTCGGCCTTCTCCTTGTCGGTCGGGAGGCGGCTGAGCGACCCGAGGAACAGTTCTTCCACCGCTTGTTCGTCGGGCACCTTGTTCTTCACCAGGGCGGCCAGTCGGCGGCTCTGGGTGAGCTTGGCAGCCACGGTGGGGTCGGTCATGCGGTAGAGGGTTTGCGGCAGGGCCAGTTCGGCGGCGCGTTCGCAATCGCAGGCGGTGGTGCGGGGCGGGCGGCCGAAGATGCGGAGAGCGTAGGCGACCTGGGCGTTCAGCCGGCTGGCGCCGATCTCGCTCATCTTCTTGCCGGCGGGGGCGTCGGCGGCAAAGTTCTCGTCCACGTCGCACGCACTGTTGAGCACGTCCACCACCTGCTCGGCCATGAGCGGGCGGACGTACCCGCGGGCGAAGTTGTTCTTGTCGAACTGGTTGGTGTCGTTCGGCACCGACGAGAGTTGATACGCCCGGCTGTTGAGCACCAGGGTTTCGAGCTTCCGTAGGTCGTAGCCGCTCTTCACGAACTCGCTGGCGAGGGCGTCGAGCAGGCGGGCGTTGGTCGGCGGGTTGGCCTGGCTGAAGTCGTCCACCGGGTGAACCAGCCCGACGCCGAAGTAGTGCGCCCAGACCCGGTTGACGAAGCTACGGGCGAAGAACGGGTTCGCCGGGTCGGTCATCCACGACACCAGCTTGACGCGGGTGTCTTCCCCCTTCTGGTGGGGCAGTTCCGGCCCGCCGAGGGCCTTGCTCGGCACCGTGCGGGTCGTCATTGGGATCGGCTTGAGAGCGGGCACGTTCTTCAAATTCGCCGCGGTGGTGGCGAAGAACATCTCCCGCACGTTCACGAACTGGTTGTTGTTCCTGGCGGTGTTCGCTTCTTTCCGCTTCGCGTTCTCCTCGTCGGCCAGCTTCTTCGCCTCCGGGCTGCTGAACTGGTTGGCCGACGACACCACCGGGGCGAACAGGTTAGCGAAGCTCCAGTAGTCGTCCTGCGTCCAGCGGTCGGTCGGGTGCTTGTGGCACTGGGCGCATTCCAGCCGCACCCCGAGGAACGCCGCCGCGATCTTCTCCCCCCACTGCTCGATCGGCACCTGCTGCTGCCGCCGCCAGAACAGGTCGAGGGTCTTCTTGTTCGTGTACTCGGAGTCGAACCCAGCTTCGGGTGGGGTCGGCTTGCCGTCGGCGGTCATCAACCGCTCGTCCAACTTCTTGACGAACTCGAACCACTCGCCCGGTTTCATGCCATCGGCGGAGGTGGCGGTGACGATGTCCCGCACCAGTTCATCGTAGCGCTGGTTGTCGGCGACCCGTTTCCGCAGCCAGTCGTGCCACATCTGGCTCCGCTTGTTCTGCGCCGCCCCGTTGGGCTGCTCCAGTGCGACAGTGTTGTTGCCGGTGATGTCGGAGAGCTTGGTCGCCCACACGGCCGCGTGCAGCGGATGCCGGAGCAACTCATCGATCTTCTTCGTCCGTTTGTCCTTGTTCGTATCGGCCAGGAACGCCCGCACCTCGTGCGGGGTCGGCAGGATTCCCAGCGTGTCGATGGTCACCCGCCGCAGGAACTCGGCATCCGACGACAACTCCGACGGTGCCATGTTCAGCAGTTGGAGCTTGGCGAACACCTCGCGGTCGATGAAGTTGTTGGCCGGTGGGTTCGGGTACTTGGCGCCGGGCTTGGCGGGGGCCGGCACCAGCACGCGGATGCCCTTCACGCTGCCGCGGTAGAGCACTGTCAGGCCGGCGTCGCCGGGGGTGCGGGCGGTGAGTTGGCCGAGCGGGGTGAGGTTCGCCACGGCGTCGTCGGAAATTTTGAAGTCGCAGAACGGGGTGATGTCTTCGGTGGTGCCGTCGGCGAAGGTAGCGGTGACTTTCACCTGAACCGGGGTCGCGTCGCCCAGTACGGCGAAATCCGGGGGCGAAACCTTCAGTTCCTTGATCTCGCCGGAACCGGGGGTGTGCTTCGCCCCGCCGGCGATCCACTCACGGAAGATGCGGTACTGCCAGCTCTCCTGGCCGAATCGCATGCCGCCGTCGTGCGGCATCTTGCCCGCTCCTTTCATCAGGAACAGGCTGCGGTCGGGGTTCTGGACGTCCACCCGCCGGCCGAGGTTGTCGCGGGTGATCCAGCCGTGGTCGAAGTTCGGCTCGTACCCGAACAGCGACAGGCGGAAGCCGTTTTTCCCCTGGAAGCTACCGTGGCACGAGCCGGCGTTGCACCCCGTCTTGGAGAGCAACCCCATGACGTGCCGCTCGAAATCGACCTTCTCGATCTTGCCGCCGGTGGGGAGATCGACCGCC